>NZ_JBNHGJ010000124.1:0-202 GCF_059091165.1 Arthrobacter sp. Hb9-2 | reverse complement strand
TGTCGAAGGTGGGACTGGCGATTGGGACTAAGTCGTAACAAGGTAGCCGTACCGGAAGGTGCGGCTGGATCACCTCCTTTCTAAGGAGCACCTACAAATATCCGCCCGTTGAATGACGGGGGGAATGTTTGTCAGGAGTATATGCCCGTTGCGCAGACGTTTGTTCTGCGGCGGGTGCTCAAGGGTGGAATATCAACGAATA
>NZ_JBNHGJ010000123.1:0-233 GCF_059091165.1 Arthrobacter sp. Hb9-2 | reverse complement strand
TCACTCAAGAAGCTAATCTGCGCCTGGTAAAAGATCATGTACGCGCGTGCCGGATCGATCGAACAAGATGGGCTTGACGTATATAGAAGCATCCCTGATTTGAATGAACCGGCGGAGGCCCGGTGGGAAGAGCCGTGCCTTGGAGTCCATCGCGACCAGTTCGCCGGTGGTTGGTGCGGTGTAGAGCCGGCGAAGCCAGACCTTGAACCCGGCATTCTCCGGGATAGCTGTTT
>NZ_JBNHGJ010000122.1:0-236 GCF_059091165.1 Arthrobacter sp. Hb9-2 | reverse complement strand
ACCTTGGCCTTGATCCAGTCCGGCTTCCGCTCCACCGGGACAGCAGAGTTGCGCTGTTCAACGCGCAAAAGCTTCCGGCCTTCAGGTGCCAATGTCATTAGTCTTCTTCCTTCAGCATTCGACGACGTTGACGGCGAGTCCGCCCATGGCCGTTTCCTTGTATTTGGAGCTCATGTCCTTGCCGGTCTCGCGCATCGTGATGATGACCTCGTCCAGGGACACCCGGTGGGACCCGT
>NZ_JBNHGJ010000121.1:0-243 GCF_059091165.1 Arthrobacter sp. Hb9-2 | reverse complement strand
TTTTGCGCGTTGAACAGCGCAACTCTGCTGTCCCGGTGGAGCGGAAGCCGGACTGGATCAAGGCCAAGGTCCAGATGGGGCCGGAGTTCGTCCAGCTTAAGAACCTGGTGAAGAAGGAAGGCCTGCACACGGTGTGTGAGGAGGCTGGCTGCCCCAACATCTTTGAGTGCTGGGAGGACAAGGAAGCCACGTTCCTGATCGGCGGGTCCGAGTGCACCCGGCGGTGTGATTTCTGCCAGATCG
>NZ_JBNHGJ010000120.1:0-249 GCF_059091165.1 Arthrobacter sp. Hb9-2 | reverse complement strand
AGGTGGGACTGGCGATTGGGACTAAGTCGTAACAAGGTAGCCGTACCGGAAGGTGCGGCTGGATCACCTCCTTTCTAAGGAGCACCTACAAGCATCCGCCCGTTGAATGACGGGGGGGAATGTTTGTCAGGAGTATATGCCCGTTGCGCAGGCGTTTGTTCTGCGGCGGGTGCTCAAGGGTGGAATATCAACGAATAGCGGTCGCCTGGTTTCTTCTCTGCCCAGTACGGATGCTTTATGTGTCCTGGA
>NZ_JBNHGJ010000119.1:0-250 GCF_059091165.1 Arthrobacter sp. Hb9-2 | reverse complement strand
TTGGACTTCTGCTTTTAAGCCCAGATAACTGGCCTGAATATGTTAATGAGAGAATCGGTATTCCTCATGTGTGGCATGTTTTCGTCTTTGCTCTTGCATTTTCGCTAGCAATTAATGTGCATCGATTATCAGCTATTGCCAGCGCCAGATATAAGCGATTTAAGCTAAGAAAACGCATTAAGATGCAAAACGATAAAGTGCGATCAGTAATTCAAAACCTTACAGAAGAGCAATCTATGGTTTTGTGCGC
>NZ_JBNHGJ010000118.1:0-251 GCF_059091165.1 Arthrobacter sp. Hb9-2 | reverse complement strand
CGCACCAGCTGTGACGGCGGCGGGTGTTGTAGCGGACGAGCCATCTGAAGACCTGCCGGCGGCAGGTCAGCTCGTCGGGCCAGCAGGCGGTGTCTTGGAGGACCTCGCGCTTCATCGTGGCGTTGAACGACTCCGCGAGTGCGTTGTCGGCCGACGAGCCGACGGCGCCCATCGACTGGGTGACGCCGAACTTCTTGCAGAGCTGGGCGTAGGCCTTGGAGCAGTAGACCGACCCGTGGTCGCTGTGGAAG
>NZ_JBNHGJ010000117.1:0-254 GCF_059091165.1 Arthrobacter sp. Hb9-2 | reverse complement strand
TGTCGAAGGTGGGACTGGCGATTGGGACTAAGTCGTAACAAGGTAGCCGTACCGGAAGGTGCGGCTGGATCACCTCCTTTCTAAGGAGCACCTACAAGCATCCAACCGTTGAATGACGGGGGGAATGTTTGTCAGGAGTATATGCCCGTTGCGCAGACGTTTGTTCTGCGGCGGGTGCTCAAGGGTGGAATATCAACGAATAGCGGTCGCCTGGTTTCTTCTCTGCCCAGTACGGATGCTTTATGTGTCCTGGA
>NZ_JBNHGJ010000116.1:0-255 GCF_059091165.1 Arthrobacter sp. Hb9-2 | reverse complement strand
GAGGGATTGCCCCTGTCGTCTTGCCCAGCTCACCTCGAACGGATCGTTCATCGCATTTTGTAGAGTCTTGAGTGCCTGCTCGTCCTTGGCGATCAGGTCCGAGAGCCCTTTTCTCTTCGCTTCGAATTCAAAGCGGGAGCTATCGGGTTCCGGTGGTTGTCTGGTTGCCGCTTCCAGCGCGGTTTTCTTCGCTGCAACATTCGGTAGAGATTGAATCGCCGGGGCCTGCGCGGCTGCTTGGATACGAGCCCGGAT
>NZ_JBNHGJ010000115.1:0-270 GCF_059091165.1 Arthrobacter sp. Hb9-2 | reverse complement strand
CCGGGTTCAGTTCGTGGATCTTGCGGACCGTCTCGGCGTACAGCCACACGCCCTCGTCCTCGAGATCGTCGCGGGCCACGCCGGTGACGGTGGCGTAGCGCAGCTGCATCGCCTGCACCGACCTGGCAACCTTGCTCGGTTCGAACCGGTCCACCGGGGAGGGTTTGCCGGTATCGATCTGGCAGAAATCACACCGCCGGGTGCACTCGGACCCGCCGATCAGGAACGTGGCTTCCTTGTCCTCCCAGCACTCAAAGATGTTGGGGCAGC
>NZ_JBNHGJ010000114.1:0-276 GCF_059091165.1 Arthrobacter sp. Hb9-2 | reverse complement strand
ACCAGTTCGCCGGTGGTTGGTGCGGTGTAGAGCCGGCGAAGCCAGACCTTGAACCCGGCATTCTCCGGGATAGCTGTTTCCCTGCCGGCAGGCTCTGGACCAAACGCTCCCACGACTGCTTTTCTGGCCCAGCTGCCGGGGACGACGCCGTAGCCGGTGAGTCTGGCTGGTTCACTGTCGCCTTGGAAGAGGGTGCGGTCGGTCATCACAAGCTGGATCTCGACCCCGTTGATCCCGCCCGGGGTGCCGGTGACGCGTTCGACGAGGGCGTCGGCC
>NZ_JBNHGJ010000113.1:0-277 GCF_059091165.1 Arthrobacter sp. Hb9-2 | reverse complement strand
CCAGCGCCTTGCGGGCGGCGTCGTTGAACTCCAACTGCTTTGCCATGAATTTGTTCCTTTCACGCAAAATGCCCCGGCTGCGCTGCTAGAGGAGGCAGCCGGGGCATTTCGGTTGTCCGTGATTCCGGCTGCGGGCGTCGACTGCGCGCGCCCGAGCCGCCGGACTCAGCTGATGGGCCTTACTTGGTGACGATGGCCAGCACGTCGCGGGCGGAGAGCACCAGGTACTCTTCCCCGCCGACCTTGACCTCGGTTCCGCCGTACTTCGAGTAGATGA
>NZ_JBNHGJ010000112.1:0-281 GCF_059091165.1 Arthrobacter sp. Hb9-2 | reverse complement strand
CACCTAGGTGCCTTTGCGCCCCGCGCGCGGTTCGAATGGCGCCATGAGTTCAACCAGGCCAGTCCGCAGTTGCTGGATTATGCCGATCTGGGCGGCCCATCGCAGTACAGCATCACCACCAATGACTGGCTGCGCGATGAACTCCAGTTCGAAATCGGCCTGGGGCTTAACCCCGGAGACGGCTGGACGACCGGGATCGACCTGGGTGGAAGGGGCGGGCCCGGCTCGCGATCGATGACGCTGCGCCTATCGGCGACAAAGAAGTTCTAAGCCGCCATCCG
>NZ_JBNHGJ010000111.1:0-301 GCF_059091165.1 Arthrobacter sp. Hb9-2 | reverse complement strand
GGCCAGGGCGGTTTTGACGGCGCTGACGATTCCCTCGAGCTGTTTCTGTGGCCGGGTGCGCCGGTCCAGGTCCACATCGCCGTCCCGCCAGGAATCAGTGCCAGCACCAGTACCCGTACCAGTACCAGTACCCGTACCAGTACCCGTACCAGTACCCGTACCCGTACCAGTACCAGTACCAGCAGCAGCGCCAGTGCCTGCACTGGTGGTGCGGGGGTTGGTGGCGGTGTTCATGACGGTGAGGATGTGTTCGTACTGGTCGGTGGTGGCGAAGATTTCGATGTGGTGCAGGCCGTGGCGG
>NZ_JBNHGJ010000110.1:0-315 GCF_059091165.1 Arthrobacter sp. Hb9-2 | reverse complement strand
CCTTGTATTTGGAGCTCATGTCCTTGCCGGTCTCGCGCATCGTGATGATGACCTCGTCCAGGGACACCCGGTGGGACCCGTCGCCCCAGAGCGCCATTTTCGCGGCGTTGATGGCCTTCGCGGCGGCGATCGCGTTGCGTTCGATGCACGGCACCTGCACCAGCCCGCCGATCGGATCACACGTCAGGCCCAGGTTGTGCTCCATCGCGATCTCCGCAGCGTTTTCCACCTGCGCAGGGGTCCCGCCCATCACCTCGGCCAGCCCCGCGGCAGCCATCGACGACGCCGACCCGACCTCGCCCTGGCAGCCCACCT
>NZ_JBNHGJ010000109.1:0-315 GCF_059091165.1 Arthrobacter sp. Hb9-2 | reverse complement strand
CCTTGTATTTGGAGCTCATGTCCTTGCCGGTCTCGCGCATCGTGATGATGACCTCGTCCAGGGACACCCGGTGGGACCCGTCGCCCCAGAGCGCCATCTTCGCGGCATTGATGGCCTTCGCTGCGGCGATCGCGTTGCGTTCGATGCACGGCACCTGGACCAGCCCGCCGATCGGATCACACGTCAGGCCCAGGTTGTGCTCCATCGCGATCTCCGCGGCGTTTTCCACCTGCGCAGGGGTCCCGCCCATCACCTCGGCCAGCCCCGCGGCAGCCATCGACGACGCCGACCCGACCTCGCCCTGGCAGCCCACCT
>NZ_JBNHGJ010000108.1:0-315 GCF_059091165.1 Arthrobacter sp. Hb9-2 | reverse complement strand
GGGTGGTGCCGGAGGACTCGATGTGGGCCAGTTCTGCCGGGATCTCCCAGCCCTTCTTGCGCATCGCGGTGGCCCAGAGCCTGCCGGCGCGGTAGGAGGAACGGACCAGCGGGCCACTCATGACGCCGAGGAAGCCGATCTCGGTGGCCTCGTCCTGGAGGTCCACGAATTCCTGCGGCTTGACCCACCGGTCCACCGGCAGGTGCCGCTCGGACGGACGCAGGTACTGGGTGATGGTGATCAGGTCACAGCCTGCCTCGTGCAGGTCCCGCAGCGCTTCGGAGATCTCCTCGCGGGTCTCGCCCATCCCCAGGA
>NZ_JBNHGJ010000107.1:0-342 GCF_059091165.1 Arthrobacter sp. Hb9-2 | reverse complement strand
CTTCGGAGATCTCCTCGCGGGTCTCGCCCATCCCCAGGATCAGGTTGGACTTGGTCACCATGCCCAGGTTCCGGCCCTGCGTGATCACATCCAGGGACCGCTCATAGCGGAACGCCGGCCGGATCCGCTTGAAAATCCTGGGCACGGTCTCGACGTTGTGCGCGAACACCTCGGGCTTGGAATCGCAGATCGCTTTGATGTGTTCAGGTTTGCCGGAAAAGTCGGGGATCAGCAGCTCCACCCCCGTGCCCGGGTTCAGTTCGTGGATCTTGCGGACCGTCTCGGCGTACAGCCACACGCCCTCGTCCTCGAGATCGTCGCGGGCCACGCCGGTGACGGTGG
>NZ_JBNHGJ010000106.1:0-350 GCF_059091165.1 Arthrobacter sp. Hb9-2 | reverse complement strand
AGTATGCAGCTTCACCAGTGCCACGACCGTGACCAGTTCAGACGTATCCAGAATCACGGTATCCGGCTGCGCTGATCCCACCTCATTTTCATGTCCGGTCAGCACATTTTCCCGGCTGAGAGGGGTGTCCTGACCGGCAGTTTCATCCGTGTCATCAAGCTCCTCTTTCAGCTCTGCCACACGGAGCGCCAGTTCTTCTTTCGTCCCCGTCAGGCTGACATCACGGTTCAGTTGTTCACCCAGCGAGCGGAGACGGGCAATCAGTTCATCTTTCGTCATGGACTCCTCCACAGAGAAACAATGGCCCCGAAGGGCCATGATTACGCCAGTTGTACGGACACGAACTCATC
>NZ_JBNHGJ010000105.1:0-399 GCF_059091165.1 Arthrobacter sp. Hb9-2 | reverse complement strand
GGACGCCGGCGGCGACGCCGGTTTCTTCCACGGTTTGGTTCTTGTAGAGGATGGCGGAGACCCAGCGGAGGTCCACGGCGTCGGGCTTCACCGGGCGCCCGCCGATCACCATGGCGCCCATGGCGGCGTTGTCGGAGATGGTGTCCACGATGGTGCGGCCTTCCATCTCGATCCTGGAGTCGAGGATTTCGAGGGCCGGGACCACGTAGTCCGTGGCGTTGAGGACGTCGAAGATGGTGACACCGGGGCCTTTGAGCCCGTCCTTGAGCACGAACGCGAGTTCCACCTCCACCCGCGGGTGGGTGTACTGGTCCCACTCCACCGAGCAGCCGGTCTCCAGCACCATGTCATCGAAGATGGCGCCGTAGTCCGGTTCGGTGATGCCGGTGGCGTCCTGCA
>NZ_JBNHGJ010000104.1:0-404 GCF_059091165.1 Arthrobacter sp. Hb9-2 | reverse complement strand
GGTGAACGTGGCCCAGCGGTACTTCATGAAAATTTTCCCCCAATAGATGCCCGAATAATGCTTGGGCGCAAAGCCAACCCAAAAAAGCCTACTAGTTACCAGGACAGGCCTTCACGGAGACAGAGCCTCCATTTGAGATCAAGCTGGCCCCAAAGATCCCTGTAGATACGAGTGCAAGTTCTCATGCTAGCTGTCCGGATGCTCGCTAAGGCGTCCGGGAAGCCGGTGGCCCAACGGACGCTCCTGCCTTCGAATGGGATCCCCCATCGGGCGGTTGTGGACATTTTCTGCAACCGACTTCGGAAACTGACAAGAGCGCCCGGGAGTGCCCCTGACGCCATTTAGTATGCGGGTATGAAACCCCGCGTAATTCTCGTTGCTGCACTTCTGCTGATGGTCGTAGT
>NZ_JBNHGJ010000103.1:0-415 GCF_059091165.1 Arthrobacter sp. Hb9-2 | reverse complement strand
CTGGCGGCGCTGAGCAAGTCCACGCACTTTGACTGGCGGCTGGCCCGCTACGACATCGCCGGGTCCAAGGCGCACGCCCGGGTGCTGCACAAGGCCGGGCTGCTGGACGACGCCGAACTGGACGGCATGCTGGCTGCCCTCACGCAGCTTGATGAGGACGTCGCCTCCGGCGCCTACCTGCCTGCGGAGTCCGACGAGGACGTGCACGGCTCGCTGGAGCGGGGCCTGATTGAGCGCGCCGGAACCCAGCTCGGCGGCAAGCTCCGCGCGGGCCGGTCCCGCAACGACCAGGTTGCCACGCTGGGCCGGATGTTCCTGCGCGACCATGCCCGGATCATTGCCCGCGGCGTGCTGGCCACGGTGGAGGCGCTGGTGGAGCAGGCCAAGGCGCACCAGGGTGTGGCCATGCCCGGCC
>NZ_JBNHGJ010000102.1:0-423 GCF_059091165.1 Arthrobacter sp. Hb9-2 | reverse complement strand
AAATCCGGGCGGGCCTGCTGCATATCTACTCCGTTATGGAGGGCTGCGTTGCCACATCCCTGAAGCGTGAAGGCGTGCTGCCGGGCGGGCTGAAGGTCCGCCGCCGTGCCCCTGACTGGTACGAGCGGCTCCAGAAGGAAAGCTCCCGGCCTGACGGTGAAGGCCAGGACGAGGACTTCCACGACCCGAAGTATTGGCAGGAGTGGGTTAACTTGATCGCCCTTGCCGTGAACGAGGAGAACGCCTCCGGCGGGCGCGTGGTCACCGCCCCGACGAACGGGGCTGCCGGGATCATCCCGGCGGTGCTGTATTACGCGCTGCATTTCGCGCCGGGCATGGAAAACGCGACGCAGGAGGACCGCGAGGACGTGGTGGTGAAGTTCCTGCTCGCCGCCGCCGCCGTCGGGGTGCTGTACAAGGAGC
>NZ_JBNHGJ010000101.1:0-473 GCF_059091165.1 Arthrobacter sp. Hb9-2 | reverse complement strand
CACATCTCCACCTACGCCGGGGCCGCGACCCTGTACGAGGTGGGCTTCAACCACTTCTTCCGCGGCAAGGACCACCCCGGCGGCGGGGACCAGGTCTTCTTCCAGGGCCACGCCTCCCCCGGCATGTACGCGAGGGCGTTTATGGAAGGCCGGCTCTCCGAGGAGGACCTGGACGGGTTCCGGCAGGAAAAGTCCCGCGAGGGCCATGCCCTGTCCTCGTACCCGCACCCGCGGCTGATGCCGTCGTTCTGGGAATTCCCCACGGTCTCGATGGGCATCGGGCCGATGAACGCGATCTACCAGGCCCAGTCCAACCGCTACCTGCACAACCGGGGCCTGAAAGACACCTCCGACCAGCAGGTCTGGGCGTTCCTGGGCGACGGGGAAATGGACGAGCCGGAATCCCGCGGCCTGCTCCAGCTCGCCGCGAACGAGAACCTGGACAACCTGAACTTCGTGATCAACTGCAACCT
>NZ_JBNHGJ010000100.1:0-478 GCF_059091165.1 Arthrobacter sp. Hb9-2 | reverse complement strand
GTGTACTGGTCCCACTCCACCGAGCAGCCGGTCTCCAGCACCATGTCATCGAAGATGGCGCCGTAGTCCGGTTCGGTGATGCCGGTGGCGTCCTGCATGGCCTTGGACGTGAGGCCAATTTTGCGGCCCACCAGGGTCCGGCCGGCTTCCTCGTTCCGGCGCCGCCACAACTGCTGCACGGCGTAGGAGTCCTCCACCGTCATGTGCGGGTAGCGGGCAGTCAGGCGCGGCACCGGCGTGCGGGTGCGGCCTGCCTCCAGCAGTTCGTCGGCGATGGCCTCGATCGTCTTGGCATCCAGCATGGCTAGAGCTGCGCTCCGAGCTTGAAGCCTTCAGCCGCGGCTGCTTCGCTGGGCCGGGTGTAGGAGAAGCCGTCGGCGCCGACGGTGACGGCCATTTCGGACTTTTCCTCGCGTTCGATGACGGGTTGGGGGTTGCCGTCCAGGTCCAGGACGAGGGAGGCTTCGGTGTACCAGGA
>NZ_JBNHGJ010000099.1:0-550 GCF_059091165.1 Arthrobacter sp. Hb9-2 | reverse complement strand
GCGCCGAAGGCGATCAGGCCGGCGGCCAGGGGGTTGCCCTGGGTTTTGGCTTTGACCTGGTCCGGTGCGTGGGAGAGTGCGGTGCCGGCGTCAGAGAGTTTGGCGGCGGCGGTGTCCTTGGCTCCGTGCAGGGATTCGCCGGTGCTGTGCAGGGCGTCCCCGGCGTGCCCGGTGCCGGAGGAGACCTTGTCCTGGACCCGGGTGGTGGTTGAGTCTGCTGCTCCCATGATTTTCTCCTTGACCCCTGTCACGGCGTCCTTCACTGATTCTGTGACTTTTTCAGTCTGGCGGTGGACGATGTTGGAGGGGGTAACTTTGTCGGCGACCGCGTCCACGTTGGTGCCCAGGCGTGCGCGGGTTTCTTCAATGTCTTGGCGGATTGCGTCCGGGTTATCGCTCATCGGTTTACCTCACCTGGTTTTAGGGTTGGGGGAATTTCAGAGAGTGTTTCGCCTGTCTGGGGCATGCCTTTGATTTGTTTGAGTTCCTTGCGGCCGATCGAGGCCAGGACCGCGGCGATGATGCCCCAGATCACGGCGACGATCACGGC
>NZ_JBNHGJ010000098.1:0-589 GCF_059091165.1 Arthrobacter sp. Hb9-2 | reverse complement strand
CACCAGAGCCCGCTCCATCTCTCACCGCGGCTCGACTCCTGTTTGTCGACTGATGACTTCTCCACCCACAAATTTCACGGTCTCAACAATAGCCCCGCCATGGGCCCGCCACAGTTGTGTACGTAGTAGCTCAAGTCGTCCCGTAATCGGTGGTCTGCCAGGCGCTTACGCGCTCGGTAAGGGATCCCTGAACGGGCGGTGGATTGTCCCCTGATTCGCCGGGCTTACGGACAAGAGCCTTGATCGCATCAGTTGGAAGGGGCGGGGATCGCCGGGTGCCGATTAGTGTGCCGGTATGAAGACTCGGGGAATTCTTGTTGCGGCCCTTCTGCTGGTAGTCGTGGTAGTTGCCTTAATTGTGGCCTGGGCAAGTCTTAGTGACCGCCCGGGGCCCATGGGCTCGACTGTGATCCATCCGAGGGCAGCCCACACGGCGCCGGGTTCCTCGAGGTAATGCTGAAGAACTTTCGAAGTCAATGAATCTGGCCGGAGAGAGGCCTTTTATGCTTGGCGGGCGTTGTGGTGGATCAGCCTTTTGACGGTAATGACTGTGGCGGGGATTAGAAGTATTGCGCTGCAAACTAGCTGG
>NZ_JBNHGJ010000097.1:0-593 GCF_059091165.1 Arthrobacter sp. Hb9-2 | reverse complement strand
GTGTGTCTCCTAGTTGTGACGGATCAACACGGTTAAGCGGAAGGGATGCTGACGCGCAGGGCGGTGGCAACGTTGCCGAGCCGGCGCAGGTTCGCGGCGTATTCGTCGGCGGCGTTCTGGACGACCTCGTCGAGGTGGTCCATCTGGCCGGTGACGAAGTAGAACCCGCGTCCTGGTACGGTCGCGCCGAGTTCAACGAGCAGTGGTGCCAGGTTGACCGTGGGGCCCATGGAGTGGGTCTGGTCGGCGCCGGTCATGACCGGGATGGCTGTCACTCCTGCCAGTGCGTTGGCGGGGTAGCGATCAAGGAAGGCCTTCAGAAGCCCGGTGTAGGTTGCCTTGTAGGTGGGTGAGGCGAAAACCGCCACATCACTGGCAGCGACACTGGCGTTCAGCGCAGCCATTTTCTCGCTGGGCCACGCGAAGATCTCCTCGACGTGTTCTGCGAGGTCAATGACCTCCACCTCGTAGGAGCCGGCCTCGAGCAATTTCTCAACGAGGGTCTGGGCTACCTTCAGGGTGCGGGACTGCGGCTTGGGATTGCCGGCAATGATCGAAACCTTGAGCGTCATCATTTCTCACTAACTGTGTTG
>NZ_JBNHGJ010000096.1:0-618 GCF_059091165.1 Arthrobacter sp. Hb9-2 | reverse complement strand
CCAACCAGCCGGCGGCTCCTCCGGTGCCCTGCCCGCAGTGGCGGGCGGGGTGGCAGCAGCCGTCGCCGCCCTCGCCGTTTGGTCTCTGGTGAAGGGCCGCCGCAAGAGGGCCGGGGTGGCTGCCGGCGCCGGCCAAGCCCCGTAGCGGGCGCAACATCGCGCACATCCCTCTCTTTGAAAGGGGGCCCAGCCCGTCGCTGCCTTGTCGCAGAAGGCGGAACGGTACTGGCACAGGGGAATCCCGATGAGAGTGTCTGGTTCACGGATGCATTCAGCGCAGTGAACAAGTTTAAGAATGGACGCGCGACGACTCGCGACCACGACAGTGGAGGATCAAGCCCAACTGATAATCGGCTTCCGACCTGACTGGTACATACCCATGGAAGAATCCGGGACACTGCCCGCTGAGGAATCCTTCACCGGACGCCGGCACGGTTGCAGGCCGGCTGTTTCGTGTGGCTAGGGATCTAGGACGAAGCGGGTTTCGAGAGACATCAACAGGTACGCCGGGCATTGACTTAAGGAAGGTATCTTCCTATTCTTTCAGCATGCCGCGACGAAAAGCAGGGACGCTTCTTCCTTTGGAACTTCGCGTCCTGGAAATCGCTAAGAAAGCCG
>NZ_JBNHGJ010000095.1:0-692 GCF_059091165.1 Arthrobacter sp. Hb9-2 | reverse complement strand
AGGGGCGGCGGCAGCAGCGTCCGACGGCGGTGCGGGCACCGCTCCTACGGACCCCGCCGCTGCTGCGCAGCCGGAGTGCAGCAGGGACGAAAGTGCCAGCGAGGCCAGCAGGGGAGTGCGGTTCTTCATGGCTCTTCCGTCCTGGCCGCACACCCCTTCGGGGAGTCGCGGCCGCCTGTCAGGCTTTGAGTTTTGCGTAGATCACGTAGTTGTCGTCGAAGAGGCCCGTGGCGGGATCGTAGCCGTCGCAGGTGATGAGGCGGAGTTCGGATCCTGCGGTGTTTCCATAAACCTCAAGAGTCGGGAATTCGTTCTTGCTGTAGAGCTCGCCGCGGTCAACAGTGAAAACGGCGGTGCTGCCGTCAGCGCGGGACACGGCGACCTCCATCCCGGGAACGAGCTTGCGGAGGTCTGCGAAGACGCCCCCGCGTCCATTGGGGGAGTTGACATGGCCCAGCATGACCGATGGTCCTCGTTCCCCGGGGGTGGGGGAGCCGTTGTACCAGCTGGCAGGGGCCCCGTTGCCGTCGTCCCGGGGCACCTCCAGCGAGCCGTTCTCCCGCAGGCCAAGGCTGAGGAGTTCGGTGCGAACACCGATGGCCGGGATTTCCAGCGCCACCGGTTCGGACCGGGACAGGACCGCACGTTCTGCGGCAGGTGGCGCGGCGGCAGCGGGACCGGCCGCGGAAGGT
>NZ_JBNHGJ010000094.1:0-744 GCF_059091165.1 Arthrobacter sp. Hb9-2 | reverse complement strand
CTTGGGTGGAATGACGTCGTCCCAGTTGTTCACCAGCTGCATGTTCTGGTTCACCAGCCATACGTTGCCCGAGTTCACGTCGTTCAGGACCACCAGGTCCCGGTTCACCCGGAAAACATACGACGGCGACGCACTCGCCTTGGGCACGTCCACGTTCTTGTCATCAGCGTCGTTCGTGCAGTCACGGACGTACTTGTTGGCACCGGACCAGGCCGCGTGGACACACCCGCCCAACTGGACGGGCGCGGCCGGGATGCCTTCGCCGTCGAACGCCACCGTTTTCGCCGTGCCGCCATCGAGGGGCTGCTTCAGCAGCGCCTTCTGTGTGGAGATCGCTACAAAGTCACTGGCGGGACCGCCCTGCTGCAACTTGGCCTCGCGGGCGTTGTCCAGCTGCAGTCGCCTGCCGCCCGGCAGGATGAGCTTTCCCGCGGCCGCATCGAGGACAACCGGCTTATCCCCCACCACGGCCAACTGCAGGTCACCCGAACCCTTCAACTCGCCCCAGGTTTCAGACTCCGAGGACGTGACACCACCGTTGGTGTCAACACCAGTTACCGTCACCACGCCTGACTTTGGATCGGCCGAGTAGATCCGGTCATCCTCCCCCACCGCCGAAACGGTGCCCTCAGAGCCCACCAGCACCGGCTCGGTGGCTTCCTCGTCAAAACCGTTGACCGTGGAAGGCGACACCGCCCACACCTTGCCCGATGCCGCGTCCGTCACCGAAATCACCTCGGAGCC
>NZ_JBNHGJ010000093.1:0-787 GCF_059091165.1 Arthrobacter sp. Hb9-2 | reverse complement strand
CGTTTGTTCTGCGGCGGGTGCTCAAGGGTGGAATATCAACGAATAGCGGTCGCCTGGTTTCTTCTCTGCCCAGTACGGATGCTTTATGTGTCCTGGAACGGTGGGGTGGGGGTTTGGGTGGTTTAGTGTTTGGCACACTGTTGGGTCCTGAGGCAACAGGGCCGGGTTTGTCGTGGTTTTTGGCTGCGGCGGGTCTGGTACGTGTTTGTTTCTGGTTTCCTGGCTGCACCGATCGCATGGTTGCCTCTCTTTTGGGGTGTGTGTGGGGTGTGTGGTTTGGGGTTGTTGTTTGAGAACTACATAGTGGACGCGAGCATCTTTTATAAGAAGCAATTTCCAAGAATATGAACCTGGATCTGGCTGCGCGTGATGATGGCTTCCTTTGGGGAGTGGTTGTTGGGTGTGGTTGGTTTTCGTGGTTCTCTCGTGAAGTAGTTTTTTGATCTTTTGTGGTCAAGTTTTTAAGAGCACACGGTGGATGCCTTGGCATTAGGAGCCGAAGAAGGACGTAGGAATCTGCGATAAGCCTGGGGGAGTCGATAACCGGACTGTGATCCCAGGGTGTCCGAATGGGGAAACCCCGCCAGACGCGCGAGTGATCTGGTGACCCGCATCTGAACACATAGGGTGCGTGGAGGGAACGCGGGGAAGTGAAACATCTCAGTACCCGCAGGAAGAGAAAACAATAGTGATTCCGTTAGTAGTGGCGAGCGAACGCGGATCAGGCTAAACCGTTCCATGTGTGATAGCCGGCGGGCGTTGCATGGTCGGGGTTGTGGGACTTTCC
>NZ_JBNHGJ010000092.1:0-941 GCF_059091165.1 Arthrobacter sp. Hb9-2 | reverse complement strand
AGAGGCCTTTTATGCTTGGCGGGCGTTGTGGTGGATCAGCCTTTTGACGGTAATGACTGTGGCGGGGATTAGAAGTATTGCGCTGCAAACTAGCTGGACCACGGTGGTGTTGATGTTCACGGCGCCTGGCCAGGGAACGTATCCGAAGCGGTTACCGCCATATTCAACAAACTCGGTGATTGAGGTAGCGACGCCGATCAGCGCCAGAAGTGCCAGGGCTACCCAGACAAGGTTGCTGAGACGGATAGTCACGAGTGTGTTGGAGGGTTGGGGTGTAGCCGGTGATGCGTTCATCTTCTTGCCCTTTCGTTGGTGCTTCCTACTCCAGCTGACATCCCCGGGCAGGCCCCGGAGCGCACGACTAGCTATTGCCCGGTCAATTGATCCTTGTGAGAGTTCCCGTTGCTGTCCGTCCGCCAGTTGCTCGTAGATGTCAGAGAGGAGTTCTTGACGTCTTTCTTGCGCCACGTTCGCCGGAACGAAGCTTGTGTAGAAGTCGACCCATCGGAGGACTGCCGACATCGTTCTCGAAGTCGGGATGTCATATAGAGCGGTCATGGCTGAACCGGGCGGAGGGTAGCTATCGGGCGCGGTGTCGTGGCCGGGGCGGGGTGGGATGCGTGGAGCGCGGCGACTCCCTTGGGTGAGATGCGGTAGAGGCGTCGGCGCGGCCGACGTTCAGTCTCTGCAGTCCCAGGATCTTCCCACTCGGCTTCCAGTAGGTCGGCTTCGGCCATGCGCGCCAGGGCTTTGTATAGGGTGCCATGGCCCGTCAGTGACTTTCCGCCATCTCCAGACAGAGCACTCGCAAGCGCAAATCCGTACATGGGTTTGCGGTCCAACTCGGCTTTCTTAGCGATTTCCAGGACGCGAAGTTCCAAAGGAAGAAGCGTCCCTGCTTTTCGTCGCGGCATGCTGAAAGAATAGGAAGATACCTTCCT
>NZ_JBNHGJ010000091.1:0-1031 GCF_059091165.1 Arthrobacter sp. Hb9-2 | reverse complement strand
TCATGCAAGCCTGATTGATGTTCTAGATGGGACTGTGGTCGACGGCCGGCAATTTGCTAGCCAGCTTGTTCGATCCGTGGTTAGGGAATGCTGGGCATTGGTGCTGGCCGAGCGCTCCTCATTCTCTCGGATGTCCATACGCGCTGCTCTCCATTAGAGCTCTGGGCCTGAGAGTCCGCTGAATCCCCTTCCGCATTGGGCTGCGGCTGAAGGGGCATCGGGGCGGGTGTGGCCCTGCGCATTTGTTCTTCGGTCAATGGGGCGGGTTCGGGCCCGCAGCTGGCGGCAGTTGCAGAAGTAGTCGGAAGTGCAGGCAGCTGTGTTGAAGAACTTGGCCAGGGCAACGGCTCCCGGCAATCACTGCGCTCGGTTGCGCCGGCCCCATCATCGGCTTCAGGGGAAGGCGGAGTTGATGGCAATGGTGGATGTTGATTCACTTCTTCTGGGGAAAGTATCGTGACCTTCCCGCTGCTTAAGGCTTGATCAACGCAATTTGCGACTCGCACGGCGTCGATCTCAGCCGATCCTGCAGCCAGGCGTATACCAAGGCGGGAAGTAGGCATGTCTGCGGTTATGACGGACTTCTCGACACTCAAGTCATCCTCGCAGTGGTCCAAGGATTCATAGACGGGGAAGCTGACACCGACACCCCAGCGGTCATCGGCAGAGGCGGCACGCGGATAGTCTGCTGGAGCGGACGGCGCACATGCGGCCAGCAGCACCACGAGAAATGGGGTCAATCTCGATTTCCGCATGAAGTCCCCCTGACTTCAATTGCCAGCATGTCTGTCTCTATGATTGCCGCTATTGCTGCGTTCTGATAGTCAACCCCTAGTCAGACAAGCCCCCTTAATGTCCCGACCTGTAAACCCACGCCGATGTCATGGGACCTGGGTGGTCACCGAAACTTGCCCAAGCGACAATTATGGCTACCACTACGACCATCAGCAGAAGTGCAGCAACGAGAATTACGCGGGGTTTCATACCCGCATACTAAATGGCGTCAGGGGCACTCCCGGGCGCTCTTGTCA
>NZ_JBNHGJ010000090.1:0-1107 GCF_059091165.1 Arthrobacter sp. Hb9-2 | reverse complement strand
GACCGGCTAACGGGCACATCTCGATTGCGCCTTCGTGCGCTGATCACGACATGAGGGCGAGCGGCAAGGGAGGATGTAGGAATGAGTTCACAAATGCCGGTTGCCGTCCGAGCCGCGGCCTCATGGAAGAGGCGTCGCTGGTTGAAGAGTCGTTACCGCAGCATTCGGTATGACGCGCGATTCGCCGACGGACGCGAGGAGCACGGCGTCGATTTAAACGCCGTGCTTCAAGGAGCCCGCTTCCCCGCGGACTACTGGTCCACGCGAAACGGCGCCGACTTGGCCTGCCCAGAAGAAGGCACCGGGCTATGGGTGGACTATCCCTACGGTCGGCCGCTCTAGCGAGCCAAGATAAAGAACCAGTGCCCGGTGAGGGATTTAGCTACGGGCACGGTTTCTGGACGCGGGTACTGAGTTGAGGCAGGGATTTTCAGCGTCTGGTAAAGGATCCCTGAACAGGTGTGCATCGTCTAATCTACGGCTGAAGGGTCTTACCTCGGCTGCACAGGGCGGCGGTGAAAGATACAGGACGAACGTTCCGACCGGACCGGGCCCGACAGCAAAGATGAACAGCCCGACGGTGGTAACCGGCCGGCGGGGGACGCATTTCACTTACAGGTTGTATCCGCCTGCAACCAGGATACTTTCTGAAAGTGTCCATTGAGCGAGCATGCAAACACTGACAAATACTGCAACGAGTATGTAAGCCCGTATGCGCCCTGCTTTGGTCCTGGGACTCTTCTCCGGGCGTGCAACTGCCCTCCACGTGCCAAGAATGGGCACAAGGACAGGCAGCAGGGCGATCTGCATCGGGATGCCACTTCCACTGTAGTTATATTTGCCGTCGTACGGCATCCGGGTTTCCCAAGGAACACTTGTAAATACAAAAACAGCCATGCCGATGCACACCACCAAAGCACCCACACAAATCAGACTCAGAATCCTTGCATCCTTCCAGCTGAACCGGAGTTGCTCCGCAGTAAAGCCCTCACCGTCAGAACCACCAGCAACACCAGAGCCCGCTCCATCTCTCACCGCGGCTCGACTCCTGTTTGTCGACTGATGACTTCTCCACCCACAAATTTCACGGTCTCAACAATAGCCCCG
>NZ_JBNHGJ010000089.1:0-1133 GCF_059091165.1 Arthrobacter sp. Hb9-2 | reverse complement strand
GTATTGCTTTTGGAAGGACATCTAGAATGACAAAGACCATCGATACCGGGGTGTTTATCCCTGTGGGCAAGAACGGGTGGATTCATTCGGTCAACACCCCGGAAACGCCGGGAACGTATGAGCACGTCCTGAAGGTCGTGCAGGGCGCTGAAGCCCTGGGGTTTGACTTCGTGCTCAGCCCGGCGATCTGGCGCGGCCGGAAGGGCCCTTCGGAGCACTGGATGGTCTCCCTTGAGTCGATGACCACCACCGCTGCCCTGCTGCAGGCAACCAGCCGGATCAACGTGTTCGGTACCGTGCACATGACCGTGTACCCGCCGGCTACCATCGCGAAGATGGTTTCGACGCTGGACCAGATCGGTCCGGGCCGTGTCGGGCTGAACCTGGTCACCGGCTCCAGCTACCTGGACCTGCACCACCTGGGTCTGTGGGATGACAGCCTGGACCATGACGAGCGGTACAACATGGCCGATGAGTGGATCCAGCTCGTGAAGCGGTTCTGGACCGAAAAGGTCATCGACCACAAGGGCAAGTACTTCGAAACGAACGAGGCCACGATGGGCCCCAAGCCCTCCAAGATGCCCCCGCTGGTCAACGCCGGAGCCTCACCGCGCGGATTCCAGTTCGCGGCCGAGAACTGCGACATCGCCTTCATCATGGCCAGCGATGACGAGAAATCCATCGCGACCGGCCGTCTGGCTAAGAAGACCGCCCTGGAAATGGGCAAGCCGAACCTGAAGACCTACGGCCTGATCACCGTCATCCCGGGCGAAACCGACGAAGAGGCCCAGGCCCGGATGGACTACTTCAACGCCGGTGTCGACAAGGAATGCCTGGCCGACATCGCCGCCGGCTACGAGCAGAACAAGAGCTTCAAGGAGCTCAGCGACTCCTCCAAGTCCCTCATCGGCGGCGAGAAGCAGAGCAGCGTCATGCCCGGCGAGCTCGTAGGCTCCTACGAAACCCTCGCCCGGCGCCTGGCCACCACCGTCCTGGAAGGCGAACTCGACGGGATCATGCTCGTCGTTCCCGACTACATCGACGACCTCGCCGCCGTCGCACAGCGGACCCTTCCGCTGATGGCCAAATACGGCGTCGAATGCCGGATCGGCACACCCGCCAACGTCTAAAAC
>NZ_JBNHGJ010000088.1:0-1353 GCF_059091165.1 Arthrobacter sp. Hb9-2 | reverse complement strand
GGTGGTGCGGGGGTTGGTGGCGGTGTTCATGACGGTGAGGATGTGTTCGTACTGGTCGGTGGTGGCGAAGATTTCGATGTGGTGCAGGCCGTGGCGGGGTTTGCGGATGAAGGCGCCTTGGGTGTAGCGGAGGGCTTCTTCGCTGGGTTCGGTGCCGTCGGCGTCGATGGTGTCGGCCCAGCGGCGGGCGACGCGGGCGAGGAAGTCCGGGTCGGCGGTGGCGGCTGTGGTGGTGAGGTTTTCCTCGATCAGCGCCAGCCGCTCCGGTGTGAGGAGGTGACGGAGCCGGTTCAGGGTCAGGGCGATGATGGTCCCGGCCCGGGAGGAGACCGCCGGGCTGGCGGCGCTGCAGGCAGTTGGTGTTTCCCCGCTGCCGTCCCTGGCGGCGTCGGTGGTGTCCGTTGTGTCCTGGAGGTTGCCGGCGGGTGCGGGTGTGAGGGCTGCGGCGAGGTGTTCGCGGGTGGCTGGGATGGTGTCGCCGGTGAGGGTAGTTGTTGGCAGGATGTCCGCTGCGAGGGCGAGGCGGCGGTGGGCTTCGCTCTTGCCGATCCGCAGCCGCTGGCGCAGGAACTCTGCGGTGGTCGCGCACCCGTCATCAGCCGGGGAGGTGATTACCCGGGCGGGGCTGTCCGTCTCGATCTGCGTCCGCGCGCCTCTTGCCGCTGATCCGCTGGCCGGTGAACCGTTGGCCGCTGATCCGCTGGCCGGTGAATTGTTGAGTGCAGAGTCTCCGGGCCAGGCGGTGTGGGTTTCGTGCAGGGTTTCCACGCCGTTGTCCCAGCCGGTGACCCAGCCCTTGCCCGTGCGGGAGCGGCTGGCCCGGGCGGCGTCCGCTGCGGCAATGGCCTGCGTGCGGGTGTGGTCCACCGTCCCGGCGGCCAGGATCTGCAGGTACTCCACGGACCGGGACAGGTCTTCGACCTGCCCGGCAAAATCAGCGGCCTCGACGTAGTCAGCGGCGGCGAGAATCCTGGGGGCGGCAGCCGCGGCAGCGGCCAGGAGTCCGCTGATCTCGCTCAGGCCAAGCGGCTGATCTGGACTGAACGGGTCGCCACGCTGGGGTGACTTCGCAACAAGGGGCTGATCAGGACTGGAAGGGCGCGCCGACGGGAGGGGCGCCGATGCATGCCCCGCCACAGGAAGGGGTTCAGCCGCGTCGGCCGTGGGCAGGCCGGGAACGGCACGGCCCCGGCCCGCAGAACCCTGGCCGGGGCCGCCGTCGGACGCCTTGGAACCACGGGAGGAGACGCTGCCGCCCCGGGTCAGCACAGCGGTAGAACCGCCGTACTCCGCAAGCTGATCCCCACTGGCTTCCATAGGACAACTCTGCCAAAGACCACTGACAAAAGTGCC
>NZ_JBNHGJ010000087.1:0-1685 GCF_059091165.1 Arthrobacter sp. Hb9-2 | reverse complement strand
CCCCGCTACCCAGCAAAGCACCACTATGGACTGGCTCACACCCCAACACCTCAGCCCCGAACCCCAAACATCAGCACGAAGTCCGCATCACGGGGCTCGAGAGCTTGAAACGCGCCCGGGCCATTCGTGGAAGGAGTACAGCGACTGGCTCGAGGAACGCGGCGACGACTTAGGAACAGCGTCGAGGTCACCAACCTGGACCCGTTGAACGGCCACCCCGGACGCAAGAACGACCCACTCAATGGCATACGCACGATCTTGCGCTGTGGCCAGGAGAAGCTCACCGAGCGGCAACGTGCACGGCTCGACGGGGGGAACGCCAGGACGAAGTGCTCGTCGCCTGCCTGTGCGCCCAACAACTCCCCTCGGCCTACGAGGGCAAGAACCGGGTCGAGGGGCGGCCCGTCGCGGCGACGGTCCTCGCGTCGCTGCCTACCTGCCCGATCCCGGAGATCAAGCGACTCAACAAGGCGCCCAAGCAGTGGTGCGAGGCGTCCCTGATCAACCTCGACACTGGACCGCGAACACCGGCGGCACCGAAGTGATCAACGTGCTCACCGAACTCCACCGCCACGTTGACCCGGCTTCCGCAACCCGAAGCACTACCAACTACGCATGCTGCTCATCGGCGGCGGACTGCCCCACCCCCACCTCGGTAGGAAGACCTCAGACAGGTTTGGAAACCACCCGGTCAAGCGCCGACTTTCAAAAGGAACACAGCCCTCACCGGAAGGAGCGAGGCTCTTGTGCCACCGTTCGCAGTGGGCTTCGTCGCGGACCCGCTGAAATCGATCAACCGCCCACCCGATAACGCAAGTGAAGTACCCGGTTGCCTTGAATCACCACGTCGGGATCCTCCAACAAGTGCTGTGCGTGGACCGACCCGAAGTAGCGCTTACCGGCCCCGAACACGACGGGTACGACGTCCATGCGCACCTCGTTGACCAGGCCGGCGGCAAGCATCTGTCCACCGACATCACCAGCGGCGACCTCGACGATGCGGTCACCCGCAAGCTCCTGCGCCTTGGCCATGGCTGCCTCGACGCCGTCGACGAAGTGAAACGGCGCCTCTGGATTCCAGCCCTCTGGCTGCGGCCGGTGTGTCACGACGACCACGTGATCAATCCCGCTCGGAGGTTTCCCGTCCCAGCCGTCCGTCAGGTCGAAGACATGGCGGCCGCAGAGTGTCACCGCGATCTGGTCCCAGTACAGCCGGGTGTAGTCGTAGGAAGGCTGCGACACCTTCACCTCGCCGCTCTCGTCCAACGGGACGTCACCGTTGGTCAACCAGTCAAACAGCAATCCGGGCTGGTCATTCTCGTCCGCGACGAAGCCGTCCACTGACACCGAGCTGTACATGACCACCTTGCCCACGGGGCTCTCCTCTTCTTTGGGGTGCCCCCACATTAGCGTCTCGTGAGCGGTCGCTCTAGTGAAAAATCAATCGGCCGGCAGCGGTCAGCCGTCCAACACGTGGCCGGGATGTTTGCGCAGGAACCGCCGCTGGACTTCGACGTACCGGGTCGGGGTGAGCCCGGTGAACGCCCGACTCAGCTAGGAAGAGCTTTCGTCGTGGTGCGCCGGCAGTTGGCGGGGTGTTTGACGGCGGTGCGTGCTGCGGGAGGTGGTGGCGGGTTGCGGCGTTTGGTGCGGGAGGTGATGGCGGGTCGCACCAGGGGTGGGAT
>NZ_JBNHGJ010000086.1:0-1694 GCF_059091165.1 Arthrobacter sp. Hb9-2 | reverse complement strand
GTTTGTTGATACCAATTTTTTATTGATTGGTTGAATTGACTGGATTGTGCCACCCCGTGGTGTGGTCTGGTTTTTACAGCTGGTTTCAAATTTTGCAGTGTGTGTTTCCCGTTTTCCCGGGGGGTGCATGTTGTGTTCGTTTTGTTTTACTTCAACGGAGAGTTTGATCCTGGCTCAGGATGAACGCTGGCGGCGTGCTTAACACATGCAAGTCGAACGATGATCCCCAGCTTGCTGGGGGGATTAGTGGCGAACGGGTGAGTAACACGTGAGTAACCTGCCCTTAACTCTGGGATAAGCCTGGGAAACTGGGTCTAATACCGGATATGACTCCTCATCGCATGGTGGGGGGTGGAAAGCTTTATTGTGGTTTTGGATGGACTCGCGGCCTATCAGCTTGTTGGTGAGGTAATGGCTTACCAAGGCGACGACGGGTAGCCGGCCTGAGAGGGTGACCGGCCACACTGGGACTGAGACACGGCCCAGACTCCTACGGGAGGCAGCAGTGGGGAATATTGCACAATGGGCGCAAGCCTGATGCAGCGACGCCGCGTGAGGGATGACGGCCTTCGGGTTGTAAACCTCTTTCAGTAGGGAAGAAGCGAAAGTGACGGTACCTGCAGAAGAAGCGCCGGCTAACTACGTGCCAGCAGCCGCGGTAATACGTAGGGCGCAAGCGTTATCCGGAATTATTGGGCGTAAAGAGCTCGTAGGCGGTTTGTCGCGTCTGCCGTGAAAGTCCGGGGCTCAACTCCGGATCTGCGGTGGGTACGGGCAGACTAGAGTGATGTAGGGGAGACTGGAATTCCTGGTGTAGCGGTGAAATGCGCAGATATCAGGAGGAACACCGATGGCGAAGGCAGGTCTCTGGGCATTAACTGACGCTGAGGAGCGAAAGCATGGGGAGCGAACAGGATTAGATACCCTGGTAGTCCATGCCGTAAACGTTGGGCACTAGGTGTGGGGGACATTCCACGTTTTCCGCGCCGTAGCTAACGCATTAAGTGCCCCGCCTGGGGAGTACGGCCGCAAGGCTAAAACTCAAAGGAATTGACGGGGGCCCGCACAAGCGGCGGAGCATGCGGATTAATTCGATGCAACGCGAAGAACCTTACCAAGGCTTGACATGAACCGGTAAGACCTGGAAACAGGTCCCCCGCTTGCGGTCGGTTTACAGGTGGTGCATGGTTGTCGTCAGCTCGTGTCGTGAGATGTTGGGTTAAGTCCCGCAACGAGCGCAACCCTCGTTCTATGTTGCCAGCACGTGATGGTGGGGACTCATAGGAGACTGCCGGGGTCAACTCGGAGGAAGGTGGGGACGACGTCAAATCATCATGCCCCTTATGTCTTGGGCTTCACGCATGCTACAATGGCCGGTACAAAGGGTTGCGATACTGTGAGGTGGAGCTAATCCCAAAAAGCCGGTCTCAGTTCGGATTGGGGTCTGCAACTCGACCCCATGAAGTCGGAGTCGCTAGTAATCGCAGATCAGCAACGCTGCGGTGAATACGTTCCCGGGCCTTGTACACACCGCCCGTCAAGTCACGAAAGTTGGTAACACCCGAAGCCGGTGGCCTAACCCCTTGTGGGAGGGAGCTGTCGAAGGTGGGACTGGCGATTGGGACTAAGTCGTAACAAGGTAGCCGTACCGGAAGGTGCGGCTGGATCACCTCCTTTCTAAGGAGCACCTACAA
>NZ_JBNHGJ010000085.1:0-1955 GCF_059091165.1 Arthrobacter sp. Hb9-2 | reverse complement strand
CAGGGATGCTTCTATATACGTCAAGCCCATCTTGTTCGATCGATCCGGCACGCGCGTACATGATCTTTTACCAGGCGCAGATTAGCTTCTTGAGTGAGAGTTTTGACCGCGGTGGGATCAGGCACCTGTTAAATTTCCTCGACTGTCCGTGGTTGAATCAACGCGTGATCCTGACACTGAAAACCATGCCTGATTATGGCTGAGAAGTTGCGACCACCCCTTGACGAGTTTCTGACCGGGGAGCTCGACGAATTCGTCCGGGTTCAGCTCCTCACAGCGATCGATCAGTTGCGGACTGGGCGTCGATACTTCACGTACAACGCCTTCAATGTGTTGCTCGATGCGGAACTAAACACAGCGACAGTTGAAGATGAGTTTGACGTTGATCGCCAAAGCACCGTCGCGCTTGAGGAATTCCGTAGGCTTCTGGGAGTCGTCGAGGGTTCTTAATCGCATGGTCTTAGGGGTATCCCTTACTTGAGGTTAGCTCTCTCTGGCGGGCAGCATGCACTGCTGTGATAGCGCCCGGTGGCGGTGACCACGTAGACCCGGACGGGCTGCCCCACTCGAACCCTAAAGGTCTAGTAAGAGGGCGTTGAGGCCGCGTGACCGTTGAAAACCTCGCCGGCTGTACTGAGGGTTCGAAAGATCTGTCGCGTGATGTAGCGCTTCAAGCTCCGGATGATTTCCTTCTTGTTCCGCCCTTCACGCGTTCGGCGGACCACATATTCCCTAGTCTCCTGGTGCCAGCGCATTCTGACGACAGCAATCGTGTGGATGGCCTTGTTCAGTTGACGATCCCCGCCTCGATTTAGCCTGTACCTGATCGTTCCGCCTGATGAGGCTGGGATTGGGCAGGTGCCAGCAAGCGCTGCCAAGGCGGCCTCGGAGCGGACGCGGCCTGGATGTGACCAAGCGGTAAGAATCGCTGCGGCGCTAATCGGGCCCACACCTGGCATGTCCAGGAGTGCGTGGCTGGTTTGCTGGACCAACAGAGCCATATCAGCCCGGTTCTGCTCGAGCTGGTCGTCAAGCGCGAGAATTTGTTTGGCCAAGCGAGTGGCTTCCGAACGACTTACCCGCGTGCCGACACCTTCGTCCCGTGTCCTCCATGCTGCGATGGTTTCGATTGTTTTGGGAGTCAACGACTTACGTAAATCAATTCCTAGGTCGACGACTCGCAGGAGCGCGATCAACGAATTGATAGCCGCGGTTCGTTCGCGGACCATTGAAGTTCTGGCAACGGTGAGAACCCGTAATGCCGTGTGGTGTTGGCCGGCACGTGGTTCCCGAAGCTCATCCGTCTCGATTCCTAGGACAGCCCTCGCTGCCCGAGCTGCGTCGATGCTGTCTGACTTGCCCCTTTTTCGGCCAACTCGACGTTCCGGAAACGGCGCCTCGATAACTCGGAAGTCCGACTCCGTTGCCAGCTGCCGGAGTTTGGCACCGTATGATCCGGTTCCTTCCATGGAGACCAATACTCGCGACTTATCGCCGGTGCTGCGACGAGATATCCAGCGCAGTGCCCGATTCATCCCAGCGTTCGTTGACGGGAACGTTTCGTTGGCAACCTCGGCTCCAGTTACCGCGGAAATGATGGCCAAAGTATGCGTTCTTGAATGCGTATCGATGCCAACAACAAAGTCATAAGACTGCGCCACTACTGCCATTTGTACCTCCTGCAGTTCCTTCGGATCATTACGGGTATCAGCGGAATACAGCGAGGCAAGTCTGGGATGAGCCACAACCTCTGAGGCTGGGCAGGCTTCTAATCAAGCCATCGCAGTAGACAGAACCGATGCTGGACTCCAGATGAACGGGCAGATCCCTGCAAACGCACCTTTCGATCAAACCAAAGGGCAAAACGACACCAGGGCCACGTTCGTCCGAAGTCACAGCACCAGCCTGACAGCCAGTCTCGGACCGGCTGTCAATAACACTCCCAGACGACACCT
>NZ_JBNHGJ010000084.1:0-2400 GCF_059091165.1 Arthrobacter sp. Hb9-2 | reverse complement strand
CCGCGAACCTGCGCCGGCTCGGCAACGTTGCCACCGCCCTGCGCGTCAGCATCCCTTCCGCTTAACCGTGTTGATCCGTCACAACTAGGAGACACACGGAAGACGCCGATGCGCCCTTGTGAAGGCATACAGGTGTCGGGCGTGGTTGTTCTAAGCCCTGAGGGGCTGAATTGCTTTGGGGATGAGCCCCTCATGAAGGCTTGGCCTGAGGCTTCCGGAATGGAAGGAAAACAATTGGAGACCCGCAAAGAAACCAGGCCCAACTGGGCGGACCTCAGTCCCGGTGATTCTGTTTGGGTGCACGAGGCGAAGCAATTTCCGTACCGCGGAAAGGTTGATGTTTTGACGGAGGAAGCAGACGTTATTTGGGTCTGCTCCGACAACGGTGCCGGACGTCGTGCATATGACCACGGCAGCGCCGTGGTCATTATGAGGATCCCGTAAGACCACGACGGCCATAGTCCGGGCGCGCCTCTCATGAGTGGCGTGCCCGGTGGCCGCCCCGTGGCTGGGTCGAAGTTCAGGCTGGCCTTGGGGAAACAATGTCGTTTGGGGAGGTAGCCCGTACGTGGCAGCCGATGATCAGCTTGGTGCTCCGGGCGGTTTCCGTCCGGTAACGGCAGTGTCCAGGAGAAGGAACACAAGCGCCAGCCATACAACGGCAAAACCAACCCAGCGGGCAAGAGTTAGGCTTCTCCGAATAGGAAGTAGGCCACCAAGAACTGCAGAACTGGTGTGATGTACTGCAGCAGGCCCGCCCTCGTCATCGTCAGGCGCGAGGTGGAGGCGGCAAACAGAAGCAGCGGCAGCGCGCTCGTCAGTCCGGATGCGGCCATCAGCCAGAAGTGAACTGGGCCGTGGTTTGTGACAGTGGCTGTGCCGATAAACGCCAGGAAAACCATCGTCGCCAGTGCCAGAGGGGTGAGCACGATTGTCTCGACTGTGAGGGCAGGGATTACTCTTGCTGCCAGGCCTCTTTTTTAATGAGTCCGTAGAGGCAGAAGCTGAAAGCCAGTGCCAGGGCCACCCCAGGCAGCGTGCCGTAAGCGACTGTCAGGGCAACAACAGCACAGCAACCAACTCCGACGGCTGCCCTCTGCAACGGGCGGAGTTTTTCTAGCGGCTAGCCCGTACATGAGTCCTGCTGCGCCATCTTGTCCCCCTTTGCGCCCCTAAAGCAGGAGGGTGTCCGGCTTTTGCGGCAGGCAAAGTATCAGGAATTAAGTTGGCAGGCATTGGATTCTCTAGGAGGGTAGTGGGTTGGCTAGTTCCGACCACAACTGCCAACTCCTGCACCCGGTTCGGCGGAGTTCCCGAACCGGGTACTTGGGAGGTTCAGGAGAGTCCTATTTGCGGCCAACCTGGTGGGGAAGGCACCTGGCACGCGTGTACCTTCCCCACCAGCCCGAGGACTTCAGCTGGCGTGCGGCGTTACTAAGGGAGCCCTAGTGCTCACCTTCAGTTCCGGGCCGGCAGATCCGCGCTAGTGCCGCGCCAGGCGGGGGAGAGGCTGTGCTCCCTTGTTGGCCGGGGCGACATGCCAGGAACTGACGTTCTTCGGGCGTTGAAGGGACGGTGAGGTTACTGGGGTCGAAATATGCTCAGGGGCAGAATTCTGTGGAACTGGGGCGACGGATTCCGTTTCCAGATAGAGGCCCTCCCAAGCGAAGCAGGAGATCTGAGCCGAGTCCATTCCCCGCTCTGCGTTGCACGGGGACGGGGAATTGCTGGTGGTATTGGGGTTAGTCCGGGAACCCCAGCGAAATAGTGCCATTGCAAGCTACTTTCTGAAATTTGTTGGTTGCCGGCGTCATTGCGGTGAAGCAGCGGGTTAGTCGGGCACCGGATCCTCCCGGCTCCTATGCCGGGTGTGATGCGGTGCCGCTGAAGCCTTGCCTAGACGTCGTCGACAGTGATGAAGGATGTCATGGTGCGGAGGAGGTGGTCGGTCCGTTCGCGATCCAACACGTACGTGCGGTCCCGGGCCGGGAGGTTGTCCAGGGTGGCGTCGTCGCTGACGATTCCCAGGCTTTTCAGCTTGTTCAGGCTTTGGGCGACCAGTCCGTGACCGATGAGGGTACCCTCCACTATTTCAGAGCGGGTACCTGGACCCTTCTGACGCAGGTGGCGGATAACCTGTAGCCGGGCCGCCTGGCCGAAGGCCGCCTGAGCGGCCATCAAGTCACTTGTCCAGATGCTGGAATCATGGATACCGCGTGGTTTGGGCAGTGTAGCTGCGGGGTTCATGGTTCTTCCTTAAGGTCGGCTCACCTGGGACAGGCGATCCTGCAGAGCTTCCTTTTGGGTGTGGTGTTAGTCTGCGTTGAGTTCGAGCAGGTGGCGGTATTGGCCTTTGAAGTAGAGCAGGGGGTGGCCGGAGTGCCATTCCGGGGTGCTCAT
>NZ_JBNHGJ010000083.1:0-2499 GCF_059091165.1 Arthrobacter sp. Hb9-2 | reverse complement strand
CGAGGGTCTGGGCTACCTTCAGGGTGCGGGACTGCGGCTTGGGATTGCCGGCAATGATCGAAACCTTGAGCGTCATCATTTCTCACTAACTGTGTTGGCGGAACGAAAATAGTGCGCCGGAGATACAGCGAAGCTAACGTACAAGCCGAGAGGCATACGCGTGTAACACCAACGTGTCTCACACACCACCGAGATTTTTTGGCCCGGTGGGCCCGCAACGGCTTACGCTGCGATGGCTCAGGGAACAGCCAGTCCCTGGACTGCGAAGCGCGGCACTGTTGGTGCGCACAGTCCAGAGCGGCCTGACCCCTCAGGAGTTTGTGCTGGGGGTCACATCCCAGACTGCTAATATAGCATATTCCTGCCGGGCGTTACGATATTGTCACGAAGAACGTGCCGGGGCCTAGTACCGGGATTGGTAGCACGACTTCACCTGTCAGGTGGGCTCAAGAACCTGCCGGCGGGACCATGTAGGATGCTCCGCTGAATCGTCGGCCCATGAACCGCCGACCACAGACCGCGCGTACTTTTCTGCCATGGGAGCGAGTATCGAGTGCAGTTGCGCGAAAAGATTTTCGGCCCCTAATCCGCTCCAGCCTTCCGGGAGGTACTCTTCCGGCAAGCCCGGATCTAGATAGGGCAGTCTCCGCCACTGAGTGACCATCGGCACGTAGTCAGCGAAGGCAAATTTCTCCTGGGTGGATTGATCCGTAGTCGCGTCAGGGGTAAACCAGCGCTCAAGTACTGGGGCATAGCGTTCAATGAACTCTTCATAAAGGGCTTCGAGTGACGAAAGATCCCACCACTGCCCGACTTTCACTCGCATCTGATCGTCTGACAGGTGCGCCGCTTTGAACAGATCCACGTATTCCATAAGTCCTGCCCGGTCCAACTGCTGACTCACTTCACTCGAGAGATTTCCAGGCGCGATCCACAAACCAGGGGAAACCTGCCCGCAGCCGATACGGGTCAGAATCGTTCGCAGCTTATGCCTTAGGTGACGGTGCGCCTCCGGAACGGAGAAGGAGACGAGAATCCAACCATCGACTTTTTGGGCTCGCCGCCTAGCGAAGATGCGTTCATCGCCGGCGCGGAACACATCTTCAAGCCCCTCCGCCAGTTTGTAAGCAGCCACCCTTCCCTGACGAACGCTCGAGAGGACTCCCCGCTTCTTCAACCGTGAAACGGACGACCGGACCCCGGCTGATTCCACGCCCAGATCCCCCAGTAGCCGGATAAGGTCGGATACAGCGAAACCGCCGTCATGTGCACGTGCGTACAACCCGTAGACCGTGACGATGAGGTGCTGATGCCGTGGCATGGGCGCCAATTCGTTCGCTGAGTCAGTCATAGCTGCAACCCCTACCTTTCGAAGTCCTATTCTCTTCACGGTACCGCTCCCCTTGGGGCTGGGCGATGTTATTGCACTTCGGCTCACCGACACGCCCCCTAAGCAACCCTGCAGCACCCGCTAAGCACATGGGAATATGTACTTCCCGCCCTAAGGCGTCGCCAGAACAAGCATATACTCTTAAGGTGACGGTCGTCAGATCTAAGGTACACTGGCGGCCATGGTGGGAAGGTCCGTTAGGGACCGCCCAAAGCTACCCTCGTGGACCGGAGGTCGTGGTGGAAACGGAAGCCGTACAGCCAATTGACGCTGCTGTTGAGCGGATGGTGGAGTGGGTGGACACGGACGCATCGGGCCACCAGCACAATACCGCGGTCATTCGTTGGGTGGAAGCGGCAGAGGCGGAGCTTTCTCGGTCTGTGAATATGCCCGGGTACTTTCCCGGCGCCCCCCGTGTGCATCAGTCGGTTACGTACACGGCAAAGCTGTGGTTTGGACAGCGCGTCACTGCTTCAATTGGTATCCAACGGATGGGTCGATCGTCTCTTACCTACGCGTTTGAGATATACGGGCACGCCCACGAAGGCAACCATGGAGCGGTGGCTGCATTCGGCACCGTTACAGTGGCTCATGTTCCCCAGGGCTCCGCAACCGCGCAACCTTGGCCGGCTCATTTTATAGCAGCCATAGGCTCCCTTCCGTCGCAGCGGAACGACATTGCTGAACCTTGCCCGGTCATGACTACCTCTCACGGAAGACTCCGGCAATAGCCCGGTCCTCGGAAGGCTCTACTTTCCCAGCGGCGCCGGATCGTGCAGACGACAAGTCTCTTGGACGTGCAACGTCCTCAACCTGCTCCCCGCCGGGATAGGACGGTCACTTCGCAGGTTCTGTCGTGGGTTCGGCGGGGGACTGTAAACCGGCCTTTGTCTTCGAACACCGTCCATGGTGACGCCGATCGCCGGCAGGTGGGTGAGTTTGCAGCTGACATGCATTGGAAACGAGTGTGTCCCGCGGACATGGTTCTCATGCCGCGGGACACACGTTTTGCGTTTTAGACGTTGGCGGGTGTGCCGATCCGGCATTCGACGCCGTATTTGGCCATCAGCGGAAGGGTCCGCTGTGCGACGGCGGCGAGGTCGTCGATG
>NZ_JBNHGJ010000082.1:0-2842 GCF_059091165.1 Arthrobacter sp. Hb9-2 | reverse complement strand
TACCAACTCTGCCGGGTTGGTGGGGTGTGATGTGCAGGCATAGGTGAACGGTCTTGAAAGGCCGGCCAGAGAGGGTGTGAGCCCCGTAACCGAAATGTTGTGTACCGCCCGGATGAGTATCCCAAGTAGCACGGGGCCCGAGAAATCCCGTGTGAATCTGTCAGGACCACCTGATAAGCCTAAATACTCCCTAATGACCGATAGCGGACCAGTACCGTGAGGGAAAGGTGAAAAGTACCCCGGGAGGGGAGTGAAACAGTACCTGAAACCGTGTGCTTACAATCCGTCGGAGCAGTCGCGAGTAATCGCATAGTTACTGTGACGGCGTGCCTTTTGAAGAATGAGCCTGCGAGTTAGTGTTACGTCGCGAGGTTAACCCGTGTGGGGAAGCCGTAGCGAAAGCGAGTCTGAATAGGGCGTTGCAGTGGCGTGATCTAGACCCGAAGCGAAGTGATCTACCCATGGCCAGGTTGAAGCGACGGTAAGACGTCGTGGAGGACCGAACCCACTTCAGTTGAAAATGGAGGGGATGAGCTGTGGGTAGGGGTGAAAGGCCAATCAAACTTCGTGATAGCTGGTTCTCCCCGAAATGCATTTAGGTGCAGCGTTGCGTGTTTCTTACCGGAGGTAGAGCTACTGGATGGCTAATGGGCCCTACAAGGTTACTGACGTCAGCCAAACTCCGAATGCCGGTAAGTGAGAGCGCAGCAGTGAGACTGTGGGGGATAAGCTTCATAGTCGAGAGGGAAACAGCCCAGACCACCAACTAAGGCCCCTAAGCGTGTGCTAAGTGGGAAAGGATGTGGAGTTGCGAAGACAACCAGGAGGTTGGCTTAGAAGCAGCCATCCTTAAAAGAGTGCGTAATAGCTCACTGGTCAAGTGATTCCGCGCCGACAATGTAGCGGGGCTCAAGTACACCGCCGAAGTTGTGGCATTCAGATATTAGCTAAGCCCTTGTGGTTCAGGCGTCTGGATGGGTAGGGGAGCGTCGTGTGGGCAGTGAAGTCGCGGTGTAAACCAGCGGTGGAGCCTACACGAGTGAGAATGCAGGCATGAGTAGCGAAAGACGGGTGAGAAACCCGTCCGCCGAATGATCAAGGGTTCCAGGGTCAAGCTAATCTGCCCTGGGTAAGTCGGGACCTAAGGCGAGGCCGACAGGCGTAGTCGATGGACAACGGGTTGATATTCCCGTACCGGCGAAAAACCGCCCATGCTGAACAGGGGATACTAACTGCCCGAGACCTGCCTGACACCCCTTGTGGGTGAAGGGTTTTGGTGGAGCGCAGGACCTGATCCTGGGAGGCAAGCGTATTAACAGGTGTGACGCAGGAAGGTAGCCAAGCCGGGCGATGGTTGTCCCGGTCTAAGGATGTAGGGCGAACGGTAGGCAAATCCGCTGTTCATGATGCCTGAGATCTGATGGGACCCCCGTTTGGGGGGATTTGGTGATCCTATGCTGCCGAGAAAAGCATCGACGCGAGGTTTTAGCCGCCCGTACCCCAAACCGACACAGGTGATCAGGTAGAGAATACTAAGGCGATCGAGAGAATTATGGTTAAGGAACTCGGCAAAATGCCCCCGTAACTTCGGGAGAAGGGGGGCCCCAACCTTGAACACCACTTGCTGGTGGGAGGGGATCGGGGCCGCAGAGACCAGGGGGAAGCGACTGTTTACTAAAAACACAGGTCCGTGCGAAGTCGCAAGACGATGTATACGGACTGACTCCTGCCCGGTGCTGGAAGGTTAAGAGGACCGGTTAGCCGCAAGGCGAAGCTGAGAATTTAAGCCCCAGTAAACGGCGGTGGTAACTATAACCATCCTAAGGTAGCGAAATTCCTTGTCGGGTAAGTTCCGACCTGCACGAATGGAGTAACGACTTCCCCGCTGTCTCAACCATAAACTCGGCGAAATTGCAGTACGAGTAAAGATGCTCGTTACGCGCAGCAGGACGGAAAGACCCCGAGACCTTTACTATAGTTTGGTATTGGTGTTCGGAGTGGCTTGTGTAGGATAGGTGGGAGACGTTGAAGCCCGGACGCCAGTTCGGGTGGAGTCATCGTTGAAATACCACTCTGGTCACTTTGGACATCTAACTTCGGCCCGTAATCCGGGTCAGGGACAGTGCCTGATGGGTAGTTTAACTGGGGCGGTTGCCTCCTAAAAAGTAACGGAGGCGCCCAAAGGTTCCCTCAGCCTGGTTGGCAATCAGGTGTCGAGTGTAAGTGCACAAGGGAGCTTGACTGTGAGAGAGACATCTCGAGCAGGGACGAAAGTCGGGACTAGTGATCCGGCGGTACATTGTGGAATGGCCGTCGCTCAACGGATAAAAGGTACCTCGGGGATAACAGGCTGATCTTGCCCAAGAGTCCATATCGACGGCATGGTTTGGCACCTCGATGTCGGCTCGTCGCATCCTGGGGCTGGAGTAGGTCCCAAGGGTTGGGCTGTTCGCCCATTAAAGCGGTACGCGAGCTGGGTTTAGAACGTCGTGAGACAGTTCGGTCCCTATCCGCTGCGCGCGCAGGAAATTTGAGAAGGGCTGTCCTTAGTACGAGAGGACCGGGACGGACGAACCTCTGGTGTGTCAGTTGTACTGCCAAGTGCACCGCTGATTAGCTACGTTCGGATGGGATAACCGCTGAAAGCATCTAAGCGGGAAGCTCGCTTCAAGATGAGATTTCCATACACCTAGCGTGTGAGAGGCCCCCAGCCAGACCACTGGGTTGATAGGCCGGATGTGGAAGCGAGGACTAACGACTCGTGAAGCTGACCGGTACTAATAGGCCGATAACTTACACCACACACCACCCCCGCAAACGAACTTCAAAAGCGTTTGCACCC
>NZ_JBNHGJ010000081.1:0-2930 GCF_059091165.1 Arthrobacter sp. Hb9-2 | reverse complement strand
GCGCCGGCCCGCCTACGGGCACCGTGCGGCCGCCCCCGGCGGCACGGACGCCACGGCCAGTCAGCGAGCTGAAGCCCGCAACGGCGGGCAGAGGAAGGTTCCGCTCCCGGGCTGCGCGGACGATGGCCCGGGCCACAGGGTGTTCACTGTCGGACTCGACGGCTGCGGCAAGGGCCAGCAGCGCGTCAGCGTCTTCACCGGGGACGGTTGCCACGTCCTTCAGTTCGGGCTCGCCGGTGGTGAGGGTGCCGGTCTTGTCGAAGAGGACCACATCGATGGTGCGCATCCGCTCCAGCGCCATGCGGTTCTTTATCAGGACGCCGGCGCGGGCAGCCTGCTCAGTGGAGATGGCGATGACCAGGGGGATGGCCAGGCCCAAAGCGTGCGGGCAGGCGATGACCAGAACGGTGACGGTGCGGGTCACGGCTTCGGGGACGCTGCCCAGGAGTGTCCACACGATGAAGGTGATAACGCCGGCGCCCGCCGCGAAGTAGAACAGGAAGGCTGCTGCGCGGTCGGCCAGCGCCTGGGCCCGCGACGAGGATGCCTGTGCTTCAGCGACCAGCCGCTGGATCCCGGCAAGGGCGGTATCGTCACCGACCGCATCCACCCGGACCCGCACGCTGTTGTCCGTAGCGACTGTTCCTGCCACCACGGCGTCTCCGACGCCCCGGAGCACCGTCTTGGACTCGCCGGTGATCATGGATTCGTCGAACTCAGCCTGCCCGTCGACCACGGTTCCATCGGCGGGCATCCGGGCGCCGGAGCGTACTAAAACAAGGTCGGCGGGCTGGAGTTCGGAGACGGGCACTGTTTCGGTTCCGCTGTCCGTAATGCGTTCCGCCTCATCCGGCAGCAGCGCGGCGAGGGCATCCAGGGCACCCTGCGCCGAACCCAGCGCCCGCATCTCGATCCAGTGCCCCAACAGCATGATGGCCACCAGCAGCGCGAGCTCCCACCAAAAGTCCAGGTCGAAGCCGCCCAGGCCAAGGCTGGTGACCCAGGAGGCGAGGAACGCGACGGTGATGGCCATGGCGATCAGGAGCATCATTCCGGGCCGGCGGTCCTTCAGCTCCTGCAGGCCGCCTTTCAGGAAGGGCTGGCCGCCGTAGAGGAAGATCACCGTGCCGAGGACGGGCGGGAACCAGGTTGAACCCGGGAACATCGGGGCCATGTACCCCAGGATGTGGCCCACCATCGGGCTGAAGTAGACCACGGGAACGGACAGCGCCAGCGTGAGCCAGAACCTGTTCTTGAACATGGCCGTGCTGTGGCCGGCGTGCTGTCCATGGGTGTGGACGGCATGGTCATCGTCGTGGTGGGAGTTGTGGGCAGCCCTGCCGGTGCCGTGGTGTTCGTGGCCGACCGGGGCCGCAGCAGCTCCCGCTTCGGTGAGGGCGTCGCTGGCCCGGCCGCCGCCGTCGTGATGGTGCGGGTGGTGCTGGTGGTCAAGCATGTCAGTTTCCATTCCTTGATGAAGGATCGATGGGTGCTGGGGTTGAACGGCTGTGAAAGGCGGTGCGGGGCACCGGCCGGGACATACCACTTCACTGACAACACTTGAAATATACCCCCTGGGGGTATCCGAGTCAAGAGTTGCGAGTCACCCAGTGCCTTTGGATTCAGCCGCAGACGGGCTGTCTACTCTGTCCCCGGTGCAAGTTTCCGGACATACTTGGATGAACTGGCAACGACGCCAGGACGTCCTGGCGGGCGGGCGGAAAGAAAGACGGGAGGTGGCTGTGGCTGAACTCAGCGGCCCCTACACGTACTCGAGCGCATTGGGCGATAACCAATGCGTGGCGGGCACATTCCACGCGGAACTGGACGGCTGGAAGCTGGAGTGGTCGGACGGGATGTTCGAACTGCACGGTTATGAGCGCGGCGATGTGGTCCCCACGTTGGAGCTGCTGTATTCGCACAAGCATCCGGAGGACAGGCCGCGGTGCGAGGAGATCGTGGCGCAGGTCTGTAGGACCGGCGGCTATTTCTGCATGTACCACCGGATCATCGACGCCCGGGGACGTACCAGGCGGGTGCTGACATCCGGCGACGCGATAATGAACGCGGAGGGGAAAGTCACCTCCATTGAGGGCGTCATGGTGGACCTGACCTCCACCCTCCAGCGTGAAACGGAGCAGACAGCCCGGGATGCGGTGGCCGGCGCCACGTCCACCCGTAGTGTCATAGACCAGGCCCGGGGGATTTTGATGGGCCAGCTGGGAATGGGTTCCGACGATGCCTTCAAGATGCTGGTCAGCACCAGCAGCCACCGCAATGTAAAACTGGTAGTGGTGGCGGCCGAACTGGTGCACCTGGCCAACTCGGAGGAGACGAGGGGTTATCTCCCCGACGCTGTGCGGGCAATCCAGCAGGACAGCAGGAGGCCGGCAGCCCGCCGCCGCGCCAGCTGATTCGTTCTAGTGGTGCTCCACCCAGCAGGCCAGGATGGTGGTGGACAGCTGGTAGGCCAGGGCGTTCCGGGTGATGGCGTCCGGTCCCAGGGTTGCGGGGAGGTCCGAGGCGTCCACCTGCAGTACGAAGCTGTCCTTTTGGAACACCGCTGACCCGTCCTCGGTTTCATACGCCGGAAACCCGAGGTTTGCCAGGCCCTCGATGGGCTTGGCATCCGCAGCGAGTGCCTGCATGGCCTCGAAGTAGTTCAGTGCTGTGGCCTGGTCCGTGGCTTCTTTCACGGAAATTTCCAGCGCGCCTTCGTCCAGGTGGTAGATGCAGGTGAACGTGCTGTCGGCCCAGCTGTTCACGGTATGGGGGTCCTGCTTCAGATCGAGGATTGACGTGAGCCTGTCCATCGGCTGGTCCCCGCACACCATCTTGGCCGCTTCGCTGGGCCCCTCGGCGGAGGCTCGGGGGGAGGCGGCGCCGCCGTCGTGATGTCCGCCGCCGTGGGCTGCTGACGGGGAAGGGGC
>NZ_JBNHGJ010000080.1:0-3093 GCF_059091165.1 Arthrobacter sp. Hb9-2 | reverse complement strand
GCCGCAGGGGCGCTGGCTGCCGGTGCCGCAGGAGCGGGGGCCGGTGCAGCCGGAGCTGCGGGGGCAGGTGCCTGTGCCTTGGGGGCCGGAGCCTTGGGCGCTGCCGGACCCGGAGCGGGGGTTGAAGGACGCGCTTCGGCCGCCGGAGCGGTTGCCTTGGGCGCGGCGGCCGGTGCTGATGCCTTGGCAGCAGCATCGGGGAAGGCGTTGCGCAGTTTACGCACAACGGGGGCCTCAATGGTGGAAGAGGCGGAGCGAACGAATTCGCCCAGTTCCTGCAGTTTTGTCACTGCATCTTTGGAAGTAATACCGAGCTCTTTGGCGAGCTCATGTACGCGGACCTTGGCCACATTTCTCCTGTCTCGGTCCGCACCGAGCCAGGCACGAACCGTCTACTTCTTACTGCGGACCCAAGCCGCGATTACTGCAGAAGGGCCCATTGCAGAGCGCAACAAAGTTGTCATCGTTGCGCACTCATCGCTGGGAACTCATCGGGTTTCCATCAGATTTCTGACCCGCTTTCAGGTTGGACGGTTGGTGTTGCAGTTGCCGTGGCTGCAACTCTCGTGCCTGACTTGATCCAGTCTTCGACGGCGGCCGTTCCGGTTGCGCCCGCAAGGGCACGTCCGAAAGCCCGCCGTTTGATCGCCAGAGCCAGGCACGATTCGCTGGGGTGCAGCCATGCACCCCGGCCAGCCATCCGGCGTCGTTCATCCACCAGGACAGTGGATGATCCGCTGCCTTCGGCGACGAGCCGGAGTAATACATTCCGCTTGCCCTTTTTCCGGCAGCCGATGCAGGTACGTTCCGGTTGATTCCCGGTGGAAAGCACTGCCACGGTCATCTTCCTGACGTTCATATCTGCTGGCTCCGGAATGCCTGACCTTTCGCTTGCTCAGCGAAAGGGGGCACGCACAGGGCGCACGACTGCCGGCCGTTGGGCGCGGCCTTTTCTATTCTAGCCCCTCCGGGCCGTTCTGCCCGAAACGCCGCTGCGGTTCCGGCGTGGCAGCCCGTGGCGGGCAGCTGGTTTGCCCTTGCCCGGGCAGCTAGTTTTCGCGCGCGGTTGCGGCGTCGGAGACGATGTCGATCCGCCAGCCGGTGAGTTTGGCAGCCAGGCGGGCGTTCTGGCCCTCCTTGCCGATCGCCAGGGACAGCTGGTAGTCGGGAACCACCACACGGGCGGAGCGGGTGGCTTCGTCGGTGATGGTGACCGAATTCACCCGTGATGGGGACAGTGCACTGGCAATGAATGTGGCAGGGTTCTCGCTGAAATCGACGATGTCGATCTTTTCGTCGTTGAGCTCCGTCATCACTGCACGGACGCGTGACCCCATTTCGCCGATGCACGCACCCTTGGCGTTGATGCCCGGGGTGTTGGCCTTGACGGCAATCTTGGTGCGGTGGCCTGCTTCCCTGGCCAGTGCCACGATCTCGACGGAGCGGTCGGCGATTTCCGGTACTTCCAGTTCGAAGAGTTTCCGGACCAGTCCCGGGTGGGACCGGGAAAGCGTCACGGACGGTCCCTTGTTCCCACGGTGGACATCGATGACCAGGGCACGCAGGCGGTTGCCGTGGATGTACTTTTCCCCCGGAACCTGTTCGGGCGGGGGCAGGAGCGCTTCAACGGTGCCGAGATTCACCTGGACCATGTGCGGGTTGTGGCCCTGCTGGATGGTTCCGGACACCAGTTCGCCTTCGCGGCCCTTGAACTCGCCCAGGACGTTGTCGTCCTCGACGTCGCGCAGCCGCTGCAGGATGATCTGGCGGGCGGTGCTTGCGGCGATGCGGCCGAACCCCTCCGGGGTGTGCTCGAACTCGCCGATGGGGGCGCCGTCGTCGTCAATCTCTACGGCCCAGATAGTCACGTGGCCGCTCTTGCGGTCCAGCTCCGCGCGGGCCTTTTCGAAGGCGCCGGGCGACTTGTGGTAAGCCACCAGGAGCGCCTGCTCAATGGTGGGGATCAGGAGGTCCAGCGGGATTTCACGCTCACGCTCCAGAAGTCTCAGTGCGCTCATGTCAATATCCATCAGGCCTCCTCAGAAGGTCCATTGTGTTCAGGTTCCAGACCGTCCTCGTTGAGGTGGCTGAATTCGATCTCGACTTTTCCGTTGCGGATCCTGTCGAAAGGAAGCTTGATGGGATCGCCTTGCTTGGGCTTCATTCCCTTTTTGACCGCGATCTCGGGCACAAGCGTCACGCCGGCGTCATCCACGGACTTGATGCGGCCCATGATGTTGTCGCCCTGGACAACGTTGACCTTGACCATCCTGCCTTTGGCGCGGTGCCAGTGGCGGGGTTCTGTCAGCGGCCGGCCGACTCCCGGTGACGAGACTTCGAGGTCGTAGGGACGGCCGTCGTCGGCAGGATCGTTGTCCAGCACGTCGGACAGGACCTTGGAGATGTCGGCGATGACGTCGAGGCTCACTCCGCCGGTTTCTTCCTGGGGAAGGTCCACCACTACGTGGACCACCCGGTGCGAACCGGGGATGATCGCCACGTCCTCAAGGTACAGGCGGTTGGCCTGGACCGAGGGTTCAAGGAGGGCCCTGAGCCGTGCAGCTTCCGGATTGTGTGCGGCGTCAGCCTTACCCGTTCCGGTATGGTCTGATGAAGCCGTGGCTTCTGCATTGCTCACGATGCCGGCCGCCTCCCGTTAGATGATGTTGTGTGTACTAGCGTAGCTATTTTACCGGTTCATTGGTGCACGGAATTTCCCTCCCGGCGTGGCACCATGGTCTGTTGTGAAAGACGACAGCCAGGAAAACCCGCCACGAAAGCGCTATTTCCGGTACGCCGTTTTGTCGCTCACAGCCCTCCTTGTCCTGAGCCTGGGTTTCGCCCTGATCCCGGCTGAACCGCCTGCACCCGCGGAACCGCCGTTTTCTGAACAGGCGCGAGCAGCTGCGCTGGAACAGACTCTGAGTCTGCGTTCCACCGGGCTGGCGCTTGCCGCCGCCGGGGGGAATGCGGCCGCCGGCGGAAGCCCGGCAGGCCCGCTGGACCGTGTTGTGACCTTGCTGACCATCCAGGCCCGGGCGCTGCTGCTTCCTGCCGGCCCGGCTTCCGCTGAGGCTGCCGCGTCGGCCACCG
>NZ_JBNHGJ010000079.1:0-3101 GCF_059091165.1 Arthrobacter sp. Hb9-2 | reverse complement strand
CAACGTTGCCCTCGGGCCGCTCTACTCGGGAGCCACCGAGCCGGGGCCCGACGCCGCGTGGCCCTGGGCGGTGATGGCGGCACTGACGGTGCTTCCCGCCGTCGGACTTTCACGGCTCCTGCCTGCCAAGCGCTAACCCTCCAAACGTAAAACAGCCAACGGCCCGACCCGGCTGTCCGCCGGCCATTCCCCTTCTCCACCGACCTCGGAAACAGGTAACCACCATGCCCAAAAAGCGATCAAAAACAGGCGTTATTGCCATCACGGCCCTTCTGCTCGCCGGCCTGACTGGCTGTTTCGCCGGAGGCGGGCAGGCAGCGGAAAGCGGTGACGGTGCCGGCCGGATCAAGCTCGCCATGCTCCAGCCGCCGCGGTCCGGGCTGTCACCGCTCAGCGACGACGCCTTCAAGCTCTCGCGGTGGCAGACCGCTGAGACCCTGGTGGTGCTGGACGACCTGGGCGAAGCGAAACCTGCATTGGCCACGGACTGGCAGCAGGCTGACCAGACCTCGTGGCGCTTCACCCTGCGGGACGGGGTCGAATTCCACGACGGTACGGCCCTGACGTCAGCGGAGGTTGTTGCATCCCTTTCCGCCGCGGCCAAGGCAAGCCCTAAGCCCAGGATTCTGGACGGCGTGGAACTTACCGCCCAGGCTGATGGACCGAGCGGTGTGATCGTCAGGACGGCGACGCCGGACCCCCTCCTCCCCCAGCGGCTGTCAAGTCCCCAGTTGGCCGTCTTTGCTGCCACCGCGTACAAGGAAGGCGGCGTCGTGGCTCCGGTCAATGCCGGTACGGGGCCCTACCGACTGGCTTCGGTGGAGGGCACCTCATCAGCACGGCTGGACCGCTTCGACCGATACTGGGGCGAGAAGGCGCAAGCCGACGGCGTCGATGTCCAGTTCGTGCCGGACGGAACCGCGCGGGCAGCTGCCCTAAGGACCGGTGACGCGGACATCGTGGAAGCCATCCCGGTGGGCCAAGTGGCCCGGATCGACCCGGCACTGGTACATGAGGTACCGATGCCGCGGACCAACACGCTCTATCTCAACACGGCGTCGGGCCCCTTCGCTGATCCCGCAGTCCGCGCCGCAGCCCGCGGGGCGATTGATGCCGGCACCATCGTGGAGGGGGTCTATGAGGGGCGCGCAGACAAGGCCGCCGGGCTGCTCGGCCCCGCCCTCCCGTGGGCGGCGGACGAGCGGAGCAGCGCAGACTACGCCGCCAACCTCGCCACCCGGGTGGCCGCAACTGCCGTCAATGGGACTCCCATCCGCCTTGGGACCTTCACCGACCGCGCCGAACTGCCGGAAGTCGCGGTTCAACTGGAGCAGCAGCTGGAGGCCGCAGGCTTTACCGTGGAACAGGACGTCCGCGAGTACCAGCACATCGAGGCCGACGCACTGGCCGGAAAGTTTGATGCTTTTATCCTGTCCCGCGCCACCGTCCTGGACTCCGGTGACCCCGTTGCCTACCTCTACAGCGACTTCTCCTGCGCGGGCTCCTTCAACATCTCCCAGTTCTGCGATCCAGGCGTAGACGATGCCCTGGCCAAAGCCGCAGGTATTCCCGCCGGCCCTGAACGCCGGGCTGCCATCGCCGCGGCCGAAAGCCTCATCTTGGCCCGGGACGCGGCCATCCCGCTGCTCCACGAACGCGTCATCCAGGGCGAATCCGGGCGGGTGCGGAACGTGGCACGGGATCCGCGGGAACGGGCGCTGATCACGGGCAAGACGGGGTTCACCAGCAGTACAGGGATCACCAGCGCGCCAGGCGCCGCAGGGTGATGCCCAGCGGTACGGCGCTCCTGAAAGTCACCGCCTCGCGGATCGTCGCCCTCCTCGGACTGGTGGTGCTGATCGGAATGATGCCGTGGCTCTCAGGCCGTGGAGCTGAATACACCATCCTCCGCGCCCGGTACTCGGACCGGGAACCCACCCCCGAAGCCCTGGCTGCCATCCGCACCGAACTCGGGCTCGAGCAGGGCCCCCTGGCCATGTTCGTGTCCTGGGTTCAAGGCGTCCTAGCCGGGGACCTCGGGACCTCCTGGATCAACAGCTCTCCTGTGGGTCCCGGCATCGGAGCCGCGCTGGGCGTTTCGGTGACCCTGATGGGTTTTGCCATAGCGGCAGCAGGGATCATAGTCCTGTTGATCTGCGTGCCCGCAGTGGTGGACGGGCTTCGGCAGCGGCGAAGGCAGGGGTCCGGAGCCTTGCCGGCCGCGCTCACCTCCCTGCCGGAGTTCCTGCTTTCGGCCATGCTGCTGGTGGTGGGCGGCGTCTGGCTCCAGTGGTTTCCGCCGTTCGGCTGGAAAGGCCCCGAGCACGCCGTCCTGCCGTCCCTCGCCCTTGGCATTCCGGCGGGCGGCCTGATGGGACTGCTGCTGTCCGACGCCATCCGCGCCGCGTTCGGGGAAAAGTGGGTGGCCACGTGGCGGCTGGCCGGCGCGGGGCCCGTTCAGCTAACGCGGGCGGTACTGCGGCGCGCCCTGCCGGCAGTGCTGCCGCAGCTCGGGCTGGTCCTCATCGGCCTGACCGGCGGAGCCGTCGCGGTGGAAAAGGTGTACGCCATTCCGGGGCTCGGCCGGGCGCTGCTGGGAGCGGCCAGCGCCCAGGACATTCCCACCCTTCAGGCCGGCATGCTGGCACTGATGGGGCTGGCCCTGCTGGTGGGAACGCTGGCGACGGCGGCGCGGTACCTGCTGATCGGGCCCGCAGTACGCTTCGGCACACTTCCGCTTGCGGAGCCCCCACCTTCAGCGGGCCACCGCCACCTGGCCGTGCCGGCAGTTTCAGCTGCGGCCCTGCTGCTCATCCTCGGCGCCGGACTGCTGCGTGACCCCTACACCTCGGCACACCCGAGGCTGGCAGCGCCCGCCTGGTCATTGCCCTTTGGGGCGGACGCCAGTGGGCGTGACATCCTGGCCCGGGTGGGGCACGGCGCCGTGGGGACGCTCGGAACCGCGCTGGTAGTGGTACTCGTCTGCCTGGCCGTGGGAATCGCCGTCGGCCTCTTCCCGCTGGCAGCCACAGGGCCCCTCGAGGTGGCCAACGCCGCCCCGCCCATCCTCGCCGGACTGGTTGTCGCAGCCGTGACCGGCC
>NZ_JBNHGJ010000078.1:0-3465 GCF_059091165.1 Arthrobacter sp. Hb9-2 | reverse complement strand
GCCTGGAGATGCCCACCTATTTCGCCAACCCGCACCCGGCCGTGCTGGGCCGCCGCCACATCCCCTGGGACACAGACATCACCATCGCCTGCGGCGGTGCCACCGTCCAGCCCGGCGACATCATCGTGGCGGACTCCGACGGCATCCTGGTCATCCCGCCGGCCATCGCGGAGGAACTGGTGGACGACTGCATTACGCAGGAGCAGGAAGAAACCTTCATCTTCGAGATGGTCAAGCAGGGCAACAGCGTGGACGGCCTCTACCCCATGAACGCGGAGTGGCAGGCAAGGTACAAGGAATGGAAGGCAGGCAACGCTGGTGACTGAAGCAATGGTTGAGCTTGCCGCTGCCCCCGGCAGCAAGTCCGAACAGGCCTACCAGGCCGTTAAATCCAGGATCATCGAGGGGACCTACACTCCCGGGTACCGGTTGGTGCTGAGCATTATCGCCAAGGACCTGGGCTTTAGCGTTGTCCCGGTCCGGGAGGCCATCCGCCGGCTTGAGGCGGAGGGCTTGGTGACGTTCGAACGCAACGTCGGCGCCACCGTGGCAGGCATCGATCCCACCGAATACCTCTACACCATGCAGACCCTGAGCATCGTGGAAGGCGCCGCCACTGCGCTGTCCGCCCCGCTGATCGATTCGGTGGCCATTGCCAGGGCCCGCGCCGTGAACGCGGAAATGCGCGAATGCCTGGACCACTTTGACCCCGTCCGCTTCACCCGGCTCAACCAGGACTTCCACAGCGTCCTGTTCGAGCACTGCCCCAACCCGCACATCCTGGACCTCGTGCACCGCGGCTGGAACCGGCTCGCAGCACTGCGGTCCTCCACCTTCCGCTTCGTCCCCGGCCGCGCCCGCGACTCCGTGGACGAACACGAGGCACTGCTCCAGCTCATCGAAACCGGAGCAGACGCCGACTCGATCGAAAAGGCAGCCCGCCTGCACCGTTCCGCCACCCTGGACGCCTACCTCGCCCAAGCCAAGCACTAGTAAGGACTTCAACGATGACGACCTCTGCAGAAACCGCCACGCACTACGTGCCGCAGGATCTTCCCACCCATATCCAGCATTTCATTAACGGCCAGTTCGTCGACTCCGTGGGCGGCAAGACCTTTGATGTGCTGGATCCGGTGTCCAACCGGAACTACGCCACCGCCGCAGCCGGCCAGAAAGAGGACATCGACCTCGCCGTCGCCGCTGCCCGCGAAGCCTTCGTCAACGGCCCGTGGCCGAAGATGAAGCCCCGCGAACGCGCCCGCGTCCTGAACAAAATCGCCGACGCCGTCGAGGCGCAGGAAGCCCGGCTCGCCGAACTCGAAACCTTCGACACCGGCCTTCCGATCACCCAGGCCAAGGGCCAGGCCCTCCGGGCGGCCGAAAACTTTCGGTTCTTCGCGGACCTGATCGTGGCCCAGTTCGATGACGCCATGAAGGTCCCCGGCTCGCAGATCAACTACGTGAACCGCAAGCCGATCGGCGTCGCCGGCCTGATCACCCCATGGAACACCCCGTTTATGCTGGAGTCGTGGAAGCTCGCCCCGGCGCTGGCCACCGGCAACACCGTGGTCCTCAAGCCCGCCGAGTTCACCCCGCTGTCAGCGTCGCTGTGGGCCACCATCTTCAAGGACGCCGGCCTGCCCGACGGCGTCTTCAACCTGGTCAACGGCCTGGGCGAGGAAGCCGGCGACGCCCTGGTGAAGCACCCGGACGTTCCGCTGATCTCCTTCACCGGCGAGACCACCACCGGGCAGACGATCTTCCGCAACGCGGCTGAGAACCTCAAGGGCCTCTCCATGGAGCTCGGCGGCAAGTCCCCGTGCGTCGTTTTCGCCGACGCCGACCTGGACGCCGCCATCGATTCGGCCCTGTTCGGGGTCTTCTCCCTCAACGGTGAGCGCTGCACCGCCGGCTCCCGCATCCTGGTCGAACGCGCCATCTACGACGAGTTCTGCGAGAAGTACGCCGCCCGGGCAAAGAACATCGTTGTCGGGGACCCGCACGATCCTAAGACCCAGGTGGGCGCCCTGGTCCACCCTGAGCACTACGAGAAAGTTGCCTCCTACGTGGAGATCGGCAAGTCCGAAGGCCGGCTCCTCGCCGGCGGCGGCCGCCCCGGCCACCTGCCCGAAGGCAACTACATCGCACCCACGGTGTTCGCCGACGTCGCCCCCGACGCGCGGATCTTCCAGGAGGAAATCTTCGGCCCCGTCGTGGCGATCACCCCGTTCAACACTGACGACGAAGCCCTCGCCCTGGCCAACAACACCAAATATGGCCTCGCCGCCTACATCTGGACCCAGAACCTGACCCGGGCGCACAACTTCTCCCAGAACGTCGAGGCCGGCATGGTGTGGCTGAACAGCCACAACGTCCGGGATCTGCGCACCCCGTTCGGCGGCGTCAAAGCCTCCGGCCTGGGCCACGAGGGCGGCTACCGGTCCATCGACTTCTACACCGACCAGCAGGCCGTGCACATCACCCTCGGCACCGTCCACACCCCCAAGTTCGGCAGCATCGAAGCCTCCGCCGCCAACGAAGGCTAACCCCTTAATTACGTAGAAACTGCTCAAAGAAGAGAGACCATCATGACCAACCTTGTTCCCACCCCCACCGTCCCGGCACCGGACATCGTCCGCTGCGCCTACATGGAGATCGTGGTCACCGACCTCGCCAAGTCCCGCGAGTTCTACGTGGACGTCCTGGGCCTGCACGTCACCGAAGAAGACGAGAACGCGATCTACCTGCGCTCCCTGGAGGAGTTCATCCACCACAACCTGGTGCTCCGCAAGGGACCCATCGCCGCCGTCGCCGCCTTCGCCTACCGGGTCAAATCCCCCGCCGAAGTGGACGCCGCCGAGGCCTACTACCGAGAGCTCGGCTGCCGGGTGGAGCGGCGCAAGGAAGGCTTCACCAAGGGCATCGGCGACTCCGTCCGGGTCGAGGACCCGCTGGGATTCCCCTACGAGTTCTTCTACGACGTGCAGCACGTGGAACGCCTCACCCAGCGCTACGACCTCTACTCCGCCGGTGAACTGGTCCGCCTGGACCACTTCAACCAGGTCACCCCCGACGTCCCCCGCGGCCGCGCCTACCTCGAAGACCTCGGCTTCCGCGTCTCCGAAGACATCAAGGACTCCGACGGCGTCACCTACGCCGCCTGGATGCACCGCAAACAGACCGTCCACGACACCGCCCTGACCGGCGGAAACGGACCCCGGATGCACCACGTCGCCTTCGCCACCCACGAGAAGCACAACATCATCCAGATCTGCGACAAGATGGGCGCCCTGCGCATCAGCGACCGGATCGAACGCGGCCCCGGCCGGCACGGCGTGTCCAACGCGTTCTACCTCTACATCCTGGACCCGGACGGGCACCGCATCGAGATCTACACCCAGGACTACTACACCGGCGACCCCGACAACCCCACCATCACCTGGGACGTCCACGACAACCAGCGCC
>NZ_JBNHGJ010000077.1:0-3694 GCF_059091165.1 Arthrobacter sp. Hb9-2 | reverse complement strand
GACATCCTGGCCCTGCGCGCCCAGGTGCGCGGCGCCGCGGCGATCATCACCGACGGCGGCGTCCGCGACTACACCGCCGTGGCAGGCCTGGAGATGCCCACCTATTTCGCCAACCCGCACCCGGCCGTGCTGGGCCGCCGCCACATCCCCTGGGACACAGACATCACCATCGCCTGCGGCGGCGCCACCGTCCAGCCCGGCGACATCATCGTGGCCGACTCCGACGGCATCCTGGTCATCCCGCCGGCCATCGCCGAGGAACTCGTGGCTGACTGCATCGCCCAGGAGCAGGAGGAAATCTTCATTTTCGAAATGGTCAAGCAGGGCAACAGCGTGGACGGGCTCTACCCCATGAATAAGGAATGGCAGACCCGGTACAAGAAATGGGAAGCAGGCCAAGCCAATGACTGAGACCGTGCTGACCGACCTCCCCGAGGTGGCCACCGCTTCCGACAGCAAGTCCCAGCAGGCCTACCAGGCGGTGAAGGCCCGGATTGTCGAAGGCGCCTACTCGCCCGGCTACCGGCTTGTGCTGGCTGCCATTGCCAAGGACCTCGGGTTCAGTGTGGTTCCTGTCCGGGAGGCCATCCGCCGCCTCGAGGCAGAGGGGCTGGTGAAGTTCGAGCGCAATGTTGGCGCCACGGTGGCCGGGATCGACCCCACCGAATACCTCTACACCATGCAGACCCTCAGCGTCGTGGAGGGGGCCGCCACAGCGCTGTCCGCTCCCCTGATCGGTTCGGTGGCCATTGCCCGGGCCCGCGCGGTGAACGAAGAAATGCGCGCATGCCTGGACCACTTTGACCCCGTCCGCTTCACCCGGCTCAACCGGGACTTCCACAGCGTCCTGTTCGAGCACTGCCCCAACCCGCACATCCTGGACCTGGTCCACCGTGGCTGGAACCGGCTGGCATCCCTCCGGTCTTCCACCTTCCGCTTCGTCCCCGGCCGTGCCCACGACTCCGTGGAGGAACACGAAAACCTGCTCAAGCTCATCGAATCCGGTGCCGATGCGGACACCATCGAAAAGGCCGCACGCCTCCACCGCTCCGCGACCCTGGACGCCTACCTCGCCCAATCCAACTAGTACCCACATCACAGTTAGGACCTCAACGATGACGACCTCAGTAGAAACCACCCAGCACCACATTCCCGAAAATCTGCCCACGCATCTCCAGCACTTCATCGACGGCGAGTTTGTCGATTCGGCGTCCGGCAAGACGTTCGACGTGCAGGAGCCGGTCTCCAACGAAAACTACGCCACGGTCGCATCAGCCCAGCCGGAAGACGTCGACCTCGCCGTCGCCGCCGCCAAGCGTGCCTTTACGGAAGGTCCGTGGTCGAAGATGCTGCCCCGCGAACGCTCACGCGTACTGCACAAGATCGCCGACATCGTCGAATCGCGGGACGACGAACTCGCGCTCCTGGAGAGCTACGACTCCGGCCTGCCCATCACCCAGGCCAAGGGCCAGGCCCGCCGCGCTGCCGAGAACTTCCGCTTCTTCGCTGACCTCATCGTCGGGCAGGAGGACAACGCGTTCAAGGTCCCCGGTCGCCAGATCAACTACGTGAACCGCAAGCCGATCGGCGTCGCCGCCCTCATCACGCCCTGGAACGTCCCTTTCATGCAGGAGTCCTGGAAGCTCGCCCCGGCCATCGCGACCGGAAACACTGTCGTTATGAAGCCGGCCAGCTACACCCCGCTCTCCGCCGTGCTGTGGCCCGAGATCTTCCGCGAGGCAGGCCTGCCCGACGGAGTCTTCAACCTGATCTTTGGATCCGGCGGCGTCGCAGGCGACTACCTCGTGAAGCACCCCGACGTGCCGATCGTCTCCTTCACCGGTGACAGCTCGACCGGCGCCACGATCTCAACGGCTGCCGCCCCCCAGTTCAAGAGCCTCTCGCTCGAGCTCGGCGGCAAGAGCCCGGCGATCGTCTTCGCCGACGCCGACATCGAGGCCGCCCTCGACGCGACGGTCTTCGGCGTGTTCAGCCTGAACGGCGAACGTTGCACCGCCGGGTCCCGCGTGCTCGTGCAGCGCGACATTTACGAGGACTTCGTGGCCCGGTTCGCCGAGCGTGCGAAGAACATCAAGGTGGGTCTCCCGAGCGATCCTGCAACCGAGGTCGGCTCGCTCGTGCACCCGAACCACTTTGAGAAGGTCATGAGCTACATTGAGATCGGCAAGTCCGAGGGCCGGCTCCTGGCCGGTGGTGGTCGTGCCGAGGGCTTCCCCACGGGCAACTACGTTGCGCCGACCGTGTTCGCCGACGTCGCCCCCGACGCCCGGATTTTCCAGGAGGAAATCTTCGGTCCGGTCGTGGCCATAACCCCCTTTGACACGGACGAAGAGGCGCTCGAGCTCGCTAACAACACCAAATACGGCCTCGCCGCCTACGTCTGGACGACTAACCTGAAGCGCGCGCACAACTTTGCACACGCTATTGAGTCAGGCATGGTGTGGCTGAACTCGAACAACGTCCGCGACCTGCGCACCCCGTTCGGCGGTGTGAAGGCTTCGGGCCTGGGCCGCGAGGGCGGCTACCGCTCAGTTGACTTCTACACCACCCAGCAGTCGGTACAGATCACCCTCGACGAGGCCCACTCGCCCAAGTTCGGCAACGTCGAAGACGCTGCAGTAACCAGCGACAGCTAACCCCCTCCCAAACTTTCGAAGAAGAGAGAACATCATGACCAACTTCGTTCCCACCCCCACTGTCCCGGCCCCGGATATCGTCCGCTGCGCCTACATGGAAATCGTGGTGACCGACCTCGCCAAATCCCGCGAGTTCTACGTGGACGTCCTGGGCCTGCACGTCACCGAGGAAGACGAGAACGCGATCTATCTGCGCTCCCTGGAGGAGTTCATCCACCACAACCTGGTGCTGCGCAAGGGACCCATCGCCGCCGTCGCCGCCTTCGCCTACCGGGTCAAATCCCCGGCCGAGGTGGACGCCGCCGAGGCCTACTACCGCGAGCTGGGCTGCCGCACCGAGCGCCGCAAGGAAGGCTTCACCAAGGGCATCGGTGATTCCGTCCGGGTCGAGGATCCGCTGGGCTTCCCGTACGAGTTCTTCTACGACGTGCAGCACGTGGAGCGCCTCACCCAGCGCTACGACCTCTACTCCGCCGGTGAACTGGTCCGCCTGGACCACTTCAACCAGGTCACCCCTGACGTTCCCCGCGGCCGCGCCTACCTGGAGGACCTCGGCTTCCGCGTCTCGGAGGACATCAAGGATTCCGACGGCGTCACCTACGCCGCGTGGATGCACCGGAAGCAGACAGTCCACGACACGGCGCTGACCGGCGGAAACGGCCCGCGCATGCACCATGTCGCGTTCGCCACGCACGAGAAGCACAACATCATCCAGATCTGCGACAAGATGGGCGCCCTGCGCATCAGCGACCGGATCGAACGCGGCCCCGGCCGGCACGGTGTGTCCAACGCGTTCTACCTCTACATCCTGGATCCGGACGGGCACCGCATCGAGATCTACACCCAGGACTACTACACCGGCGACCCCGACAACCCCACCATCACCTGGGACGTCCACGACAACCAGCGCCGCGACTGGTGGGGCAACCCCGTGGTCCCGTCCTGGTACACCGAAGCCTCCCTCGTCCTGGACCTGGACGGCAACCCCCAACCCGTCATCGAACGCGAGGAAAAGTCCGAAATGGCCGTCACCGTCG
>NZ_JBNHGJ010000076.1:0-4707 GCF_059091165.1 Arthrobacter sp. Hb9-2 | reverse complement strand
AGTAGGTCACCGCCGGACATAAATTACGAGCAGGGCCCTGACAAACGACGTCAGGGCCCTGCCGCATTTAACAAACAAAACAACCACCACGGCAGCCGGCCAGCCGCAAGCCCTGGCCCGCCTAGACTTACCGTCATGGCCCCTAGCTCCCGTGAACCTCACATCCGTAGAGCAACAATTCTGGATGTGGCGGCCGCCGCGGGCGTCTCGCGTCAGACGGTGACGCGGGCCATGAACGACATGCCTGGAATCAGTCCTGCAACCCGGGAACGGGTTCAACAGCTCGCGGCCGAGTTGGGCTACACCCCGAGCCGGTTTGCGAAGGGCCTGGTGCAGGGCGCACGGGTCTCTCTGGGGCTTGCCATCCCGGACCTTACCAACCCCTACTTTCCGGCTTTTGCGTCCAGTGTGGTGGAAGTGGCCACACAGCGGGGCTGGAACGTGGTTGTTGATGACTTTGGCCACGGCAGCGGGAGCGGCTTGGATGCCGTCACCCGCCTCGCACCCCAGGTCGACGCGCTCGTCGGCTATCTTGGCGCCTGCTCGAGTGATGCCCAGGCGATGATGGGCCGGCGCCCGGTCGTGGTGCTCGACGACCCGTCGGGCCACGCGGCCGGCAGCATCGCCTTTGACTACTCCTACGCGGCGCGGACCGCCTTGAAGCGCCTCCAGGCGGCGCACTGCCGGGAGATTGCGTACCTTGATTCGGACCAGGAGGGTCCCGCCACCACGCGCGGGCTGGCCGTCGCCGCTGCAGCAAAGGAAGCGGGCATTGAGCTCACGGTACAGCAGGCCGCTGATTCCGCCCCCGCTGCCCGGCAAGCCGTCCACTCCATGATCGAGCATCGAGGCGGAATTGACGGGCTTCTGGTATTCAACGACCTCATGGCGGCAGGTGCGCTAAAAGCACTGCAGGACGCCGGAAAAACGGTGCCGGGGGACTGTGCCGTGATCGGGATGGACGGGATCCCTTTGGGGGAGCTCTTGACGCCCGAGCTGACCACTCTCGCCCTAGACCTGCGGGCGGTCGGACGCGCCGCCGTCGACCTCGTAGATAACCTGCTGACCGGTGCGGTGGAGGCCGGAAGCGAAGACGCCATGCTGGTCCTAAAGCACGAGCTGGTTCTTCGCCAGTCCGCCTGACCCTACTCAAACCGGAGAAAGTCGACTAAGCTCGGTGTGCGGCCCGTGAACGTTCACGTAGCATCGTCCCCAAGTGAATGCTGTCCGCCTGCAACCCTTCCGACAGACCAGCAAGGAAGCTTATGTCAGTCAAATCGCCCTCCGCCCCCGCCAGCAGCCCCGATGTGGCGGCAGGTTCGCCCGCCGTCAGCCTCGAAATTGGTGCGGAGGGCGTCCGGCAGCTGTCCTCCCTGGAGCCCGGCGCCGGCAGCCTGCCGGCGCGGGCCTTCCTGACCAGTGATGCACCAAGGCTGTCGCTCAACGGGGAATGGCAGTTCAGGCTCAGCCCTGGAATCCGGCTGGCACCGGAGGACGGCTGGCAGTTGGGGAAGGACCTGATCGGCTTCGAGAGCCTGCCCGTTCCGTCCAGCTGGCCAATGCACGGGCACGGGGCCCCTGCCTACACCAACGTCCAGTTCCCGTTTGCCGTGGAGCCGCCGCACGTTCCCGAGGCAAATCCCATCGGGGACCACGTGGTGCTCTTTGAGGCCGGGCCCGAGTTTTTTCCGCATGCCCTGTTGCGGTTCGACGGCATCGAATCCGCCGGAACAGTGTGGCTGAACGGAGTGGAACTCGGAACGACGCGCGGCAGCAGGCTTGCCCACGAATTCGACGTTTCCGGAATCCTGGAGCAGGGAACGAACACCCTGGCCGTGCGCGTCGCCCAGTTCTCGGCGTCCAGTTACGTGGAGGACCAGGACATGTGGTGGCTCCCCGGCATCTTCCGTGACGTTACCCTGCAGGCGCGGCCTGCCGGCGGCATTGATGATGCGTTTGTGCACGCGGACTACGACCACCGCACCGGCGAAGGCGTCCTCCGGGTGGAGGCAAGCCGGGGCGGACAGGCGATTGACGCCGTCGTCCGCGTTCCGGAACTGAACTTGGAACTGCCCACAGGCACCGAGGTGCGGCTCCCCGCCGTCGAGCCGTGGTCCGCTGAGGTGCCCAAGCTCTACGAGGCAACCGTCAGCGCTCCCGGGGAGGCCGTGGCACTCCAGGTTGGCTTCCGCAGCATCGCCATTGAAGACGCCCAATTCAAGGTCAACGGGCGGCGAATCCTGCTGCGCGGCGTCAACCGCCACGAGCACCATCCGCGCCTGGGCCGGGTAGTTCCCAGGGATGTGATGGAGGCTGAGTTGCGGCTCATGAAGCAGCACAACATCAACGCCATCCGGACGTCCCATTACCCGCCCCATCCGGAGTTCCTGGCGCTTGCGGACCAGCTTGGCTTCTACGTTGTGCTTGAGTGCGACCTGGAAACCCACGGCTTTGAAAGCGCCGGCTGGGCTCAAAACCCCAGCGATGACCCGCAGTGGGAAGCCGCGCTGGTGGACCGTATGCGCCGCACGGTCGAGCGGGACAAGAACCACCCGGCGGTGATCATGTGGTCGCTCGGCAATGAGGCGGGCACCGGCAGGAACCTCGCCGCCATGTCGCGCTGGACGAAGGACCGGGATCCGTCCCGCCCCATCCATTACGAGGGAGACTGGTCTTCCGCGCATGTGGATGTCTACTCAAGGATGTATGCGAGCCAGGCGGAAACGGCACTGATCGGACAGGGCATAGAGCCGGCCCTGGAAAACTCCGCACTGGATGCCCGACGCCGGGCCATGCCTTTTGTGCTGTGCGAATACGTACACGCGATGGGCAACGGCCCCGGGGGCATGAGTGAGTACCAGGAGCTTTTCGAACGGTACCCGCGGCTGATGGGCGGCTTTGTCTGGGAATGGCTGGAGCACGGCATCACCGTTGCCACTCCCGGCGGCGGCGAGCACTACGCGTACGGCGGGGACTTCGGGGAGCAAGTGCACGACGGCAACTTTGTCACCGATGGGCTGGTGGACGCCGACCGCAATCCCAGGCCGGGACTGCTGGACTTCAAGAAAGTCATCGAACCGCTGCGTATCAGCGTGGCCGCTGACTGGTCGGGCTTCACGGTCCGCAATGGGCAGGATTTCGCTGGCACCGGCGCCTACAGCTTCCGGTATGTGGTCGAGTCCGACGGCGGGCTGATCGACGCCGGCACTGTGGACGTTGCCCCCGTGGCGCCTCACGCCGAGGCAGCCGTGAAGCTGCCCGCCAGTCTTGCTGCCCTCGCCGAGTCACTGCCCGACGACGAGCCAACGGTACTTACCGTCAGCGCGGTCCTTGCCGCTGATTCAGCGTGGGCACCGGCAGGGCACGAAGTTGCGTGGGGGCAGGCGGCTCGGGGGCTTGGCGCCGCGATTCAGCCAGTACCGGTTAAATTCGTGCTCGTCCAGGAAACCGAGCTCAGCCTGGGACCGGTGGTTCTCAGCCGAGTCACGGGTATGCCCACCTCCATTGGCGGGGTCCCCGTCGAGAAGATGAGCCTGGCATTGTGGTGGCCCGCTACGGACAACGACCTGGGCCGGGAGTGGAGTGGTGCCGACGAGCGACCTCTCGCCACACAATGGACGGACGCCGGGCTGAACCGCCTCGAAACACGGTTGCTCGGCATCAGTTCGGACGCCTGCTCTGGGGATGGACAAGCCCTGACGGTTCGCACCCGCGTGAGCGCCGCCGACAAGCAATATGGCGTGTGGGTGGACTACACCTGGAGCAGCGACGGTACAAGCGTTGCACTCCGGACTCAGGTCAGGCCGGATGGCGAATGGGTCAACCGCGGCTTTTCGGTGGAGTGGGCCCGCATTGGACTGGAAATCGTCCTGGGTGAAGAGACCACATCGGTTACGTGGTTCGGGCAGGGCCCTCACCAGAGCTACCCCGATACGGGGCAGGGGACAAGGCTGGGTTGGTTCTCGCTGCCGTTGACCGACTTGGACGTGGACTACGTGCGGCCCCAGGAGTCCGGGGCGAGATCAGGGGTGCGGCGGGCCGCCCTGGAGCTCATGAGCAGTACGCTCGAGATTGCCGGGGATCCTTTTACCCTAACGGTCCGGCCCTTCGGCCAGGACATTTTGGACGCAGCGGCTCACCGCCCGGACCTGTCAGCCGATGGCAGGAGTTACGTGTACCTGGACAATGCGCTTCGGGGTGTGGGAACCGCTGCCTGTGGTCCGGGCGTGCTGGAGCAGTACCGGCTTAAGCCCCGTGATGCGGACTTCGTGCTGATGTTTGGGGTTCGGGGCTGAGGTGTTGGGGTGTGAGCCAGTCCATAGTGGTGCTTTGCTGGGTAGCGGGGCGCTGAGACCGGGGCTGGGACTCCGAAAACCGCGGGTTTTGGGGGGTTTTGGGGGTATAGCGGGTGTTGTGGGGTGGATTTGCGGGGTGGGCTTGGGGGGTGTATTGTTTTCTGAGTCGCCGCCGCTGAAGCGGAAAGATGGCGGCTTATCCCCCCTTTGTGAACGGCCTGAAAATGGTTCGCCTTTTGGTGTGCCGGTCTTGGGTGGGGCTGGTTGAGGGTAGCGCGGGTCGCGGAAACGCTGATTTGCATTGCTGCTTGAGACCGGGTAAGTTTGAAAAGTTGCTCCGGAGCGATCCTGAACCGTTTGGTTGGGTGGTGCCGGGTGTGTCTGTTGTTTGAGAACTCAATAGTGTGCCAAG
>NZ_JBNHGJ010000075.1:0-4769 GCF_059091165.1 Arthrobacter sp. Hb9-2 | reverse complement strand
AGATGCACCCTCCCACCGCGGAACCGGAAGAACCGCTAGTGGTGGAGGTCACATCGTCTGAAAAGAGCATAACACAATCATTCCGACAGCCACAAGAGCGAGATATCGGTTCGGGTGGGTTTTCTCCGCCTTAGCCGATGGGTAGGGGCTGCTATTCGAAGCAGTCTTACATGCCGGCGACTCAAGCTGAACCCAGCAACGGCCATGACTACGCTCTTCCGGCCTGCGGGTCGCAGCTTAGTTCTAGACCACGCACGGGCTGCCGCCACCCAATGGTTCGGGTGGCGGCAGTCTACAAGCAGCCAAATTTAGCATTCTCTATTTCAAGGCTGTTGCGGGGATTGTCCCCACGCTGATGTCAACTGCCTGTGTGCTCTGCAGCGTGAGCGTCCTTTACGGGTTTATCACTGGTGCGCTTGAAGATGCGGGATATTGCCCCTGCCCGCCGTGATGTTTTTTCATACTTGGACAGGCCTACGGCGAGTAGCAGCGCAAGGCCATTGAACAGTTCGGTGATCCAGATAGGTGCTCCTACAAGCTGGAGACCTTTGATGCCCGTTGCCAGGACATAGACGGCGAGGATCGTGCCCCACACGTTGAAACGACCCCCGCGGAATTGAGTGGAACCGAGAAAGACGGCAGTTAGTGCGGGGAGCAGAACGCTGGGTCCAACTGTTGGATCTCCGGCGTTGATTCGTGAAGCGAGAATAGAGCCGGCCAGTGCTGCAAGTACGCCTCCTGCCATGAGGCTTCCGACAATCATCCGGTCGGTGTTCACACCAGCCAGGCGCGCGCCCTGGGCGTTGAACCCGGTTGCGTACATGCGTCGGCCGACTGGAGTTTTTTCGAGCACATACCACGCTACAAGCGCCACAACGAGGACTATGTATACCGGAAGCGTTACACCGAGGATCTGCGTCACCGCGAGGGCACGGAATTCTTCACCTAGGTTCAGAATCTGCCGACTGCCTGAGGTCCATGCGATACCTGCGAGCAGGATGGAGCTCATGCCGAGTGTTGCGATAAAGGAATCGATCTTTGCGCGGGTGATGATGAGCCCTGACACAAGGCCTAGGAGTGCTCCGATCAGCAGGGTCAGGGCTATCGCCTGTGCAGGTGGAAGGCCTTGCTTGGAAATTAGAGCGGCAACGAGGATGCCGCCGAGGCCCACTTCAGCGCCGACCGCCAAGTTGAAGCTTCCCGCTACAAGGGGTATTAGCGCCGCAAGCGCGGCAAGAGCTGTCACAGCCTGGGCGTCGAGCAGGGTTCGCCAGACCCCGGGCGAAAGAAATGAATCGGGAATCCAGAGGCCGAAGATGATACATATGGCCAGCAGTATGTAAACCGCGCTGATATTTCTGAAGGACAGGGTTTGGCGCAGCTGGGCTGTCAGTGTCCGCTTAGTTCGGGCCATCTTTTGAGGCTGGTTTTCCGGTGCCTGGTTTCCCTGTTGTCCGGCTTGTTGCTCGTCGATCAGTTTCAGCGACTCGGGCATGTCAATTTTCCTTTGAACTGGATGCAGTGAGATCGGCTACGACGCCGTAGCCCTCACGAATGAGTAGTGTCTCGTTGACGTCGTCGTCTGTCAGCACACTTGCCGTTTCTCCTTCTCGGAGGACGTAGACGCGGGAGCAGAGTTGCGCGAGTTCTTTGGCATCCGATGAGCACACTAGGACGGCAGTCCCTTCTGCCGCAGTGGCAGCTACCGCGGCGTAAATTGAGGCTTTGGCCCCTACGTCTACGCCTTGGGTGGGTTCCTCAAGCAGCAGGACTTTCGGTTTGTTTCGAAGCCACTTGGACAAAACAATCTTCTGTTGGTTCCCGCCGCTAAATGAGCTCAGCTTCTGCTCCGGCGTTCCTGGCCGGACGCCGAACTGGCCCATCAGCCCTGACACCTCCGCATGTTCTGCTTTGGTGTCGAGCCGCCCAAACATGCGGCGAAGGGGACCGAGCCTCGGAAGCGTGAGGTTTTCCCGTGCGGACAATTCAAGGATGGCCCCATACCGGGCGCGGTCTCCTGGAACGAATGCGAGCCCGGCCTTGATGCTGCCTTCTGGGCCTGTCAGTGCGTGGGGTCTGCCAGCCAGTTTGTACTCCTGAACTGTTCCGGGCTGTGCCCCGAACAGCAGAGAGGGTATCTCTTCCCTGCCTGAGCCCAGGACCCCCGCGACGCCGACAATTTCTCCTGGGTGGATTTCCAGGTCAATGTTCCGGACAACGTTCCCGGTCAGCCCGCGGACGCTCAACGCCGGTTCCCCGCCGCAGTCAGCTCCCCTGGATGAAACGCCGTATGTGGAGTCAGTTCCGCTGACGAGTCGAATCAGCTGTGCATGGTCCATATCGCCCCGCGGGGTGTCGGTGACCTTCGTGCCGTTTCTTAGGACGACAATACGGTCTGCGAGGTTCATGACCTCATCAAGCCGATGCGATATGAAAATGACTCCGGCACCACCTTCAGCAATCGCTCTCACTGCTTTGAAGAGGATTTCGACTTCGCTGCTGTGGAGGGCTTCAGTGGGCTCGTCTAGGACAAGAACGTTTCGGTCGTGCTGCCACCCGTCAAGCGCCCTTGCGATTGCAATGATTGACCGCTGGGCCGCCGTTAGGTTGCTGATCGGAACGTTGACGTCAAACTCAGCCCCGAAGCGCGCAAGTTTCTCTTTGGTACGGCTATTTTCCGCTGCCCTTCGGTGGGGGGAGAGTGAGCGCATACCCTCCCCACGGACCAGAGAAAGATTTTCGACGGCGGTCAGGGCCGGGATAAGACCGAGATCCTGGTGGATGAAGTGCATCTCCGTGTCATGGTTGGTCTCACCAAGCTGGACGGTACCGCCGTCAGCTTTGTAAACGCCTGCAAGGATCTTGACCAAAGTGGATTTTCCAGAGCCGTTATGACCCAGTACGGCCACGATTTCGCCGCTGTGCACATCCAATGAGACGTTGTTGAGTGCCACCAACCCGGGGAACTCTTTGCGAAGGTCGGTTATCGAAAGGAGCCGTTGACTGGTTGATCTAGGTGTGTCGACCATAGGAGTATCTCCGTCGCGGGCTTCTCGGTTTACTTGTTCCAAAGTGTCTTGAAACGCTCTGCGTAGTCCGGGTATCCGTTCCATCCGTCGGTTGCATCGGCAGGAACATTTTCCTTAGTCAGCACTTGTTTGACGAGGATTCCGGCCTGCTGGGCCGCGCTCAATTCCTGGTTCGCCATCTTGCGTGCCATCTGGTCGAGCATCGTCCACATCATGATGTCGATATCCCAAGCGACAGTGGCGTCCTGCTGGCCATTCTTGATTGCTTCGAAGTTCGCCTCGCTCGGAGCTTGCCCTACGGTTATTGCCTTGATGCCCGCCACGTTCATTGCTGCGGGCAGCCCGACCTGCAGTTCGTCAAAGGAGACCAGGACAGCCTGCGTTTTCGGATTCGCCTGCAGGTCACTGACGATCGTCTGCGGAGCAGCATTGCCAACCTGAGCTATAGGAATGTCAACCACGCGCAGATTACATCCCTCGCAAAGTTCATCGAGCTTCTGCCTGACTCCGTTCTCCATCGAGGTGGTGAAGGCAAGCTCTGGCGTCTTGTAATAGACGATCTCTGTTACTTTCCCTTCGCCCTTTGCCAAGGCAGTAGCCACCATGACTTTCCCTGTCTGCGCGACGTCCTCAGGGCCGCCCTGCACTTCTGTGCCGAAACCAAATTCCTCGCCATTGGAGAGCGCACCGCCTACTACTACCGTGCCGGCCTGGCGGAGGGCCTCCAGCTGGGATGCGTACAGGACCGGGTCCACAGCCACAGCAATTACGCCTGCAGGCTTCATCTCAACAACGGAATTCAGCGCGGAGTTAATGCTCTCTGCAGTTCTTCCCAGAGACACCGACTTGTATTCCACGCCCATCGCCTCTGCGGCCTCCTTTAGGGATGCTGCCTGCAGGGTCGAAACGGAAGTTCCGGCCTCCAGGAAGACAACCTGGGAGCCTGGGGCTGGCAGCTTGTCCAAGGGGTCAGTGACGGGAAATGCGCCAACATTTTTGAAATCGGCCAAGAAAGCCGTCGTGGCGTCCAGATCTACTTTGGCGACGGATGCTGGGGACGTGTTCGCACCACCGCAAGCGGCCAAGGTGAGAGTCGTGAAAAGCGCCAAGGCGGTGACCTTGATTATTGGTCGTGTGAATACAGCCATGTCAACTCATTTCAAATGAAGGTGGGAGATGTGGTTCAGCAGCTGCGGGCTCGACGTTGAGCATCGCTTGCGTGGGTGAAGCCGTAGCAGTCAATACGGGACCGTTAGTCCGGTATCGCGGGCATGGGGCATCAGGGATTCATGGTCCTGATAGAGGTAGGGGAGACGTCAGGCCGAAGGCGCATGGGGATTGGGCTCAATGTTCCTGCGGGCCTTGCGCGCTCTGTGACCGGCCCTTTGCTTGGCGGCCGGTAGGAAATCCATTGCAAAACTGTGCCGTCAGAATTATTGATGGCGGTGATTTTCTTGCTTCTGCAAGGAGACATTTTGTATCTGATGGGGCACTTCAGGGTCCGGCAGGCGGGGTGCGCCGTGTCGGGGGTGCCGTTGGGGAGGGAACCGTGATGGCGCAAGCAGTCCAGCTACTGGACCTGATTTGATGCTTCCGGGCGTATGTCCTGCCGGCTGTTTTTCTCGGCAGGACATACGTGGTGGGTTTTAGACGTTGGCGGGTGTGCCGATCCGGCATTCGACGCCGTATTTGGCCATCAGCGGAAGGGTCCGCTGTGCGACGGCGGCGAGGTCGTCGATG
>NZ_JBNHGJ010000074.1:0-5402 GCF_059091165.1 Arthrobacter sp. Hb9-2 | reverse complement strand
GCCCTTCACCAGAGACCAAACGGCGAGGGCGGCGACGGCTGCTGCCACCCCGCCCGCCACTGCGGGCAGGGCACCGGAGGAGCCGCCGGCTGGTTGGGCCGTCGTTTCCCGGTCCGGGGCTGCCGCGGGCGCAGCCCCGGACGCCGGCGCTGCAGCAGCCGTCGGTCCCTGAGGCTCTGTCGCCAGGGCTGCCGCGGAGTACCGGACCACTGAGCCTCCGCCAGGAGCGGAGCCGGGGCTGATCACGATGACAGAACCGTCGGGGGCCACAGCGAGGTGACCGGGACCGCCATCAGTGGGGATGGAGCTCCCCACTTCTTTGGCGTGAGGACGGATCACGGACAGCTTCTGGGTCAGCAGGCTCGTCACATACAGCGATCCGTCCGGCGCGAGGGCCACGTCCTGCGGCCCGCCGCCGACATAGATCCGGCCGGCCGGAGTGTCGGCGCCGGGTTTAATGACGGCAACGTCATCTGACTTGATGTTGGCCACATAGACGGTTCCGTCAGGTCCGGCAGCGATCCCGTGCGGTTCCTTCGACGTTCCGGTGTCCGAGACCAGCTCAATGGTCCGTGCGACCGTATCCGCCCCGGCCAGGATCACCGAGACAGTACCGGCAATCTGGCTGGACACGAAGGCAGTTCCGTCCTTCGCCACCGCTATTTCTGCCGGGCCTGCCCCCACTTCAATAGTCCGGTCCACCGCGGTTCCGTTCGGCGCGATGACTGAGACGGTGTTGCCCGCGGAGTTCGCCACGTACACCGTTCCGTCGGAACCGGCGGCGAGCGGATGGCGACCTGCCGGCACCGGAATGGTCCGTTCCACAGCGGCCGCGCCGGCCAGGATGACTCCGACGGCGTCCTGGTCGGGGGCGTCGTCGACAATGGCCACATACAGTATGCCGTCCGGGTCGAGCGCAAGCCCGGTGACGCTGTGGCCTCCCGTGCTGATGGTGCGGGACGGGCTCGTGGCACCGGAGGGAATCACAAAGACTCCTCCGCCCCGGCCGTAGTTTCCGAGAAAGGCCGTGCCGTCAGCAGCAATGGCCGCCCGAACCGGTGTGCCGTCAATGTGGATTGCTTCATCAGGTGCTGCCACTGCCGGCGCAGAACCCAAGCACAAAATTGCTCCGAGCACGGTGGTGAACGTGGCCCAGCGGTACTTCATGAAAATTTTCCCCCAATAGATGCCCGAATAATGCTTGGGCGCAAAGCCAACCCAAAAAAGCCTACTAGTTGAGACGAGGGTTTGAGGGAACTTAATTCCCCACGGCGGAACTCCAGCAACCTGAACCGTCACGGCCGAGACAGCGGAACGTAGGGTCGGCGCGGCGGCTCCGGGTAAGCGCACCAATCGCAGGACTTCTACCAGAACACGGTTCTTGCGGCGGTGTAATCCCGGGCCATGCGTAAGACTTGGATGTGGGGTTGGTCCTCACGCTGAACTTTTTGAATGGATTCTGACGTGGACGAAGGCGAAATGAAGATGCTGGCTTTCTTCATCGGGGTGGCAGCGCTGGCAGTGGTGTTATTCGTTTCAGGCGTCATCTCGCAGCGTGGCCGGCGGGCCTCCAGGGGCTCTGCGTCCACCCGTACCGGCGGAGGCCACGGTGACTCCGGAGTGGTCGTAGGAGGCGCGTCTGCGTCTTCTGACGAACGTGGCGGCACTGATGGAGATGGCGGTGGTCCTGATGGCAGTGGTGGTGGCGGTGCTGACGGCGGTGGAGGCGGTGGAGGCGGTGGTGGCGGTGGTGGCGACTAAGTATTGGTTCAGCCTGAACCTGGACACAAAGAAGCCCTTCCCGGATGGCCCGGGAAAGGCTTTTTTGTGTGGATCTAGGTAAGGCTGCGCAGCACCTCGGCTGTCCGGAGGGCCATCCTCTACCGGACGCCTTAGCTGTAGTTAGCGGTGACTGTTTTGTTGATTCCGTCGAGACGGACCAGTCCACCGTGGGGAAGGATCCATTGGGGTCGGGTGTGGCCGAAGGGAACTCCGACGCAGATGACCGCGTCCGGGTTGTACGCGCTGACCTGTCCGATGATCACTTCGCGCTGTTCTGACCTTAGTCGGGCTCGTTCCTCCACTGCCGGAACAGGTTCCCCTAGTCGGCTGACTGGTGGGCGGGCAACCAGCACGCCGGCGGCGGCTTCAAGGATTCCCCTCTCGCCCAGGGCTCGCACCCATCTCCTCACTTCGTCTGCGGCAGGCAGCTCTTCGCTAGTTTCGAAGAGCAGGATCGCCCCTTCGAGGTCGCCCACATCTGGCATCCGGTCAGCCATCGCGATCTGGTCAATCACCTCGAGGCAACCGCCCCACGACCGTCCTTCCACGACCGTCTTCGGACCGGACCAGACCCATGGTTCTGTCGCCTCGCGGACACCGAGCTGGGTCAGAGCGCGTGGGTTTGTCCAAGGGATGCCGTAGTCTTCCGACTCTCCCGGATCGGTCAGCTCAATGCTTCCGCCATCGATTAGTGCGGCGCGAAGCGAGACCAGGTGCACGTCATCCACACGCGGACCTGCTCCCAAGTGCACCTGCGTGGAACCGCCGTAGTAACTGGGGATCCGGAGGCCCCACAAGAAGTTGTGCAGGTTCGTGTTGTCGCTGTAGCCCAGGAACGGCTTCGGGTTGTCTGCGATGACATCGGCATCGAGGTGCTTGATGATGGTGATCTGGTCGTCGCCGCCGATCGTCGCAAGTACGGCCCGTACTGTGCGGTCGGCGAACGCGGCGGTGACGTCAGCAGCCCGAGCTTGGGCGCTTGCGCCGAGCTGCCGTGTAGTTGGGTACTCGACTGGTATCAACCCGGTGGTTTCCGTCAATCGCTTCATAGCCTGCTCGTGAACAGCTTCCGAGACGGCTGGTGCCGCAAATGCTGGAGAGAGGATCGCAACCCGATCGCCAGCGCGGGCCTTCGCGGGCGGATTCAGTTTCTGTGACGTCATCAGATCATTAGAGCAGTCAGTCATCCAGTCTCATGGGGCCCCACGCCGGTCCGCGCGCTGCCGCTAGAGCGACGGGAAGGATCTACTCCAGCACTGCGGCCCTCTCTATCGACAGCCGGGCCAAGCAAAACCGAGACTTCCTCCAACACGGATGTGGATTTGATCGGTTCGTGGCGGAATTCAGCGATCGCCCAGGGTCACACCATCGCCCGTAAGCTGGCGAGACAAGTGAAGCCCTGGTGCCCGTTAGCCCAAAGGCCTCCGCAGGCCAGAATGTGTTGGTCAGGAGTTGCGCAGGAACTAGGACCGGCCGCGCCGAAGGGCAGCATACAGACGGTCAACGGCGTGTCCTGCAGCTGCATAACCTACGTCTCTGAATGAGCCCATCCCGCCGCGATAAAGGGTGAGGCCTTGAACTGATGCTTCGCGCAGGTCACGCCGATCAGAGACGCCGGCGAACAACCCGTCGAGCCAGTCAGCGGTATGGGCTCGCTGCTCATCCTGGCCCAACCGAGCGGCTGTGCGGACTTCGGCAATCGCGGAAACGATTTCAGTCCGAACGGCTTCGACGGTGCGCGGCTTAGTGCTCATAGGGCAATCCTAGAGACGACACTCTTGGACGAGCGTTAACGCATCCTTTACCGGGCGTTGCCGGGATACTGTCACTGCTCGACGCCTAGGCGAGACTGAGTTCCGTAGTATCGGGTGTAGTTCGCACATGACGCAGGGGACGTGAATGAGCAGGATTATGAATTGGGGGCTGGTCCTCGGTGTTATGGCCTTACTGGTGCTGGCACTGATTGGCGTGGCCAGGACCCCCGTGGCTATCCCTGCCATTGCCCCGCCTAGCCACGGTGTCAGTACAGCTACTCGTTCCGCCCTTGCGACTCTGGGAATTGTAGTGGTCGCAATCATTGGCCTTGCTCATGCTTTCGCTGCTGACCGGATGGCCGACCGCCGGGCGAGATTATCCTCGAACGGAGTTCTCTGGATGGTCGTCGCGGGAGTCGTCGTTGGCTTTATAGCCCTGTTCTCAGCTGGATTCTGAGAAGCCTCCCTTTACAGCCTGGCGACTCACAAAAAGGAAAACAGTCATGACCCCAAACCCAGCCGGGATAGTCGACCACTCCCGCGGCACGTGCGCGAACCCGGACAGCCGCGAAGCCGAAACTCGACATCCAATGACTAGGGAATTGCCTTTTGGCTGGCTCTTGGTAGTTACGGGCGCCGTCGGCTGGATAGCTTCTGCCGTCCTGGTCTTGGAAAAGCTAGCTGTGCTCCAGGATCCAGACCACACGACCGTCTGCGATGTAAACCCTTGGATCTCCTGCGGCCAAGTGATGCAGAGATGGCAGAGCTCGCTGTTTGGATTCCCCAACATGTTCATAGGGATCGTGGCGTTCGCCGTCATCATCACCGTGGGCATGGCGATGTTGTCCGGGGCTACATTTGCCCGCTGGTTCTGGGTGGGCCTGCAGACGGGCGTCACCCTTGGCTTCGCCTTTGTAGTCTGGCTGTGGTCCCAGGCCCTCTACGACATCCACATCCTCTGCCCGTTCTGCATGATCGTCTGGGCAGCCATGATTCCCCTCTTCGTATGGGTGACCGTCCGGAGCATCACCGCCGGTGTCATCCCCGTCCCGCCAGGCGCCGCGCGCATCATTGCCGACTCCGGCTGGATCATCACTGCCCTGCTGTACGTCGCGGTCGTTGCCAGCATCTTTTTCGCCTTCATCCAGGTCTTCGCAGGAACGTCAGGGTTCTAAGGCAACACAAACTTCTCGAAACATCCCCTACCGGACGCCCTTTCAAGTCCGATGTGCACCGGCTTGCCTGCTAAGGGTCAGGCAAAGATAGGGCCTAGAACGATGAGTTTTGCCTTCTCCGTTGTAGCATCCCCAGCATGACTACGTGCTCAGTGCTGCGCTGCCCAGAGATCTCCACTGGCATCTTTAAGCTGGTGCCGGGGTCGAACCTGGAGGTGCCCGTTTGTGGAGAGCACAAGGCGGTTCTCGAAAACGGGGCCCACTGGGTGGTTACCGGCATCGGTTCGGAAAACGAACCCGTGGGATCTGCAGGCATCAGTATTCTCCTGGGAACAGATCTGCCAGAGCACAACCGGCTAAGCGGCTTCGCCGTTAGCCGGACTATGGGAGACGAACCTGGCTTCACCCTGGAACTGGACATCGAGTTCCCAGAAGGTCCGCGGCAAATTTCGTTCTGGACGGCGGAGGACGTTGGCAACCGGCTCGCTTCTAAGCTGTCGAAGCCCCCTGCCCCGTAGAGCCTCCCGGCGGCCGGTTGTAAGACGACCTGGGCAGTAGTCCTTTCTTGTCCGTAAGGGGATCCTTCAACGGACTTCATGCAAGCCTGATTGATGTTCTAGATGGGACTGTGGTCGACGGCCGGCAATTTGCTAGCCAGCTTGTTCGATCCGTGGTTAGGGAATGCTGGGCA
>NZ_JBNHGJ010000073.1:0-5466 GCF_059091165.1 Arthrobacter sp. Hb9-2 | reverse complement strand
CCTGGTGGTCCTGAACGACGTGAACTCGGGCAACGTATGGCTGGTGAACCAGAACATGCAGCTGGTGAACAACTGGGACGACGTCATTCCACCCAAGGAAACCTCGGACGACGCCGACAAAGACTCCGCGGACGAGGTCCAGCAGACAGTCCTGCCGGACCGCACCAAACCCAACAGCCCGCCAACAGCCAAACCGGATGCCTTCGGTGTTCGTGCCGGAAAAACCACCATCCTGCCGGTCCTGGACAACGACACGGACCCCGACGGCGATATTCTCACCCTGCGTCCTCCAGCCGACGTAGCAGTGGGCGCACTGGCCACCATCTACGGCGACACCGGCTTCCAGATCTCCGTCCCTGCTGACAAGACGGGCGCCGGCACCTTCCAATACACCGTTGACGACGGTCGGGGATTGTCGGCCCCAGCGGATGTCTCACTCCGCGTGGTGCCGCTTGGGGAAAACTCCGGCCCCCAGCCAAAGCCCAACCGCGAAACCACCCTCGTCGTTCAGCAGGGCAAATCACTGACGCAAAACATCCTCACCAACTGGATGGACCCCGACGGAGACGATCTGTTCGCCGAGTCTGTTTCCAGCCCTGACCCGCTGGACCAGGTCCGGATCCGGCCCGACGGCCAGCTGACCTTCCAGGACTCCGGCACAGCGCCCGGCAAAAAAGTCCTCACCGTCAGGATCTCGGACGGGACAGACGCCACCGAAGGAATGATCACCGTTGACATCCGGGCGCCGGGGGCGCTGCCCCCGGTCGCCAACGCCGACCACGTCATCGCCGTTGCCGGAACCGACACAGTAATCACGCCGCTCAAGAACGACGTCGACCCGCAAGGCGGAGCCCTCCGCCTGGCCCAGGCAACCACCGACGAGCAGGCCACCTCAGCCATCGGAGCCGATCAGCAGACCTTCACGTTCAACTCGGGCGCTGTCGGCGCGCACTATGTCACCTACCTCGTGACCAACGGGCCGGCCAGCGCGCAGCAGCTGGTGCGGGTCGACGTCGTACCCGGCAACAAGGAAGGCGCGCCGGTCGCGGTGCGGGACACAGCATTGCTTCCTACCGGCGGCAGCGTCCTGGTGGATGTCCTGGGCAACGACTCCGACCCGTCCGGCGGCGTCCTGGTGGTGCAATCCGTCGCTGTCGACGCTGGGCTGCCGGTCAGCGTCTCCGTGCTTGACCATTCGGTGGTCCGTGTCACTGACATCCGCGCCGAGGGCCAGTTGACCCTGAAGTACACCATCTCGAACGGGCGGTCCTCCGCCGTGGGCGAGATCGCCATAGTGGTGGTGCCTGCGCCCGCCAAGCTCCAGCCCCCGCAGGCCAAACCGGATGAAGCGACGGTACGGGCCGGCGATGTGGTCACCATACCTGTCCTCGATAACGACACCGACCCCAATGGCGGCAAGCTCACCCTCGATCCCGAACTGGCACAGCAGCCCGACGAACTGGACGGCCGGATGTTCGCCGCCGGAGACACGCTGCGCTTCATCGCCGGCGAAAGTTCCAAGACCGTCTACGCCATCTATAAGGTGCGTAACGAGTCGGGGCAGGTGGACTCCCAGCAGGTAACCATACGAATCCAAGCCCGCGATGACGAGCGCAATTCGCGGCCCGAGCCGCGCAACCTGACCGCCCGCGTGGTCTCCGGAATGAACGTCAAGATCAACGTCCCGCTGGACGGCATCGATGCGAACGGTGACTCAGTGCAGTTGATAGGCATTGACAAGGCAGCGGGCATGGGGACGGCCACCGTACGGGATGGCTACCTTGAATTCACTGCAGCCGGCAACGCCGCAGGAACAGACACCTTCACCTACCGGGTCCGCGACCGGATTGGTGCGGAAAACACCGGAACAGTGATTGTGGGCATCGCCCCGCCGGAAGCCAACAACCAAAAACCCTTCGCCGTCGAGGACCGCATTGACGTCCGGCCGGGACGAAACGTCGCGGTGGCAGCTCTGGCCAACGACTCCGACCCCGACGGCGATCCCATCGCCCTGCTGGCCGACACCTTCGAGGCCCGGCCGGAGCTGCGGGTGGAAGCAACGGAAGACTCAAAAGTACTCTTCACGGCACCATCCACGGCCGGAAACGAGAGCATCGGCTATGGAATCCAGGACGACAAAAAGCTCACCGCGAAGGCCGCGATCAGAGTCCTCATCAGCCCTGACGCGGAGCTGAAGCGGCCCGAAGCCAAGGATGACAGGGTGACCCTGTCCGAGACGCTGGGCAAGAGCGCTGTGGACGTCCCCGTCCTGAAAAACGACTCCGACGCGGATGGCGTAGCAACAGAGCTGAAGATTTCTCTACCCGACGGCAACCCCAATGCCCGCGACGGCGGTTCGGGAAACGTCGTGGTGACCCTTACTCCGCGGGACCAGCTAATTCCCTACACGGTGACCGACCTCGACGGATTGAGCTCCACAGCCGTGCTGTGGATCCCCGGCCAGGGCGCCCAGCACCCCACCCTTGCCAGGAATGACACCGTGGAGGTGATGGCCGGCAAGGACATCACCCTGGACCTTAACGAGTACGTACGCGTGCGTGACGGCAAGCGGCCACGCATCACGGTGGCGGATTCCGTGCGTGTCCAGGGCGCGTCTCCCGAGAACGTCATTGCAGATGACGGCACAGCCCTGCGGTATGCGGCGCTAACAGATTACGTGGGCCCGGGGTCCTTGACTTTCGAAGTCACGGACGGCAACGGTCCGGACGACCCTGATGGACTCAAGTCGACACTGGTCATCATGACGAAGGTCATTCCGGACCCGAACGCCAACCACCCGCCCACCTTCAGCGGTGCCACGCTCGACGTCCCGGAGGCCGAAACCGCTGAACTGGATCTCCGCCCGCTGGCCGAGGACGTCGATGAACAGGACAAGGACAGCCTCAGCTTCAGCCTCGACGGCCAACTACCCTCGGGGTTCCAAGGCGATGTTGAGGGTGGAATCCTTAAGGTCCGGGCGGAGACATCCGTCGCCGCAGGCTTCTCCGGGAGCATTCCCGTAAAGGTCACGGACGGCAGGTCCCCCGCGGTGCAGGCAGCCGTTACCGTGCGGCACGTCGCCTCCAACAGGCCAATGCCCGTAGCCAATGACGACGCCGTGGACAAGGCAAACGCCGGCAAGACAGAAACTGTCAATGTCCTGGGCAACGATGCGAACCCCTTCAACGATTCGCCGCTGAAAATCGTCGATGTGGCCGTTGAGACCGGGTCATCCGAAGGACAGCCAACATTCGACGGTGATTCAGTCACCGTCACCCCGGGCAAGGGTTTCAAGGGCGTCATGGTGGTCCGCTACACCATGGTGGACAAAACCGGCGACGCATCCCGCCAGGCCACAGGGCGCCTGCGGCTCACCGTCCGGGATGTTCCTGACGCCCCGTCTGCCCCCTCAGCCACCGACGTCCGAAGCCGCACGGCCGTCCTCAAATGGGCGCCGCCGTCGGACAATGGCGCCGCCATCACCGGTTATCGGGTGGAAGGAACAAACGGCTTTTCCCAGGAATGCTCCACTACCACCTGCACCCTTTCCGGACTGACCAACGACGTCAAGTACGTCTTTACCGTCCTTGCCGAGAACGAGGTAGGCAAGTCACCGGTGTCGGCGGCTTCGAACGAAATCCGGCCCGATGAAAAGCCGTCACCACCCGAGGCTCCCACGGTCAAGGCTGGGGACAAGAACATGGTCATCAACTGGCCAGCTGCGAGAACAGAAGGTTCAGCGGTCAAGCACTACAACCTCGAGATTTCCCCTCCGCCTTCGTCCGGCGTAGCGGTGAAGAACGAGGTGGCGGGACACACGTACACCTGGTCCGGCCTCTCCAACGGCATCAAGTACAGGGTCCGGGCGCAGGCAGTGAACGAGCTGGGACCCTCCGAATGGGGCATCTACTCCGTGGAGGACAACCCTGCCGGGGTGCCGGGGGCACCTGCGGCGCCCACTACGGCGGTTGCCTCGGCCGTAGGCAGCGAAAACCAGATCCGGGTGGACTGGGCTGAACCGGATACCAACGGCGACCCCATCCGCAACTACTACGTCACCATGAGCGGAGGCGGGGCAGCCCCACAAACCCAGACCGTGGCGGGTACCACCCGCACGGCGGTGTTCCGGGCGCAGAACTCCGAAACGGGTTACACCTTCACCGTCCAGGCTGACAACAAAGCAGGCAAAGGCGCGGTAAGCCCGGCCTCGGCTCCCCGCCGTGCGACCGGCAAACTCGGCCAGGTCACCGGCGTCACTGCCACACCCGCGAACACTGACGGCCCCGGCCGGCAGGTCACCGTCAGCTTCCGGGAGCTTACTGACGCCGAACGGAACGGGTCCAGCCGGGAAGAAGTCAGCTACAGCTACAACGCCACGAACGGCTCCAGCGGACCCATCCGGCCTGGCCAAACGCTTGGCGGATTCGCAAACGGAACCGAGGTCGGCATCACCGTGATCGCCCACTCCACGGCGGCTCCCAGCTCGAACGCGAGCGCGCCGGGCAGAGCGACTCCCTACGGCTCCCCGGGCAGTCCTTCAGCCTCCGGGCAGGACGGCGCGATCAACCAGAAATCGGTAACCCTTAGCTGGTCGTCGCCCTCCACCAACACCAATGACGTGGCGCAGACCAGGATCAACGTCGGTGGCCGTGGTTGGGAAAACGCCGTGCCCTCCGGCAGCAGGACAGTGAACACCACAGGGTACGAGGAAACGGTGACCATCCAGGTTCAAACTTTCAACTCCTTGGGGGCGGGGGGCCCTGTTGCCCAGGCCAGCGCCCGGTCCGGAAGAATCGGCCAATGGGAGACGAGCATCAAGACGTCGGATCCCAATTTTGAACGGACCTGTACTTTCACCCAGGGTGGATCCAATTACCGGCCGAACCCCTATTTCGACTGCGATGGCCGGTCCGGAGACGTTCCGCCCTGGTTCTACAAAGTCACGCAGGACCGGATCGTGGTGAAGTGCTTCATCGAACAAAGCGACAACTGGTCCGGGACCGGCATTTTGCAGTGGTGGCGGGTTGAACCGGGCTCGAGCAGGAATGTTGGGCGGTTCGTCATCGCGGGCCACACCACACTGCCCAACCCGGCTGCCCTTGGCGCGCCCCGATGCTGACAACCCGGCTCCCCGTGGGGCAGATGTCCCCATCGCGGCCCGGCCGCCAGTTCTGTAGGCTTGCCGTGAAAACCGGGCCCCTTTCGGGCCTTGGGACAGCCCGCCGCTGGGGCGGCTGCACTATTGAGGGAACAAACAAGCTGTGACAAGTCTGCTGGGGAAACTTGGGCTGAAACGGCGCCACAAGAAGTTTGTCAACGGAACGGCGTTCGGCGCCGCCGTGGCTGTTGTGGTCACCGGTGCTGTGTTGTATCCCGGATTCAAGACCACTGAGGTGGAGCTGAATGACGGCGGCGTTTGGGTGGTGTCCAAGTCCAAGAATGCGGTGGGCCGGCTGAACTATCCGT
>NZ_JBNHGJ010000072.1:0-6082 GCF_059091165.1 Arthrobacter sp. Hb9-2 | reverse complement strand
GGCAGCCAGCGCACCGGCAGCTCCGGCTGCTCCCGCTGCTCCGTCCACCGGCGCAAAGCCCGGTGCACGCCCGGCCCCCAAGGCCGAAACCCCGGCACCCCCCACCCGCTCCGGCGGATCACAGGGTGGTTCCGCTCCCCGTCCCGGCGGTCCCCGTCCGGGCAACAACCCCTTCGCTACTTCCCAGGGCATGCCCCGGGGCCGTGGCGGCGACGGTGACCGGGCTCCCCGTCCGGGCAACAACCCGTTTGCCACCTCCCAGGGCATGCCCCGCCCGGGTGGAAGCCGTACCGACGGCGACCGTCCCGGTGGTCCGCGTCCCGCAGCAGGTGCCGGTGGCCCCCGTCCCGGTGGTCCGCGTCCCGCAGCAGGTGCCGGTGGGCCCCGTCCGGGCGCACCGCGTCCCGGCGGTGCCGGTGGAAACCGTCCTACTCCTGGCATGATGCCCAACCGCACTGAACGCCCGGCTCCGGCCGGTGCCGGACGTCCGGGTGCCGGCGCCCGCGGCCCGGGACGCCCGGGTGGCGCTCCCGGAACCGGTGGTCCCGGTGGCGGCGGCGGTGCTCCCGCCGGTGGTGGCTTTGGCAAGGGCGGCCGCGGACGCGGCGGCACCCAGGGTGCCTTCGGCAAGGGCGGCGCCGGACGTGGCAAGCAGCGCAAGTCGAAGCGCGCAAAGCGCCAGGAACTTGAGCAGATGAGTGCCCCGTCGCTGGGTGGCGTGAGCGTACCCCGCGGCGACGGCAACACTGTGATCCGCCTCCGCCGCGGCTCGTCCATCACGGACTTCGCCGACAAGATCGAGGCAAACCCCGCCGCACTGGTAACCGTGCTGTTCCACCTCGGTGAGATGGCAACGGCCACGCAGTCGCTGGACGAGGAAACCTTTGCGCTGCTGGGTGAAGAGCTTGGCTACAAGCTCCAGGTCGTGTCGCCGGAGGACGAGGAGCGCGAGCTGCTCTCCACCTTTGATATCGACTTCGAAGCAGAGCTCGAAGCCGAAGGCGACGAAGACCTCGAGGCACGTCCTCCGGTTGTCACCGTTATGGGCCACGTGGACCACGGTAAGACCCGCCTGCTGGACGCCATCCGCAAGTCCGACGTTATGGCGGGCGAGCACGGCGGCATCACGCAGCACATCGGTGCCTACCAGGTCACGCACAACCACGAAGGCAACGACCGGAAGATCACCTTCATCGATACCCCGGGCCACGAGGCGTTCACCGCCATGCGTGCCCGTGGTGCGAAGGTGACCGACATCGCCATCCTGGTGGTCGCAGCGGACGACGGCGTGATGCCCCAGACCGTTGAAGCCCTCAACCACGCCCAGGCAGCGAATGTGCCGATCGTGGTGGCCGTGAACAAGATCGACAAGGAAGGCGCCAACCCGGACAAGGTCCGTGGGCAGCTGACCGAGTACGGCCTCGTTCCCGAAGAATACGGTGGCGACACCATGTTCGTGGAGGTCTCTGCACGCCAGAACCTCAACATCGACGAGCTGCTCGAGGCAGTCCTGCTCACCGCAGACGCTGCCCTGGACATGCGCGCCAACCCGAACAAGGACGCCCGCGGTATCGCGATCGAAGCCAACCTGGACAAGGGCCGCGGTTCCGTGGCCACCGTCCTGGTGCAGTCCGGCTCGCTCCGCGTCGGCGACACCATCGTTGCAGGCACGGCCCACGGCCGCGTCCGTGCGATGTTCGACGACGACGGCAGCGCCCTGACCGAGGCTGGCCCGTCCCGCCCCGTCCAGGTGCTGGGTCTGTCCAACGTGCCGCGTGCAGGCGACACCTTCTTCGTGACCGCTGACGAGCGCACCGCCCGCCAGATCGCCGAGAAGCGTGAAGCAGCCGACCGCAACGCAGCCCTGGCCAAGCGCCGCAAGCGCATCAGCCTGGAAGACTTCGACCAGGCAGTGGCCGACGGCAAGATCGACACCCTCAACCTCATCCTCAAGGGTGACGTGTCCGGTGCCGTGGAAGCCCTCGAGGACGCCCTGCTCAAGATCGACGTCGGCGAAGGCGTGCAGCTGCGCGTCATCCACCGCGGTGTTGGTGCCATCACGCAGAACGACGTCAACCTGGCGACGGTGGACAGCGCCGTCATCATTGGCTTCAACGTCAAGCCTGCTGAGCGGGTTGCCGAACTGGCAGACCGCGAAGGCGTGGACATGCGCTTCTACTCCGTCATCTACTCCGCAATTGATGACATCGAGATGGCGCTCAAGGGCATGCTCAAGCCGGAATACGAAGAATTCCAGCTGGGCACCGCCGAGGTCCGCGAAGTCTTCCGTTCCTCCAAGTTCGGAAACATCGCCGGCTCGATCGTCCGCTCGGGCATCATCCGACGCAACACGAAGGCCCGCATCAGCCGCGACGGCAAGATCATCGGTGACAACCTCACCGTTGAGACGCTCAAGCGCTTCAAGGACGACGCCACCGAGGTCCGCACGGACTTCGAGTGTGGTATCGGTCTTGGCTCGTACAACGACATCAACGAAGGCGACATCATCGAGACCTTCGAGATGCGTGAGAAGCCGCGCGTCTAAGGGTTTCTCACAGCGGGACGCCTCCGAGTTTTGGGGGCGCCCCGCCCCTACGCTGGGCGGCAAAGGATTTTGCGATCCTTTGCCGCCCAGCTCCGGTAGCGGAGCTGGCCTTCCCAACCCTCGCAAGCTCGGGTCGGGGCCCTCGGCCATCTCCTTAGATGCCGCTCCCGGGCGCCCCCAAAACTCTCCGGGATCGTCGTTGGCCCACCTTTAGTGCATGGCACATAAATGAAACGTTCGAGGCAGCTCCTGTGCCGCCGTCGTACGTCCCAAATTTTTCTTTTTATAGGAGTTTTTCATGGCTGATCCGGCACGTGCTGCCAAGTTGGCGCAGCGGATTAAGGTTGTTGTTGCTGAGGCCCTGGGCCGGAAGGTTAAGGATCCTCGGCTGGAGGGCATCACTGTTACTGATGCCCGGGTGACGAATGATCTGCAGCATGCCACCCTCTACTACACCGTTCTTGGCGACCAGGCTGTTCAGGCTGATGCTGCCAAGGGCCTGGAGAAGGCCAAGGGTGTGCTTCGGCAGGAGGTGGGGCGCAATCTGAGTATTCGGCTGACTCCCACCCTTGAATTCGTCTCTGATGAGATTCCCGTTATCGCGTCCAACCTTGAGGATCTGCTCCGGGAAGCCAAGAAGCGCGACGCCGAAGTGGCCGCCCTGGCGGCGAAGGCCCGGCATGCGGGGGACGCTGATCCCTACCGGAGCGATGCGTCCGCCGATGTGGACATCGACGAAGACGATTTTGATGAAGAGGACTTCGACGTCAATGACGACGAGGAACTCGACGAAGACGCCAGTAAGTAACCAGCGAGGCTGGTCAGCAGAAGGCCCGCACCACATGGTGCGGGCCTTCCGCTTTCCCTGAGAACTTTGTTTGCTGACTAGTCGATATGAACCCGGATCACCTTGCCCAGGAAAGGTTCTGCTGGAGGAGGCGCTCCCGGGCCGGCCGGGGCGCCGGACAGCGCGTCAACTGTGGCGTACAGGTGTCCGTCCTGGAATTCGACGGCGGCCGGCTGGTTTACCGTCAGGAATTCGGAAGGGTGGTCCCTGGAGCCATTGAACTTCAGGATATTGCCGCCGAAAAGGGAAGCCACATAGACATCCCCGTCGTCCCCAATGGCAAGGCCGGTGGGGGAGAGGATGTCATCGGCCCAGAGCTTTGTCTCGCCGGTCCACCGGTTGACTTTGAATATAGCGCCGCGTTCACCCAGCGCCGGGCTTTCCGGGCCGCCAGGCAGGGAAGTCACATAAAGCCAGCCGTCCGACCCAACCTCAACGTCCGTGGGAACAAACTCAAAAGTGTATTTCTTCCCGGCAACGCAAGCTGGCACGCCAAGGCCACCCTCCTCCTCCGGACGGGTAGCACTTTCCGGAATAACCGTGGGCCGCGGCGGCAGCACTGCAAGAGTGGAAATGTGGCCGCTGTCGAGGTCTACTTCCAGGATGGCGTTCGCGCCCGCGTCGGCTACATACGCATTGCCGCTCCGCACCGCCATGCCGTAGGGATGCGAGTCCACCCCGCCCTTATAGCGTGCAGGCGGAAACTCAGGCCAGTCCGCCAGGCACTCGTCCGAGACGTCAGCTTCGAAGCCGTAGTGCTGATCGCCGTCCGGGTTGTGCTTGCGTTCGTAGCGGGCCAGGTCCGCGATGGTCCGGACGTCTCCGTCCTCGTCGATGGACTTCAAGTAGCCGCCGAGAGCCTCGGGATCGCCCAGGCCGGCGCCCACGCTCTCAAAAAAATACGTGATTCCATGCCGGACTTCCACGCCGCCAACGTCCCAGCCCTCTTTGGCCTGATAAAGCGCAGTAGTGGTGCCGTCGTCGTTGACCCGGCTGAGGAGGCCGGCGAAGTTCTGGGTGACGAGAACGGATTCCTCCGCATCCACCGCCAGACTGAGAGGCCCTGCGAAACCCTCCGCCAACGTGCGGGGAGGGTGCTCATCTGAACCCGCCACTGCAGGCCCGCCAGGGATAACTATCGCCGCAGCAGCGAGACATGCGACCATTGGAAACTTCATATTCATTGGGTACTCCGTCGTGGCGCCCTGGACGGGCCGGATAAGGAGCCTCGCGGGAGGCAAAACTTCCGAAACCCCCGGCGCCAGATTATGCCTGCCGGCCAAGAATGTCTCCGGGATTTCCCCCTATTCCGCCCCCTAATTCATCCCCTAATGCGGATCTGGTCAGTCCACGGCATCCTCTGCGTCGACGATGCCCTCGCCGTACAGGCCGTTGTTCCCGGTGGTCCCTTGGCAGGCCGCGTTCCAGTCCGGCGTCCACCCCTCGTCGCTGTAGTCCTCCACACCGCCGACCGGGCAGGCGTGGTCGTCCGCCGTCCGCAAAAGCACCCGGGCCACGGTCGCCGGGTCGAGTGCGTGTCCGCCTTGGCCGGTGGACTTGCCCCGCTCCTGGATGATCAGCGCCGCTACGCCTACAACGTGCGGTGACGCCATCGAAGTGCCGTGCGAGTACGTGTAGAAGCCGCACTTGCCGTCGTCGCAGTACTTGATCGAGAACTCATCCACCGGGTTGCCCTTCGGGTCGGCAAGGCCCTGCTCGATCGCCGCCTGGAGCGGATAGGACGAGAGGATGAGGTTCCCAGGGCTCTGGAACTGCGGCGTCCCGACGTAGTCGCGGAACCAGCCTCCGGGGGCGGCGATCTCGATGTCGCCAAACCCGTAGTTTGAGTAGTCAGCCTTGGTCCCCGACGGACCGACCGCGGACACATTGATCACCTGTGGAGCCTCGCTCGGTAGGTTGAGGCAGGTTTTTTGCACTACCCTCGGCTGCGCAGCGTCCGCCGGGTAGTCCGGGCTGATCTCGTCGCTGCGGGTCGGTGCGGCCAGGTCGTTGTGCTCGTTGCCGGCGGCCGCAATCAGGGTCACGCCGCGGTCGGAGGCGTACGTCACCGCACCCAGCACCAGTTCGCTGATGAGCCGCTGCTCGATCAGTTGCGCGTCCGTCACGGTGCCGCTGACGTACTCGTCGCGGGACGTGCAGTTGTAGAGCCACGGGTCGGTGAAGAAGCTCATATTCACGACGTCGAGGTGGATGTCCCCCGAGTACACAAGCGCCTTGACCGTCTCGTACAGGAAGAAGTAGCCGGAGTCCTGTCCTGCGCGCACATTAACCAAGGTCGCGTCGGGGGCCACCCCGCCGATGCCGAAATCGTTGTCGGCCGCAGCCACGATGCCGGCCACGTGAGTACCGTGCCCGCCATCGTCGACGTTCGCGGGGTCCTTGCAGTCCTTGTACTCGCAGGGCCCGTCGATGTCCGGGATATCGGTGGTGAAGTTCCGCGACCGCTTAGCGTCGAAGTTGGGCGCGATGTCGGGGTGCCGGGCATCGATCCCCGTGTCCATGATGCCGACGTCGACACCCTTGCCGGTCGCCTTCTCCCAGGCGCCGTCGGGCGTCGCACCGAGCATCTCCATACCCCACTGGAGGTCGGACAGCGGCTCAGCCTCGGGCCCGTGCGTGGACAAGCTCCCGGCCTTCCCGGCGTTGCTCGCCTGCGCCCGGTCGGCCGC
>NZ_JBNHGJ010000071.1:0-6320 GCF_059091165.1 Arthrobacter sp. Hb9-2 | reverse complement strand
ACCCAGCGCAAGCCGGCCACGACGGCGGACCGCCAGCGGTGACCGCCCCGGCAACGGGACGGCCACCTTCAGGGATTAGACAGCCAGGAGTTCGGCCAGTTCGGCCGCATCGGACACCAGCACCGCCCCGCCTTCTTTCAGGAGCCGGTGGCATCCTGCCGAATTGGCACTGTGGACGCTTCCGGGGACCGCCGCGACATGCCGGGCAATGGTTTCGGCGTGGTGTGCGGTGTTCAGCGCCCCTGAGCGCCAGCGGGCTTCCACGACACAGGTCACCCCTGCTAGGGCGGCAATAATGCGGTTTCTCTGCAGGAATCGGTACCGGGTCGGGGCGGAACCGGGTGGGAGCTCTGAGAGGGTCAGGCCGTTGCTGCGGATCGCGGCCGCGAGGTCCGCGTTGCCGGAGGGGTAGTCCCGGTCAAGGCCTCCGGCCAGTACCGCGATGGTCGCCGGTCCATCTCCCTGGCTCCCGGCCAAAGCGGCCCGGTGCGCGTGCGCATCGATACCGTAGGCAAGACCCGAGACAATGCAAATTCCATGTTGGGCCAACCCATACGCCATATCCCCTGTCACGGAGGCGCCGTAGCTGGTCGAGTCCCGGGAACCGGTCAGGGCTGCGCACCGGGAAGGTGCCGGGATGCCATTTTCGAGGTTGCCCCGGTACCAAAGCCCGTACGGGGCGTCGGGCAGATCGTCCAAGCCTTCAGGCCAGTGTTCATCCCCCGGGATGAGGAACCCGCCGCCCAGGCGTTCAATGGTGGCCAGGTCCTTCTCCGGGCCCAGGTCAGGCACGCGGGGCGCCCAGCGCTTCAGCGCGGCCGCCAGTTCTTCGACTGAGACGTCGGGGAGGGTGTGGGCGGCTTGGGCGCCGGTGGCAAGCCGCAACGCGGCGTACGCGCCAAGCCTGCCCACGAGGGCCCGACCGATACGGTCATCGGGTTCGAAGAGTCGGGTCAGGGCTGCGCGTGCAATGCGATCATTCATGTCTTCTCTCGTCCTTTGCTGAGGATCCGGTGGGTGGGGCGGCCTTGGCGACCGGCCAGCTTCCCCTCTCCCCCGGGCGTTTTTTGCCTGCTGGCGGAGCAACGCGTAGCTGTGCCCGACGGAGCCGGGGCAACCCGAAGGGCAAGCAGACGATGGATTGTGGGAGGAAATAAGCGAAGCGCCGACACAACCCATCGACTGCGCAGCCGTCCGCAGGACGGTTGAGCCGGTGGAGCGGGCACGTACGATCCGAAGGACAGCAGCAAAAAACAGAAAAACGCTTCTACAGCCCGAGCGAAGCGAGGCCCGATCCCCTAACCCAAGCGCTGGATTGGCGAGGCTGGAGACGGTGTCAACCGTTACCCGCTCTCAGGATCACCTACGGGGTGCTGTTCTGGCGCGCAGCGAGGGCCTGCTGGTGGCGGTAAAGCGTTGCGCGGCTCCAGCCCACGAGTCGGGCGGCATCTTCCGCAGTACGGCCCTTCGAGCGGGCGTCCTGGGCGATCGCCAGCTTGTCCGCGATGACGGCAGGGTCGGACACCGGCCGGCCGAAGCGGGTTCCGTTCTGTCTGGCGGCCGCGATCCCGGCGTTGACCCGCTCAACGATCAGCTCGCGCTCATACTCGGCGAGGGTGGCGAGCATGTTCAGCATCAGCCGGCCTGTCGAGGTCGCCGGGTCGATACCGTCCGAGATGGATCGGACATAGATGCCGCGGTCGCGCAGCAGGGTCACGGTGTTGAGCACATCGATGAGTGACCGGCCCAAGCGGTCGACCCGCCACACCACGACGGTGTCGCCCTCCTCGGCGTACTCCAAGAGCCTTTTCATTCCGGGCCGCTCGATTGCAGTCTTGCTACCCGAAGTCACGTCAGCGAAGACGTCGCGTTTCTGCACGCCGGCAGCGACCAGCGCGTCCAGCTGCAGTTGGGCATCCTGACTGGAAGTGCTGACCCGTGTATAACCAAGTTGCCTCACCAGGCCATTCTGACTCGGAAAGTCCCCGATGCGCCTTCGGCGAGACGATAGACGGTGAGACGCGTTTCCGAGACGAGCGGGGCCCGGGTTCCCGCCGATCCCGCCGGCTCATACGCGTCTTGGAGTGGTGTCCTGAAAAGCTGTTGTTTTCTGCGACATCCGAGTTATTGGGCGTTTCGTCTGGCCCGATTGCAAATAGGCGACCGAGAAACCTAAGTACGAGGCTGCGAGGGCCGTGCTCTAGTCGGAGGCTACAAGCTGCTCAGCAGCCAGACGCCCAGGTTGAACTGGACTACGTAGCAGAGTGCTGCCTCGCCAAGGCCGGCCAGCACCGCGACAATGAAGGACGCTGGCGAGTTCCACCCCTTCTCCGACATCTCCTCATAGATGATCCAGCCAAAAATGATCCCGCCGATAAAGCCTCCAAGTGCGTTGATCAGAGCAAAAAGCACCATGACCACGGCGAATCCACCCAGTTCGTTCGCGGAGTCATTGAGGCCAACCGCAAGTACCATCGAAAACACGACAAGGGTGTAGTGCACGAATATATATAGGGCGTACCCTCCAATTCCCAGAATAGGTGCGGTGCCCGTAGGTTTGCCTCGGGAAGACAGTGCTTTCACCAGGGTCACTATCGAGGAAGTGTAGAAGCTGCCCGCAGCGGCGATTAGCGTCCAAAGCACAAAGTTTTCCTTGGCATTGGTGTGGACGTCTAGGAAGTAGGCAGCCATACCGGCAATGGCACCAGCGACCGCTAGGCCCGCAGCCTTTCCTACGCGCGCATTTACATCTTCTCTGGTTTCTGACATGAGACACCTCCCCCTGCAGCGCCCTCGAGGCACTGGCTATGACCCCGACCTTATGTTGCGAGAGCTTTATGAACCAGAGTAGAAGGTGTATTAAGCCTCCTTGGGGAACATCGGCTTAGGCAGGGCGCACCCAGGCGCACCCTCCATTAGGGAGCACTAGGAGGATGGTCGGATGGAGGGTTGCGTAACTCCTCGTTTCTGGTTACAGTTAGAGCAGTTATTACACATATGCCAGTTATGGCCCATTCGGTTCAGGTGATCTCATGCACACGCTCGAAGCTTCGAAACTAAGTTCTCAAGAACTCGTTGAGGTGCGCGAAAGCTTGTCTCATCTTCAAGGCAACCGCACTGCGACGGCGTTGTTGGAGATGTTGTCTGCTTTGGAGCGGGGCGGGGTTGTAACCGTCACCGAAGATGGCGATGCCGAGATCTCGCCCCAGGAGGCCAGCAAACTTTTGGGCATAAGCCGGCCATATCTTTACAGACTCCTCGATACCGGCGTGATACCCGAGCAGCCTCGGGTCGGAACCCACAGAAAGATCAAGATGCGCGATATCCGTGCTTTTCGCACCAACCGTGAACTCGCAAGCCGTCAATTTGCTATCGATCTTGCTCACACTCAGCAAGCCAACGATCAGTTAGTTCGCGATGCAGCCAAAGTCAGCGACGAAACCGCAGCTAAGTTCGGTTTCTAAGGCCTTAGCGGAGGACGGGACTCTCAGTTCTACCTCACGTGGCCAAAGTGGACCTTTATACTCAAGAAACGCGTCGTCGGAGTAGTTCCCAACAATAGTAAGAACCACTAAAGTTGCGGCATGTCTCCATCAGATAGTGACGGTTGTCGACCCACCCTACGCGTCCTACGTGAATGCCTAAGCAATCCGGACGACTGGGATGATCCTGAGCAATGTCGCTCGATCGCGAGGAGTGATTTCAAGAGTGTCATACCCTTGTCCTCGCTGAGGCACCCTGCAGTCATGGCAGGAAAATCCCTTACCACCAACGAGGATTCCGGCGCCAACCTCACCATATTCAAACATTCTGTTCGGGCACGTTTAAATAGCATCTGGAAAGAAGTCCGTTCCGAACAATGGCGGGGACTGGTGACGCAGCCAGAGGTTAAGTCGTGTTGGTGGTTGCTGCACGCGGGTCTTAAACGTACAGGGGATAGATCTAATGTGTACGACCAGGTTGAACGACTAGGCGAAGCGGAAATTAGGTCGCTTTACCCTGTGCAAGATGACCGGGACTTGCTTGCTCTTGAGATGTCCGCGATGGCGAACCGGCGCTGGCGGATGGATTGTCTGACGACTCTCATTGACGCAATTGCGAATGCAGCCAGCTCATCCGAAACGCAGCATCCCGCTGAACTACCTCCTCCTCCCAGCCGAACCGTTTCCCCGCTCAAAATAGAAATTGAGCTGGTTCGGCTTAACTACGACGAAGATCCCACTTTCGAAACACCAGTCGAGGTCCTTCTTGCGCTTCGTCTGATCGACTGGGATGATGACGCGATTCGTCAAGCGGTCGTCCCGCAGCTTGTAGGTTTCATGGATCCCCAAAAGGAAAGATGGTCTGTTCACACGGTCCAGGGCAAAGTGACGGTCTACTCCGTAGAAATCACTGAGGCCCGACTATCTCAACTGACAGCAGCAGTGGAACTGGGAACGATGGAAGCAACGCCTTTAACGGGGGCTATTGTCGCTCCTACAAACAACAGCGCTCATTATGTTGCAAAGGGCAGCCTCGTAGAGGCATACGTCGACGGCATGGAGGTAAGGGCGCTTTGCGGCCAGTGGTTTGTTCCCACACAGGATCACACGGAGAAGCCAGTGTGCTCGTCTTGTGAAAAGGAGTTTGCAGACCTCCCTTCCGCGTAAGTACAGCCAGAGTGCCGTGACGTATGAGCGAGGGCTGCCATGACGGTGAAGACCATAGACCCCATGGGGGTGCCAGTGTCGACGTTCCCGCCACCGAGGTTCAGGACCCGAAGGTTCACCTTCTGCGCCCTCAGTTCGTCAGCGAGGGCGAGCATGTTCGACGTCGAGCGACCAAGCCGATCAAGAGTCGTGACGATTAGCGTGTCATCCGCGTGGACCGCCTCGAGTGCTTTGTCGAACTGGGGGCGTCGGGCGTGGGCGCCGCTGACACCGTGGTCGACGTAGAGGTCATCACGACGAACACCGGCGGCGAGCAGGTCCGCAATCTGCCGATCGGTGTCCTGCGCGCGTTGACACTCTTGCATAGCCAATCAGCTTGCCCACGCCATTCCTCACCATCGCCAACCCCTAGAACTGTCTTGCAACCCTTGCTTCTGTCACGATTCCGCGCCCCTGCTTATGAGACAGGTAGCAAGACATGCGAAGGACAGTAGCAACGGAGGGAGAAGCACTGTCTTGTCAGAGTGTGTTGCAACCCAAGGGTTGCGAGACTGGCTTGCCGCAATTCCCTCTGGCCTCAGAGCGGCTAAGAGTGGCGCGTTCCGAAAATTTGCTTGGTGGTCATCCGGTAGCTGAGGTTCCCGGAGAGCTCCGTGGTGTGACCCAGTGCTGGTGTCGGGATCGTGTGGCCGTGAGCCACCAATAGCTGCCGAGCGGTGGCCTTGAAGGTCAATATTCTGCCTCGTCATTGAATCGGTGCGCCGGCGTTCCTGGCGTCGGTGCACCAAGGGTCATCCAGCACTCCAGCTGGGCCGGACAGCTTCCTCTAATATGAGGACCATGTCGAAGAAGCGGACGAAGAAGAGCGTGGCCCTCGCCTACAAGCGCGCCGACGAGATGGGTGTGCTCGTGCAGGAGGAGCCGGGCAGAGGGTACCACCCGGCCGACAACGCCCCCCTAATCGGCCCCGGGCAGGTCTACGCTACGAGGACCGGCGTGATGTTCCATCCGGCGTGGTGCAGTCAGGTGGGGGAGTTATGGGACTCGAACCCGAGGCGGATCCTGGTCGTCAAGGAGGCCAGCGTAGGCACGCGGCGAAGGTGCGGCGCATGCGACAAGCAACCGCTCATGTCTTTTCCGATTCAGAGTCAGAGTCAAGAGCAGTTCAAAGACGCGAGCTCCTCCACGATCTCCAAGGAGATCCCGGCAAGTGCCCCACTCCCTTAAGGTTGCCCAAGACGCTGTAAACCCTGGGAGCAGCGTAAACCTGAGTGATTGTCAGGTGATTGATCGTGCGGAGTGCCTCGTAGGCGTCATCCGCCGCACGGATGACTTCGGGGGTTAAACGAAGATCTGGGCCTCCTCTACACACAAGGCAAGGAGGGCATTGCGTTGCGCGGTAAGGTCCTGGTCGTTTGTCGAGACCCGGGCATAACCGATCTTCATTCCAGTCATGAGGGCATGGTTGCAGTAATCCCCCCATCACCGTGCATTTGATCGTGCGGGTCTTACGTACATGGCCTCGACCAGTAACTGCACGGAACGTGGCGGTGCGCTTCCTCGGCACGGTAATTGACCGGCTAACGGGCACATCTCGATTGCGCCTTCGTGCGCTGATCACGACATGAGGGCGAGCGGCAAGGGAGGATGTAGGAATGAGTTCACAAATGC
>NZ_JBNHGJ010000070.1:0-6568 GCF_059091165.1 Arthrobacter sp. Hb9-2 | reverse complement strand
GCGCCCCTGCTGATGTCCCGCGGACTACCCGGCAGGAGTCCGGCGGCGGCGCGATGGGCGACCTCGGCGGTGTCCTCGGCGGTGCACTTGGCGGCGGGCTGAAAAGCATGGCCCGGTCCATTGGAACCCAGCTCGGACGTGAGCTGCTGCGGGGCGTGTTTGGCACGTCGTCCCGGCGCCGCCGCTGACCGCAGTCGCCGAAGTGAGCTGACTCAACTGCCGCCGTCGGGCGCATGGCAGGTAACGTATGGAACGTGCAGATGAGTCAAGCGTTGGTGAGGATCGCGGCCGGATGGCTGCTGGGCCTCATGCTTGCTGTTGCCGGCGCCATTGTTGCCGTGAACCTCGTGAACGATACTGTGGCCAGTCCGCAGCAGCCGGTGCGCGAGTACCTGGGCGCTTTGCAGAGCGGCGACGGCGGCAAGGCGCTGGGGCTTTTGCGGGCAACGGTACCGCCCAGCAACGCTGCCATGCTCGACGGCACGGCCCTGCAGACCGCCGCATCCCGCTTGTCCAATGTAAACATCGGAGACGCCGAGGAGCGGCCCGGCAGCCAGGTGATGGTGCCCCTGGAATACACCATCGACGGTAGCCGCCTCCGCACCGAGTTCCTGCTGCAGAAGACCGGAACCGAGTGGATCTTCTTCAACACGTGGGCATTTGTCCCGTCCCGGCTGCCCACCGTCGATGTCACCGTGGTCAACGCCAGCGAGGCCACCGTCAACGGCGTGGACGTCAACATGCCGAACGGCCGGAGCTCCTTCGCCGTGTTCTACCCGGGCGAATATGAGGCCACGGTGAACGGGGAGTACTTCTCCGCCCCTGCCACCCGTGCCACCGTGACCGCCCGCGACGTTCCGGTGGCACCGCTCAACCTGCTGACCCAGGCCACGGACGAACTGAAGACGGACGTGGCGGCAAAGGTCAAGGAATTCCTGGACGGCTGTGCGGCCCAGGCAGTCAAGGAGCAGAAGCTCCAGCCGGACTGCCCCTTCTACTACGCCAGCAATAACCGGGTCCAGGACGGCACCATCAAATGGTCCGTCACCGAGTATCCCAACGTGGCCATCGAGCCGTTTGACGGTCGCTGGGTGGTGGCGCCACTGGACGGCAAGGCGAAGGTGGAGGCGCTCCAGCAGAACCTGTTCACCGGCGCCTGGTACCCGCTGGACGAAGAGGTGGACTTCAGCTTCACCACCCGCCTGGACGTCTCCGGGGACACCATCAAAGTCACGCCGATGCTGAGCTTCTAGGGTTGGTTCCTGGCCGGTCCGGCTACGGGCCCAACGCGAAAAGGGCTGCCGCCCGTGACTCTTACGTCACGGGCGGCAGCCCTTTGTGCGGTCAAAACGCGGCGGCGGCTGGTCAGTCCATGCCGCGCAGGTCCAGGACCAGCTCGGTGTCCCCGTCGCCCTGCAGTACCACCGGAATGCCCCAGTCCTGCTGGTAGAGGTGGCAGGCCGCATGGTCCGGGATTTCCCCGTCCTCGGTCTCAGGACCGTCACAGGCCGCCGCGCGGGCGGTGATATGCAGGACGCCCTCGGGCACGTCTGCGGACAACTCAAGGGTCCGCAGCAGTCCCACTGACGTTCCGCCGCCGGACACCAGCAGCTCAGGCGGAGTGGAGGAGATCTTCAGCTGGGTGGGATCGCCCCAGCGGTCATCCAGCTTCTGCCCGGTGGGGGCAGTGAAGCGCACGGTCAGCTCGAGCGGGCCAGGCGCCACCGGGCTCTTCGGCCGGTGCGTCTGCGAGGCACCCTCGTCCACCTGCTGGGCTTCCTTGGGAATGGGCACGTACACCAGCTGGTGTTGATTGGCCTCCACCACAACCAGCAGCGGCTCGGAGCCGGCAGACTGCGTGTGGTCCACAATCACGTCCGAGGGCTCCAGGAGCCCGCGTGCCAGCGTCGAGACGGTCCCGGCGGTGGGGTCGTAGCGGCGGACAGCACCGTTGTAGGTATCGGCGATTGCCACAGAACCGTCCGGCAGCACCGTCACACCCAGCGGGTGCTGGAGCCGGGCGTCCGCCGCGGCGCCATCGCGGAAACCGAAGTCGAACAGCCCCTTGCCGACCGCCGATTCAACGGTGATGGCGCCGTCTTCGTCAATCACGAGCTTGCGGAGCGCGGACGTCTCGGAGTCAGCCACCCAGATGTTGCCGGCCGCGTCTTCGGCGAGGCCGGAGGGCTGGGCGAACCAGGCCTCGTGGGCCGGGCCGTCCAGCAGGCCTTCAAGTCCGTTACCGGCGGCGATGGCCACGGCCCCGGTCAGCGGGTCGAAGCTGAAGATCTGGTGCGTACCGGCCATGGCGATCACCACGGCGTTGAGCTTGCTGGACCAGACGAGGTCCCACGGCGAGCTCAGGGAGACCTCAAGCGGGTGCTCGCTCAAGCGGCCGGTGAATCCGGCTGCATCCTCGTCAACGCGGGCCGGGCCGGTCTCCAGCAGGCGCTGGATGCCGTTGCCCACGAGGGTGGTCGCCTTCCCGTCCTGCAGTGAGAGCCCGCGGAGCCGGTGGTTCACGGAATCCGCAATCACGACGTCGTAACCCACCTTGGCTGCCACGTCCTCCGGGAGCAGGACCAGGCCCTGGGGCTCGTTGAACTGGGCGACGGCCGCCTCACCGGCTGCGGGGCCGTCAGCGTAACCCTTGGTGCCGGAGCCGTAGGTGCCCAGGACAGTCTGGAAGTCGGTTCCCAGTTCCACCAGTCGGTGGTGTCCTGTGTCGGTCACAAGCCAGGAGCCCTGGGTTGCTGCGCCGTTGGACGCTGCCTCGTTGGCGGCGGCACCCGCCGCTGCGTCGGCGTCGGACGTTGCATCTGAGCCGGCGGAGCCGCGCCCGGCGGGCAGGAAGAGTGCCTTACCGGGGAAACGCAGCGTTCCCGAGGTGGGCTCAGGAGCTACGTACGGGCCTGAACCGCGGTGCAGCGTCCCCTTGGCTTCGTGTTCGGCGATGAGCTCGGGGATCAGCACCGCGAGTCCGTCCGCGTGGCCTTCACCGGAAAGGTGCGCCACGATGTAGCCCTCAGGGTCGATGACCACCAGGGTGGGCCAGGCGCGGGCGGTGTAAGCCTTCCAGGTGTCCAGCTCCGGGTCGTCCAGGACCGGGTGGTGGATCTCGTAGCGCTCCACGGCGGCCGCCAGGGCCACTGGGTCTGCCTCGTGCTCGAACTTGGGCGAATGGACGCCCACAGTGACCAGGACGTCGGAGTACTGCTCCTCCAGCGGCCGCAGTTCGTCCAGGACGTGAAGGCAGTTGATGCAGCAGAAGGTCCAGAAGTCCAGCAGCACAATCTTGCCGCGAAGGGCTTCGAGGTCCAGCGACTTCCCTCCGGTGTTCAACCAGTTACGGCCCACCAGTTCGGAGGCTCGGACCCGGAGGTGGGTGCGTACGGTTTCGCTCATCAGCGTCCTTCCAGCTTGTTTCGTTCGGCCAGCCTGGCGTCGCGTTCAGCCAATTTGGCAAACATATCGTTGTAAGCGGTGAGATCGGCGTCGTTATTCCTGTCCGCCGCCCGGTCCACACGTTTGGTCTCCCGCTGGTCTGACCTTGACCACATGATGGCCACGCCGATGGCCACCAGGAGCGTGGGCACTTCGCCGATGCCCCAAGCCACCGCACCGCCGGTCTGCTGGTCCAGCAGGGCCGACTGTCCCCATGCCCGGCCCAGGTTGCCGAAGTAGTCGGCGGCCAGCAGGTTGGTTCCGCCCATGATGGCGACGCCGAAGAAGGCGTGGAAGCCCATGGTGGCCAGCAGCAGGAGCAGGCGCATGGGGTACGGCGCCCGGCGGGGCAGCGGGTCGGATCCGATCATGCTCAGGATGAAGATGTATCCCGTGAGCAGGAAGTGCACGATCATCAGTTCATGCCCCACGTGCTCGCGCATGGCGAATCCGAACAGGTCCGAGTAGTAGAAAAGGACGATGGAACCGGCGAAGTTGGCAGCGGCGAAAAGCGGATGCGTTACTACCTGGGAGAACTTGGAGTGCACAAACACCAGCAGCCACTCCCTGGGACCGCGGGAACCATCTCCGCGAGGAGGCAAGGCGCGCAGGGCAAGGGTCACCGGTGCGCCGAGGACAAGGAAAATGGGGGCCACCATGGTCAGCGCCATATGGTCCACCATGTGCGCGGAGAAGAGAATGCGGCCATAGACCGACGGCGGGCCGGAGGTGATGTACGTGAGCACCAGCAGGCCGATCACCCAGTTCACGGATCGGAACCACTGCCATTTGTCGCCCCGGCGGTAGATCTTGGCTACACCCAGAAAGTAGGAGACGAGCCCGAACAGCGCCACGGCGATCCAGAGCCAGTCCAGCCGCCACTCGGTGAGCCAGCGCGCGGGCGTTAGCTCCGGAGGGAGTTCGTAGCCGGTAAGGATAAAAGCCGGTGTTGCGTCGGGGGCAAACGTGGTGGGCTGGGGCGGTGCCGAGCGGCCGAGTGCCACGGCCACACCAGAGGTCGCACCCATCAGCAGGAATTCAGCCAGGACCAGCTGCCAGAGGACCCTTCGCGAGGACATGGTGGCACCCTTGCGGTTCAGCTGCGGGATCACCCACTGCCGGTGCATCAGGCCGATCCCGCCCAGGACCAGCGTTGCAGCGGACTTGGCCAGGATCAGCTGGCCGTAGGAGGATCCGAAGAGGTCGCCCCAGTTGGTGATGCGGATGCTGGCGTTGATAACGCCGGAGGAGAAGACGAGCACGAAGGCGAAGCCGGCCAGCGAGGAGAACCGGCGAAGTATCGATTCGGTGATGTCCGCAGTGGCGCCGGCTTTGCCCCCTGCCAGGATCCCGGACAGCAGCGCCAGCATGATGATGCCACCCACCCAGGTACTGACGCCCACCAGGTGCAGCCCCAGGGAGTTGATGGCGCCTTCGTGGTCCGAGGAGCTCGAGGAGTGCCCGATCAGGGCCGTCGGGACCAAACCGATGAGTGCCAGGATCAGGGTTAGCGCCAAACCGCCAAGCGACCTGACGCCGAACAGGGCGGTGGTCACCACAGCGGCAATGATGGTGACGGCGAGCCAGGCCCGGCCCGTTTCGATGTCCGTCATGAAGTAGACCAGGGCTTGCGTGAACTGGGCGTCGCCCGACACCGCTTGCCCGGCTACGTCCGAATAGGTGAGCACCAGGACGGCGATTGCGGACAGGGTCCAGACGGCCCCCGCAACTGCTGCAACCGCCATCGCACGGGTGAACGCCGGATGTTCGGGGGCCTCATCATCGCGGTCGGCGTCCCGGTCCCTGCTGCGGAGCCCTAGGGTTTTGGGCAGGATGCCGACGGCGAAGATCAGGCCGCCGATGACCGTGGCCACCGAGACGTTGTGAATGGCTTTGCTGATGGGCAAACCCCAGCGGACCAGGGCGCCGGGATCCGAGACCTCACGGGCAACGGCCGCGCCGGAAAAAACGAGAGCGGCTGCCAGGCCGAGGAAGAGTGCCGCCAGTCCTGCCAGCTGCCATGGCGCGGTGAGGCCCAGGGCGTTGCCGGTCTGCCCAGGGACTCCCTTGCCGGGAGTTGGCTGGGTTGCCGTGGATTGGGGTTTTGCGGCAGAAGGCACCTATCCATTGTCCGATACCCTGGCCCGGGCCGCGAATCGGCTTAAAGCGAAAGGGGCGGCAACCAGGTGGTTGCCGCCCCTTTAGCCACACCGGCCTGATGCCGGGGGAAAGGCTTTACTTCTTGTTGGAGACCGCAGCCTTCAGCTTGGAGCCGGCGGTCAGCTTGACGCTGTGGCCGGCGGCGATCTGGATGGTCTCGCCGGTCTGGGGGTTGCGGCCGGTGCGTGCTGCACGGTCGGTGCGCTCGACGGCGAGCCAACCCGGGATGGTGATCTTCTCGCCCGCGGCGACAGAAGTCTCGAAAACCTCGAACAGTGCGTCGAGGACGGAGTTGACGGCTGCCTGGCTGGTGCCGGCCTTGCCCGCTACCTCTGCAACAAGTTCACTACGGTTCTTAGCCATTTATGTCCTCCTGGACGGTCATGATTCTGGAGCCTGAACGCGGCGTGCGCACAAGCCACTGTTCGAAAACTTACCAGCTTGGGCCCTCCCGTTCCGCAAATTCCGCGTGTTTCCGCGACTTTTTGAGGTTAATCACCAGATTCTTGGGGGTTTTCGGCCCTGATTGAGCCCATAGCGGACGCCCCATCACCTCCTGCGAGTTTCCTGGCAACGCCCCATCAGCTGCTGTGAGTTTCCTGGCAACGCCCCATCACCTCCCGCAGCCTTTGTGCGAACGCACCATCAGCTGCTGTGGGTGTTGGCGTGGCGGGCGGGTGTGTGGCGGGGTGTTTGACGGCGGTGCGTGCTGCGGGAGGTGGTGGCGGGTTGCGGCGTTTGGTGCGGGAGGTGATGGCGGGTCGCACCAGGGGTGGGATCTGGTGGGCTGGCTGCCGTGGTGGTTGTTTTGTTTGTTAAATGCGGCAGGGCCCTGACGTCGTTTGTCAGGGCCCTGCTCGTAATTTATGTCCGGCGGTGACCTACTCTCCCACACCCTCCCGGGTGCAGTACCATCGGCGCTGTGGGTCTTAGCTTCCGGGTTCGGAATGGGACCGGGCGTTTC
>NZ_JBNHGJ010000069.1:0-6646 GCF_059091165.1 Arthrobacter sp. Hb9-2 | reverse complement strand
GGTGGCGCCGGGGCAGGCGGTGCCGGCGCAGGTGCAGGTGGTGGCGGTGGAGGCGGTGCCGGCGCAGGTGGTGGCGGTGGAGGCGGTGCCGGCGCAGGTGGTGGCGGTGGAGTCGGCGCGGGTTGGATCGGGGAAGGCGCGGGCTCGCTCGGAGTCGGCGACGGCGTTCCCGGACCAGAAGGCTCACTCGGCGACGGCGTCGGCGAACCCGGACCAGCCGGATCACTCGGCGACGGCGTCGGCGAACCAGGACCAGAAGGCTCACTCGGCGACGGCGACGGCGAACCAGGACCAGAAGGCTCACTCGGCGACGGCGACGGCGAACCCGGACCAACCGGCTCACTCGGCGACGGCGACGGCGAACCCGGACCAACCGGCCCACTCGGCGACGGCGACGCCGTCCCCGAACCAGAAGGCTCACTCGGCGATAGTGTTCCGGAGTCGGCGGGCCTAATCGGTGACAGCGGGGATGCTGGCCAAGAAGGTGGGGCGGCAACCGTCGTCGGCGAACTTACCCAGCGAGGAGCCTGGGGAGGTTCATTGCCCTGCCCCACGGGGATGGTCCACGTTACCGGCCCAGGTGACGGAGCACCGATGCCCGGCAGGTACGTCCGCAGGTCAGCCGGTCCGGCGCCGACGGATCGAACTGGTATTAGGCGCCACTTCAGGGGACTGATGTGGTGCCCGTTGAGGATCGTCTCGAAGTGCAGGTGGCATCCCGTCGACCACCCGGTCGAGCCTACCCGCGCAATGGCCTGGCCAACGTTGATGGAGTCTCCGCTGCGGACGGCAATGGACTCAAGGTGGTTGTAGGTGCTGATGAGTCCGTTGCCGTGATCTATCTCTACCCGGTTACCGCCGCCCCAAGGATGCCAACCGGCAGCGCGTACCACTCCTGAATCAGCGGCGTAAACCTGTGTGCCGCAGGGAGCAGCATAGTCCTGGCCGAGATGGAAATCCCCCGCTGCGCCGGACAGTGGGCTTACGCGGAATCCGAAGGGTGAAGAGGGATACAGCAGTTTGAGGGGCGCCATAAGGTAACCCGCCGGCGGCCTCCCAAGCCAGGTAAGCTCGACCGCCAGTGGGGACGGAGTGCTCTCGCTGGAGCTGCTTACCAGCGGACGCGGGAAAGTAATCTCCACGTCTGGAGCGGTCAGGATGTTTGCAGTCACGGGGCTGGCTACAAGGCCGTCCGACGGCGGCACTACCACGTCGGCACTGCCGTGTACCACTGTTCCAGTTCCGGTACTGGTTCCGGTGCTGGGACCGGCGCTGGAACCGGTACTCGATCCCGCGGGAATCCCCACGGCACCCATTGCTGCGACGGGACGGACGACAGAGGCAGTAGCAGTCCCAGATTCGGGGGTGCTCGCGGAAAGGTTCAAAGCGCAGACCGAAATGGCGAGTACCCCGGTGGCCGCCACAGCACGGGCGGCGGGCAGGCATACCCCTCGGGGGGTTTGGGCGTCCTTCCCCGAAACCGCGTGAGTGCCCATAAGACTGACTCCAGGACGTGACGACCGCCCCTGTCTTGACGGTACCTCCCATGTGAACATACATGCCGGGTCCCTGTGAACCCCGTAACGGGACAATGCGGTTTTTTTGTGGATGCCCGCCGTCTTGTTTCCGCCCGTAGGCTGCCCAAGCCTGCACGTGGACAGCCCGCTTTGTGCTTGTGATCAGCCCCGGACCCGGGCTCTGGACGAAAAGTCCCTTCCTCCCGGCGTGAGGTGTGTCGGTGCCCGGGCTACGACGTTCGCCATTGTGGTGTCAAAGGAGTTGGTTTTCAGGCATTTTTGGGGGCCGTCATGCAGGGTCTGCCGGATCGCGTACAAGGTTTTCACACGCTGTGCCCTCAGTAAGTTGTCCGCTGCCCGGATCCGTTGCTGATACATCAGCGGGCAGGTTTGGTGTTTCCGGAGTCGGGTCTGCCGGACAGCTATCCGACGCCGGGGATGCGGCCCTTAGGGGCGACGGCGTTGGCACCGTCGCAGGGTCGGTCGGATCCGTAAGGTCAATGGGGTTCGGCGTCGGGGATGGTGCAACCGGGGCAGGGGACGGTGATTGCATGAGTTCGATCGGCGCCGCGGTGGCTTCAGCCGGTGTCGGGGTCGGGACCGGCGTGACCTCAACCGGTGCCGGCGTCGGCGAGGGTGTAGGTGGCGGCGTCGGCGTGACCTCAACCGGTGCCGGCGTCGGCGAGGGTGTAGGTGGCGGCGTCGGCGTGACCTCCACCGGTGCCGACGACGACGTCGGTGGCTGGGTCGGTAGCGCTGTCGGGGACGACGCACTGGGCGGCACCGCCGGTTGGGTGCCTGCAGCACCAATCGCCGCGGCAGGCCTCAGCAAAAGCGGGGAAGCCGGTTTTTCAGGCGTTCCGGCCCGGACTTCACTTTCATGAGGGTCGTCGTGATCGTGGCTCAACGGCAGGGCCCAACTGATTGTCCCCTGGGAGGGAGAGCCAAACCCGGGCAGGTAACTCCGCATTTCACCGGATCCGCTGCCAGCCAAAGGCCGGGCGGGCATGAGAGCCCACTTCATCGGACTTGTGTGGCGGCCATCGAGGATCGTTTCAAAGTGCAGGTGGCATCCCGTCGACCAACCGGTGCTGCCCACCCGGCCGAGGATTTGGCCGGCGTTGATCTCGTCACCCGTACGGACAGCGATGGCCTCGAGGTGGTTGTATGTTGTGATTAGCCCGTTGCCGTGATCGATTTCCACTCTGTTGCCGCCGCCCCAAGGGTGCCAGCCTGCAGCACGCACCAGCCCTGAGTCCGCCGCGTAAACGCCTGTTCCACAAGGGGCGGCGTAGTCCTGCCCCAGATGGAAGTCGCCGGCCGCCCCGGACAAGGGGCTCACCCGGAAACCGAAGGGCGAGCTGGCATTGAGCAGAGTCAGTGGCGCCATCAGGAATCCGGCCGGCGGCCTGCCGAAGCCTGTCGTCCCGACTGTCAGCGGCGGGGAGTTCTCCCCGCGGTAACCGCCAATTGCCGCATGGGGAAAGGTGACATGTGCCCCTGGATTCGTAGAGGCCGCTGCCTGCAGCATTCCGGCGCCAACCCTGTCCGAAGCCAGCGCGTCCGAGCCTCCGCTGCTTGACGTGGTTGTCTCCGTACCAAAACCAGCAGCCGTGGCTCTCGAGGCCTCCCGCTCCCCTGCGCTGCCGGAAAGGTTCAGGGACCAGATGGATAAGGCAACAGCACCAGTGGCAGTCAGGGCGCGCAGGACAGAAACATGTGGACGGCGCACGACCGTTCGCTTACCCGAAGTGTGACGATTCCCCAAAGTGTGTCTCCATAACATAGTGACCCGGCACGGGACCAAAGGGCCGGTAGCCTGTGAACCTCGTCCTATCGTGCCTGTAACTACTTGAGAAAACCTTGCGGAACGGCCCAACTGCCCCGCCAGGCGCCCTGGGGTGACAATGATATATGCGGAGTTTCCTTCGGAAATGGCAGGACGAACTTAAGAAAACCTTTACGGGCAGGGCTGATGAGGTGCCCGACTGGGTGCCGAAGCTGGCAGAGGGCGACGATCCCGGGTACCACCTTCCCGGTTCGGCAGTCTGGGCGGTGCACGGTTCCATGTCGCCCATCGTGGCCGGAATCCGCACACTGTTAATGCAGGCCCTCCATCCCGGGGCACTTGCCGGCGTCCACGAACATTCAAGCTTCCGCGAGGATCCGTTGATCAGGTTGGCTAACACCATCCGCTGGATTTTCACTGTGACATATGGGTCCACTGACGCTGCCGAAAACGCCTCGCGCAGGGTGCGCCGGCTGCATGAAGCGGTCCAGGGCAGTTACAGCGACAACCTCGGGGCGCAACGCGACTACAGCGCCAACGATCCTGAGTTGGCCAGCTGGATCCACTTGGCATTCACGGACGCGTTCCTCACCGCCCATAAAATCTGGGGCGGCTCCATTCCGGGAGGACCCGACGCCTATGTCCGCGAGTGGGCCCAGGCGGGCCGCCTAATGGGGGTGGAAAATCCACCGCTTACCGAGGCAGACATGCACAGGCAACTGGACCGCTGGTACGAAAGCGGTGAGCTTCGCGTTGACGGCCGGGTGGCAGAGACAGTGGAATTCATCCGGAACCCGCCGCTAAGCCGGATGCTCCAACCGGGCTACCGGATCCTGTTTGCCGGTGCGGTGTACAGCTTGGAGCCACGATACCGCCAGATGCTCGGCCTGGCTGTTCCGCGGCTGGGTCCGGTCGCGCTGCCGGTGAGGCTCGCAACAAAGGCGGTTCTCGCCGTCGTACGCCTGGCTTTGGGACCCAGGGGGCCCAGCGAACTGGCCGCCCGGGAGCGCCTTCACCGCCTGGGCGTGCCGGCCGCGGACGCGTAATACGCTATGCCGATAACGAAAGAACCCGGCCCCGGCAGTGCCGGGACCGGGTTCTTAACCGGCGGAGAATGGGGGATTTGAACCCCCGAGGGCGTTAACCCAACACGCGTTCCAGGCGTGCGCCATAGGCCGCTAGGCGAATTCTCCAACTGCTTCTGAATCAAAAGCAGATACTAGAGTACCTGATGTTTTCCGCTTCGCCCAATTGAGGCTCCGACGCCGGTTTTGAAGGCTTTCCGCCCTCTCGGGCGGGCGGGTTCGAACACGGGCTTAAACCAGAAATGGACGCCCCCAATGCGCCCATTCCACCGGAACACCGTTGAGCTGCCGGGTCCGGCTCCGTTCAGCCAGGCCTCGCAGCTCACAATCTTGAGATTGCCCCAATCGGTGTACATATCCATGATCGCGGCTGGTGATTGGATAAGCAATGAATTTTGCGTTTCGCCGCTGGCTGGTTGGGGCACGATGGGAGCCATGACAGAGCTGCATACGCTGGTGGTTTACGTCCCGGCCACTCATACGCCACAAGTATTGAAGGCCATCGGCGACGCCGGAGCGGGCCGGATCGGTAACTACTCCCACTGTTCCTTTGTGACCTCTGGCACCGGCCGGTTCACTCCGCAGGCGGGTGCCACTCCTTACATCGGAGGAGTGGGCACTCCGGAGGAAGTGCCTGAGGACCGGATTGAATGCGTGGTTGAAGGACCGCTGCTCAAGGCTGTGGTCGCTGCCTTGCGTGCCGTGCACCCGTATGAGGAACCCGCGCTGATGAGTTGGAAGGTTGAGGGCTGGAGGCTCCGGGACCCCGATTCGAGTCGGGCCTGAAGTTCGGGTAAAGTATCTGACGGCCCCTCATGTGGCGTCATCCTGTTGAACTCCCCCAGGACCGGAAGGTAGCAAGGGTAAATGGGCTCTGGCGGGTGCATGGGGGGTCTTTACTATTCCCCCACAGGGCGGCAGACTGTCTGCCCGGATTGGTAGGGTTTTCTCTGTGACAGTTACTACCGCCCTCTACCGCAGATACCGTCCAGACTCCTTCGCTGACGTTATCGGGCAGGAACATGTCACCGAACCGCTGATGACCGCTCTGCGGAAAAACCGGGTCAACCACGCTTACCTTTTTTCCGGTCCCAGGGGTTGCGGTAAGACCACGTCGGCGCGCATTCTGGCACGCTGCCTGAACTGCGCCCAAGGGCCCACCGATACCCCCTGCGGCACGTGCCCCAGCTGCGTTGAGCTTGCCCGCGGCGGCTCCGGGTCACTCGACGTCATCGAGATCGACGCCGCCAGCCACGGCGGCGTGGACGACGCACGGGACCTCCGCGAGAGGGCGACGTATGCCCCCGTTCGTGACCGCTACAAGATCTTCATCATTGACGAAGCCCACATGGTCACGTCCGCCGGTTTCAACGCCCTGCTGAAGATCGTTGAAGAACCCCCGGAACACATCAAGTTCATCTTCGCCACCACGGAGCCGGACAAGGTCATCGGCACCATCCGCTCCCGGACGCACCATTACCCCTTCCGTCTGGTGCCGCCGGAGCCGCTCATGGCCTACCTCGAACTTCTTTGCAACCAGGAGAACGTTCCGGTTGCGCCCGGTGTCCTGTCGCTGGTGATCCGTGCCGGCGGCGGCTCTGTCCGTGATTCCCTGTCCGTCCTGGACCAGCTGATGGCAGGTGCAGGGGCCAACGGCCTGGACTACGAACTTGCCGTGGCGCTGCTCGGCTACACCCACGCTTCGTTGCTGGACGATGTTGTCGAGGCGGTGGCTGCCTCGGACGCCGCGACCGTTTTCCGCGCCGTGGACAGGGTCATCCAAACCGGCCACGACCCGCGCCGCTTCGTCGAGGACCTCCTGGAGCGCTTCCGCGACCTCATCATCGTCCAGGCGATGCCCGAAAGCGCCCAGACCATTCTTCGCGGAATGCCTGCTGACCAGATTGCCCGCCTGAAAAACCAGGCGCACAACCTGGGCGCCGCCGAGTTGTCCCGCGCGGCCGATGTCACCAACACCGCGTTGACCGAAATGACCGGCGCCACCTCCCCGCGGCTGCATCTGGAACTGCTTTGTGCCCGGATCCTCCTGCCCAGTTCCGAGCAGAACGAGCGCGGCATGGCCGCGCGAATAGACCGTGTGGAGCGGCGGCTCAACTATGCAGGGAACGACGTCGGGGCTCCCGCCACCGCAGCCCCCGCCCCTGCCCACCATCCTGCTCCCGCCACCGCAGCCACAGGCCACAAGACGGGCCGCCTGCTGGTCAACCCCCGAGGACCGGGAGCGTCCGGATACG
>NZ_JBNHGJ010000068.1:0-6914 GCF_059091165.1 Arthrobacter sp. Hb9-2 | reverse complement strand
GCTCGGTGGCTTCCTCGTCAAAACCGTTGACCGTGGAAGGCGACACCGCCCACACCTTGCCCGATGCCGCGTCCGTCACCGAAATCACCTCGGAGCCGAAACTCACCTCAGCCGCACCAGGCAGCTGCTTGTCCCCGCCCAGGCGCATGTTGGCCGGCGACACCTGGTTCAGCGTTGAACCGGCCTCGTCATCCACAAACACGTCCCCGGCATCCTGGAGGATGTCGAAGGTGGTGGACGCCGGAGTCACAGCACCGTCCAGGACCCGGGACGGATAGTTCAGCCGGCCCACCGCATTCTTGGACTTGGACACCACCCAAACGCCGCCGTCATTCAGCTCCACCTCAGTGGTCTTGAATCCGGGATAGACCACCGCCCCAACCACCAGCACGGCGAGAGCCAACCCGAGAACGGTGCCGCTGAAAAGACGCGATTGTAGGAGCGGACGGCGAGGCGCCAGCGTGGTTGAGGCGCTTTTTGCGCGCGCTCGTCCGCGAAAATCCATGGAACGGTTCCCCCAGGTAGATCCCGGCAACGGCCGGGCTTCCGGCGTTCACAGCCGGGCACAACAAATATAACCGAATAAACCAACAAGTGGATAAATACGCCGCTTAGTCCAGGACGAGGCCCTTGCCGAGCCCGCGGGTGAGGCGCACCGGCCGGATTTCGCCGAAACCGCGGACGTTCTCGGGTGGCTGCGGCACCATCACAAACCGTTCGTCGTGCTCCAGGGCGGAGGCAGTCATTGAGTCCACGAGCACCGTGCCCGGGTCCGCCAGCGTGGTCAGCCGGGCCGCCAGGTTCACAGTGGGCCCGTAAATATCGCCGAGCCGGGACAGGATCCGGCCCCAGACCATCGCCACCCGGGCTTCCGGCAGGATCTCGTCCTCGGTAAAGGCCTGGGCCAGCGCCAAGGAGATTTCGGCGCCGGCCGCGGGCGTTTCCGCGATGTAAAGGACTTCGTCACCCACGGTCTTGACCAGGCGGCCACCGCCAATAGAGATGATTTCCGCGCACTTGTTTTCAAACCGCTGGACCAGCCGGGCCAGGGTCTTTTCGTTCATCCGGCGGGACAGGCTGGTGTAGGAAACCAGGTCCGCGAAGCCGACGGCACGTGCCAGGGGCAACGGGGCGTCGTCCTCGTCGCCTTCGCGGCCTTCTTCACTGGCCTGCAGGCCGGCTTCGGCGCGGACGGCGAGCCGCTGGACGCCGGCGTTGAGCTGGCGGCGCCAGGAGTAGACCAGCATTTCCTCCAGCGCATCCACCAGCGCCGGGAGCTCATTCACCAGGCGCTTGCGGGCAACGGCATCGCTGACGCCCTGTTCGTGCACCATGTCTTCCACCAAGGCCTCGATCTGCCAGACCACCATGCGGTCCGTCATTTGGCCGATGGAGCGGGTGACGGAGATGGCTGCTTCCTCCGTCAGCTTCCCTGAACGGACCAGGTCCACCACGTTGGAGAGTGCTGCCTGGTCACGCTCCGTGAAGGCAACATCCTCGTCGCCGAAGTTGGGAAACCCCAGGGCACGCCAAAGTTTGCGCGCCGACAGCAGGGACAGCCCCGCACCGGCGGCGACTTCACGACGGCGGAGCTTGCGTTCCCCGCCCAGCAGGCGGGCTTCCAGGGCTTTCATGGCCAGCCTTTCGGCGGACATGGTGCCGGTGGCCGGGTGGGCGTCAGCGGCAGGAGTGGGCTCGATGGATTCGACACGTTCCTGCTGGTGCTCATCGTTCATCTGGTCCACCTTCTCTCATTTCCCACGGCAAAGCCCCGGCGGGGTAATCCGTCGTTAAGCCCGACTGGGCATCGTCCTCGTCCGGCAGGTCCTCGATGGCATCGAGGATGAAGTCCCGGAACCTGGCCACTTCCGGCACATCCCGGAAAGTAACCACTCCCTGGTGTCCGATTTCCAAGGATATATTCCCCGAACGGAAGAGGCGTTGCAGGACCGACTCATGGACAGTCAGATTTCGGACCGACGCCAGGTTCACCTGCTGGTCCTGCCGCTTCCACATACCGGACCTGGCCACCATCCTCCTGCTGGTCAGCGTATAGCGGGTCCCGTGCCACCGCAGGAGCCGGGGCAGGCAGAAGCCCAGCCACACCGAAGCAGCCGCGAGGATGCAGCCCGTCACGAGCCAAGGTGTCCAACGGCCGGAAAGAACGGGAACTGCCCGCCCGGCTTCGCCGCGGATCACCCAGGCCGATAAATAGGCCGCAATTGCCGGCGAGAAGATAAAGGCAGCCGCGGCACCTGCGAGTTTCCTCGGCTGCGGGCGGGTGGTGACAATCACCTGTTCGCCCGGGACGAGGCTTTTACGCATAACCGCCTTGGCCGGAGGCGTCCGGGGAGGTCCACGGCCTCAGGTGAACCACGTCCCCGGCGGTGACAACGTGCTCGCGGGAGTCGCGGTCCACCACCAGCAGAGACCCGTAGTCGTCGAGCCGGGACGCGTGGCCGATAATTTCGTGGTCCCCCGGAAGCTGGGCCCGCACCTGCTTGCCCAGGGTGACCATGGCCGCCTCAACCCGCTTGTGCAGTGAGGTGCCGCCTGCCATCCCTGCCGCCGGGTCGCCGTCGGCATTGCAGAAGCTGCGGTACAGGACAGCAAACTTCGAAAGGTAGCTTTTCAGGAGCAGGGTCCGGTCCACCGTGCTTGCGTCCTCCAGCATCACGGAGGTGGCGGTGGGGACAGGAAGGTCCGCTGCACCGAGGGTGACGTTCAGGCCGGTTCCCAGGATGACGGGCGGCACGGAACCGTCCACCATGGGACCAAGTTGCGCCAGGATGCCGGCGATCTTCCTGCCCCGCACCAACACGTCGTTGGGCCACTTCAGTTCGGCGGGGATACCGGCCGTTTCCAGGAGGGTTTCCCGCAGGGCCAGGGCGGCAACCAGGGACAACCAGGAATAGGTCTGCGTGGGCAGCGGCCGCCCCTCTGCGTTGGCGGGCCGCAGGACAACGGAAACGGAGATGGAGCTCAGCGGCGGCGCTTCCCAGTGCCGGTCCAGCCGGCCGCGCGCGGCCGTCTGATACTCGGCAGTGAGCACGGACAGGTCGGGCCAGGCAGCAGGCTCGACGGTGACGGAGCGAAGGAGGTCAGCGTTGGTGGACCCGGTGGAGTCCACTACCTCCAGCCGGGGGATGCCGGTGGCGGACAGGAAGTCCTGATCCGCCAGGTCCCTCCGGTTCAGGGGCGTACCGGGGGTATGTGCGTCGTCCATAGCTAAATCCTACCGAGCTAAATCCTCCCGGGACGTGCAGTGCTGCCGCCTACAGGAAGATGTCCGGAACGAGCCGGTCCTCCGGTGCTCCCAGGCTGTAGGGGCGGAAGTCCTGCACGCCGACTGCCGCAAGCACCTCTTCATCGGTGTAGAAGTTGCCGCTGGCGGCAGCGCCGGGGCGAAGATTGGCGCCGGTTAATACGGCGTGGGCGGCATCGGCCATGATTTGTGGCCCACGGGCGGCCTGGACCATGCGCTCGCCGCGGGGCATGTTGCGGATGGCTGCTGTGTCGATCAGGGTGCATGGCCACAGTGAGTTGACGCTGATACCGTCGCCCTTCAGCTCCTCGGCGAGCCCGAGGGTGGTCAGGCTCATCCCGTACTTCGCCATGGTGTAGGCCAAGTGCTTACCGGCCCAGTGCGGATCAAGGTTCAGGGGGGGTGAAAGCGTGAGGATGTGACCGCCTGCGGAGGCGCGCAGCGCCGGCAATGCAAGCTTGGACAGCAGGAACGTCCCGCGGACATTGATGTCCTGCATCAGGTCGTACTTTTTCATGTCCACGGCATCAGTGCCGGACAGGTCAATGGCCGAGGCGTTGTTTATAACGACGTCGACGCCCCCGAAGCGGTCCATGGCCGCGGAAACGGCTCCCGCCACGTCCTCGTCACGCCGGACGTCGCCAACCAACGGAAGTGCCTGGCCGCCGGCCGCCTCCACCTGTTCGGCAGCCGTGTAGACGGTGCCTTCAAGTTTCGGATGCGGCTCCCCGGTCTTGGCCAGCAGCACAATGTTGGCGCCGTCCCGGGCCGCCCTGGTGGCGATGGCCAGGCCGATACCGCGGCTTCCGCCGGAGATCAGGATGGTGCGGCCACGGAGGGTACCGGTGGGCTGGTAGGGGCTTGCAGGCGATCCCGAAGCGTCGTTGCTCAAAGTCATAAAAACCACTGTAACCCAGTTATGTTACTCGTGAGTAACATAGTGCGGCGGGTGTCGGCACGACAGAATATTGTAGGTTTTCTACAGCGGCCGGCGTCAGAAGCGTCACTAGACTAGCCAGCAGGGTTCGTTTTTTGTGTGGATGCTACTTAAATCCCGCATCAGACCTGCCACGAAGGACAGCGCCACAGGACCAATCTGCTACAGAGCCGGAGATATTTTGATGAGCCACGATCTGACAACGACAGCGGGAAAGATCGCCGATTTCCGCGACCGCCAGGCCCGTGCCGAACAGCCCTCCGGCCTCGAAGCGATTGAAAAGCAGCACGCCCGCGGCAAGAACACTGCCCGGGAACGCATAGCCCTCCTGCTGGATGAAGACTCATTCGTGGAATTCGATGCCTTGGCAGTGCACCGCTCCACTGCATTCGGCATGGAAAAGAAGAAGCCGCTGGGCGACGGCCTGGTCTCCGGGTACGGCACCGTGGACGGGCGCCCGGTAGCCGTCTACAGCCAGGACTTCTCCGTTTATGGCGGCTCCCTCAGCCAGGTCAACGGCGAAAAGATCGTCAAGGTGCAGGAGTTCGCGCTCCGCAACGGCTGCCCCGTGGTGGGCATCCTCGACGGCGGCGGAGCCCGCATCCAGGAGGGCGTGGCCTCGCTGGCCATGTTTGCCGATATCTTCCGCAACAACGTCCACGCCTCAGGGGTGGTGCCGCAGATCTCCCTGATCATGGGCCCCTCCGCCGGCGGTGCGGCCTACTCCCCCGCCCTCACCGACTACGTAGTGATGGTGGACAAAACCTCGCACATGTTCATCACCGGCCCGGACGTCATCAAGACCGTCACCGGCGAGGACGTGGACATGGAAACCCTGGGCGGCGCACGCCAGCACAACGCCACCACCGGCACCTCCACCTACCTTGCCTCGGACGAAGCCGACGCCATCGAATTCGTGCGTGAACTGCTCGACTTCCTGCCCTCCAACAACCTCTCCGAGGCACCCGTGCTGGACCACCAGCAGGAGCTGGAGGTCGACGACGACGACCTCGCCCTGGACACACTGATCCCGGATTCGGCGAACCAGCCCTACGACATGCGCAGCGTTGTTGAGCAGATCGTGGACGACGCCCACTTCCTGGAGATGCAGGCACTGTACGCGCCCAACGTGATGATCGGATACGGCCGGGTGGAGGGCCACACGGTGGGGATCGTGGCCAACCAGCCCCTGCAGTTCGCCGGCACACTGGACATCGCCGCCTCCGAAAAGGCCGCCCGCTTTGTCCGCCACTGCGACGCGTTCAACATCCCCATCATCACCCTGGTGGACGTTCCCGGGTTCCTGCCCGGCAAGGACCAGGAATTCCAGGGCATCATCCGCCGCGGCGCCAAGCTCCTGTATGCCTACGCCGAGGCCACCGTGCCCAAGCTCACCGTGATCACCCGCAAGGCCTACGGCGGCGCCTACATCGTGATGGGCTCCAAGAAGCTGGGCGCCGACCTCAACCTGGCGTGGCCCACCGCACAGATCGGCGTGATGGGCGCACAGGGAGCCGTTAACATCCTTTACCGCCGCGACCTCGCAGCCGTTGCCGAAGCCGGCGGAAACGTCGAAGCGCGGCGGGCCGAAGTGATCCGGCAGTACGAGGAAGAGCTCCTGAACCCGTACCAGGCAGCCGAACTGGGCTATGTCGACGCCGTCATCGCACCCTCCGAAACCAGGACCCAGATCATCAAGGGGCTGCGTGCGCTCCGCGACAAACGCGCCAGCCTTCCCACCAAGAAGCATGGGAACATCCCGCTGTGACCGTCCCCAGCGAGCCCGCCGAAAACAATTCGCCTGTTGCCCCCCTGCTGTCTGTTGTCAAAGGCCAGCCGACGGCCGAGGAACTGGCGGCACTGACCGCCGTCGTCCTTTCCCTGGGAGGCGGGGAGCCCGCACCCGCCGGCAAGCCGTCGGTGCGGCACTGGGTGCGCCGGCAGCAGCTCCGGCTGGCCCCCACGCCCGGGCCCGGGGCATGGAAGCGAAGCCGCGGCTGATCCCCGCCACTCCCCCAACCTCGGGCGGCGTGGGCCCAGCGGTCCCACATTCCGAAGCGTTAGTCTCGTGGTGTGACTACAGACACTGCTCCCGCCGCCCGCCCGAAAACCCGCATCGATGCCGTCGCGGATCATTACACGGACACGCTCATCCGGCTCAATCCGTCCTTCGCCACCACCCTCGGCGTGCCCGGACACGAGACCGAATACCAGGACTTCTCCCCCGCCGGCATCGCTGAGTTCGCGGAGGCTGCCCGGAAGGCCCTCACCGACCTTGAGGGACTCGAGCCCGAGGACGACGTCGACGCCGTCACCCTTGATGCCATGCAGGAGCGGCTGGGCCTGCAGCTGCTGATCCATGCCTCCGGCTGGGAGTACGCGGACCTGAACAACATCGCCTCCCCCGCCCAGGACATCCGTGCCATCTTCGATCTCATGCCCACGGAAACAGAGCAGGACTGGCGGCACATCGCCGGCCGCGCACTCAACGTTCCGGGAGCTATTGCCGGCTACATCAACTCCCTGCGGCAGGCGAGGGACGCCGGCCGGGTTTCCGCAGCGCGCCAGGTAAAAATAGTCATTGAGCAGACCACAAAGTACGCCGCGGAGGACGGCTTCTTCGCGAAGCTCGCGGCCGGAGCATCCACCGCCGCCGGGCCGCTGCCCGCCGCCGTTCAGGAAGAGCTCGACGCCGGGGCTGCCGCCTCCAGG
>NZ_JBNHGJ010000067.1:0-7036 GCF_059091165.1 Arthrobacter sp. Hb9-2 | reverse complement strand
TGAGCTGCCTCCGGCGGCGTTTCCGCAGCAGGTGGCGCAGCTGGGGGCACATCCGCTGGGGGTACATCCGCTGGCGCTGCCGCCTGCCCCTGAACAGTGCCGGAAGAATCGGTGCCGGACGCAGCCTGGGCCTTGGCTTCAACACCGGCCGGGCCTTCGGGGACCGCCTCCGCAACGGGAGCGGCCGCCGTCGTGTCCTGTAGAACGATGGGGGCCGGTGCGGCCAGGGCCCCGACACCCACGGCGGCCACCACGGCTGCCGTGGCCATCCCGGCCCATAACTTGTTGCTGACGGTACGGCGGCCCACCGTCAGGTCGGTGCGGGGGACATCGGTGGCGAAACTGCGGCTTTGTGGATCTGAGGCTTTGAGGTTCAGCTCGTTCATGGGTAGCCCATCGAGGTTCGGTCCAGCCGGGCCGGTGCAGATGCACGACGCGAAGGCGGGACGGATCGAGGTGTGATGCGCTGGCGGCCCGGCTTCGAGCCGGCCGCTCACGGCGCATGATGGAGGCGTCCGTACACCCAGAAAATACGGAAGCTCCGCGAGGAGGCGCTGCCATCAGAAGCCATCCGGTGGACAGGCCAGCACTTGTTCGGTCCTAGGAATCCCGAGTCTAGGAACCCTGCACAGGTCACGGCACCAGTAGGGATTACCCGAATATTTTGGTGCAGTACTTGGGACGTCCCGGAGCAATACTCAAAACCGCAATGGCCTGATACCTGCTGCGGCCACGCCGGGACTAGCGGCTGCGCTGGTCCTTCAGCTCCGCAATCTCGCGGCGTAGTGAAGCCATCTCCGCTGCGAGTTCTGCCACCCCGGCCCGGAGCGGCTCCTCGGCATCCGACACCGCTTCGGCCGTGTCCTCCACGCGCTGCACCAGCCAGGACGCGATGGAGGCTGTAACCACGCCCAGGACGGCGATTCCGCTCATCATCAGGGCCGCGGCGACCATCCGGCCGATGGGCGTCACCGGGTACATGTCCCCATAGCCAACAGTGGTGATGGTGGTCATGGCCCACCACAGCGCATCGCCGAAGGTGACGATCTTTGCGTCCGGGGCGGACTGCTCCACATCGAGGACGGCAAGGGCCCCGACAAATACCAGCATCGCGGCCGACCCCGCCACATACGTAACAACGCGTCCCCGGAGCGTGTCACCCAGCGTCCGGTGCAGCACCGACAGCAGCGTCACCAGCCGGAGCAGGCGGAGCGGCCGAAAGAACGGCAGGGCCACAATGAGCAGTTCATGGAGGTTCCGGACGAACCAGCCGCTCCGGTCATCGGCGAGCCAAAGGTTGGCTACATAGTCCACGGCAAAAATGCCCCAGGTAGCCCACATCACCGCTTCAAGCCACAACGCGCCGCTGCCTTCAACGCGGCCGATCACTTGCCACGCATACGCTGCCAGGAAGATGAGCGCAGTCACCGTGAGCGGCCAGTCCGCCAGGTCCCGGTAGCGTTGTTGGGTCATGCAGGAAATCCTACGCGGACGGTCTCCGGTAGCCCCGCCGATACCCCGCTAAGTTACCCACAGGTAACATAGGTTCATGCACCTGCTTCTACGAACCCTCCTGCTGCTGTTCACGTCATCCCGCCGCCCGCCGTTGACCGTCTGGGATGGGTCCTCGCTGCCGCTGCGGGTGCTGCCCACGGACATCGACATTGCCATGCATGTCAACAACGGCATGTACCTATCCCTGATGGACCTGGGCCGGTTCGACCTGATGGTTCGCAGCGGGGTATGGAAGCGGATGCGCCGCCGGGGCTGGGGTCCGGTGGTGGCCGCAGAAACCATCGCCTTCCGGAAATCCCTCCAGCTGTGGCAGCAGTACACCATCGAAACCCGCATCATCGGCCTGGACGCCAAGGCCATCTACTTCGAGCAACGCATGGTGGCCGACGGCGAAATCTATGCCCGCGCCTACATCGCCACCCGCCTGGTCCTCAAGGGCCGGCCCGTCAGCCAGGAGGAGATACTGCGGGAGTTCGGCCAGCCGCCGGCGGACCTGGTGCTCCCTGACTGGGTCCACGAGTGGCGGGCGTCCAGCGCGCTGCCGGGGAGCCGGACGCCTTCGCCGCACCTGTGGGGCTGACACATCCCGCCTAGTGCCGGCGTGGTGATCTGAGAACGTGCACGTTATTCCCGATGACGCGTGCAGCGAACAGCCGCGACAAGCCCGGGCCGTCCCGCGTACCGTTGACACATGGCTACCGTTGACATCACAGGTGAACAGTTCGCATCGACCATCGAGGGCAACGACATTGTCCTGGTGGATTTCTGGGCAGAATGGTGCGGCCCCTGCAAGCAGTTCGGACCCACGTACTCGGCCGTCTCCGAGAAGCACCCGGATGTCCTCTTCACCAAGGTGGACACAGAGGCTGAGCAGCAGCTCGCCGCCGAGGCAGGCATCTCCTCCATTCCCACGCTGATGGCTTTCCGCGAAAAGGTGCTGGTGTTCTCACAGCCCGGCGCGCTGAACTCACAGCAGCTTGAACAGGTGGTTGACGCCGTGAAGGCCCTGGACATGGACGAAGTCCACGCCCACGTGGCACGCCAGCGGGAGGAAGCCGCTGCGGCCGCCGGTCCGCAGGACGGCACGCAGATTCCCGAAGCGTGATTCCCCAGGCATGACCCTTCCTTAAACTGTCGAAGCGGCGCCCTCTCCACGAGAGGCGCCGCTTCGTCTTTGCCGGTGTAAGCGGCCGTTAGAGGCGTTCCAGCTTGACGGGCTCGGCCAGGAGCGCGCTCAGGGATTCGTTCAGGTCCTGCACCGCGATGCCGTTGGAGTGCTTGGCCAGGTCCTCCTCCGACGCCCACTGCTCGGTGAGGACGAGTTTTTCCTCCGTGGCTTCGGTGAGCTCGTAGCGGATGCAGCCAGGTTCGTTCACCACCTCGTCGATGGCTATTTCGAGGGCCAGCTTTACGCGGTAGAACTCTCCGTCGTTGGGAATGAAGGTTGCCTGCAGGTCAATGGGTGAACTCATGGATTTCACAATACCGGCCGTCGGCTGACGGACCGTTCCTGTTGCCGCTGCCCGCGGGACTGTTGCGCCTCTTACGTGCTTCTATTGCCCGGGTCCTGTTGGTAGCGTGCCATCATGCGTGCTTATACAGCCGGGAACACTGACGTTCCGCTACTCGAAGAGACCATCGGCGGGAACTTCGAGCGGGTGGTGGAGAGGTTCCCGTTCCATGACGCCCTGATCGAGGCGGCCGCGGTGCCGGGCGCCGACGCACGGCGCTGGAGCTACACCAAGATGAACGACGACGTCGACCGGCTGGCCCGTGCGCTCCTCGCCCTGGGCATCGCCAAGGGCGACCGGGTGGGGATCTGGAGCCCCAACTGCGCCGAGTGGACGCTGCTGCAGTACGCTACCGCCAAGGCCGGCGCCATCCTGGTCAACGTCAATCCCGCCTACCGCAGCCACGAGCTGGAGTTCGTGGTGAAGCAGAACGGCATGCGGATGCTTGTCACGGCGCCCTCGGACCGGAACAGCGATTACGTGGGCATGGCACGGCATGCGCTCGCAGAGTGCCCGGACCTGCGTCAACTGGTGTTCCTTCCCGTTCCCGGCGGGGAAGGACCGGACGGCGGGGTCCCGCTAAGTGACGCAGAGCTGACCTACGCTGAGCTGCTGAGGCGGGCGGACGACGTCGGGCATTCCGGGCTGCGGGCACGCATGGCTGAACTGAGCCCGCACGATCCCATCAACCTGCAGTACACCTCAGGGACAACGGGATTTCCCAAAGGCGCCACGTTGACCCACCACAATATCCTCAACAACGGCTACTCCATAGGGGAACTGCTCGGCTATACCGAACAGGACAGGGTAGTGATCCCGGTGCCGTTCTACCACTGCTTCGGCATGGTGATCGGCAACTTGAATGCTCTCAGCCATGGGGCGGCCACCATCATTCCCGGCCGGGGGTTCTCGCCGGCGGCCACCCTGGAGGCCGTGCAGGATTTCGGCGGCACCTCGCTGTACGGGGTGCCCACGATGTTCATCGCCGAGCTCGCCCTCCCGGACTTCGCCTCCTACGACCTGTCCACCCTCCGCACGGGCGTCATGGCTGGATCCCTGTGTCCTATCGAGGTGATGAACCGCGTTATCTCCGACATGAACATGAAGGATGTGGCCATCTGCTACGGCATGACCGAAACGTCACCGGTTTCCACTATGACGCGGCAGGGGGACAGCCTGCAGCACCGCACGGAAACTGTGGGCCGGACCATGCCGCACCTGGAGAGCAAGATCGTGGACCCGGGTACCTGGGAAGTCCTGGAGCGCGGGCAGATCGGGGAGCTGTGCACCCGCGGCTATGCGGTGATGGCCGGGTACTGGAACCAGCCTGAGAAGACCGCCGAGGCGCTTGACGGTGACGGTTGGATGCACACCGGCGACCTGGCCCGGATGGATGACGACGGGTACGTCATCGTTGAAGGCCGGATCAAGGACATGGTGATCAGGGGCGGTGAAAACATCTATCCGCGGGAAATCGAGGAGTTCCTTTACACCCACCCGTCCATCCAGGACGTGCAGGTGATCGGGGTGCCGGACGAAAAGTATGGCGAGGAGCTGATGGCCTGCATCATCCTCCAGCCCGGCGCCGAACCGCTGGACGCAGACGCAGTCTCGGAGTTCTGCCGGGGCAAGCTGGCCCACTACAAGATTCCGCGCTACGTGGACGTGCGGGACAGCTTTCCCATGACCGTCTCCGGAAAGGTCCGCAAAGTGGAAATGCGGGAGGAAGCCGTGGCCCGGTTGGGGCTCTGACTGCGGCGCGTCCCCTGCTCAGTTGAGGTTGCGGTTGATTGCCTTCACCCCCACAACGAGCCCGACGGCGGCTGTCACCGAAGCGGCGAGCAGGCCCAGGAGGGTGTCAGTTCCGACGACGCCGGCGAACAGTTCACGTTCCGCATTCACCAGGTAAGTCAGGGGGTTGAACAGGCTGGCGGTCTTCATCCATGCCGGCCCGGCTTCGATTGGAAGCATGATGCCGGAGAGGATCATGAGCGGAAAAAGCAGCGTCTGCTGGACACCCCAGAAGATCCACTCCTTGTTCTGCGAAACGAGGGCCAGCGCATAGGACAACGCCCCCAGTCCGATCCCGAATATCCCCAGGATGATCAGCCCGAGCAGCACGTGCAGCGGGTAGAAGACGAAACCGAACGGGATGCAGACCAGGGCGATGAGGAGCCCTTGGATAACCAGCGGCGCCCACTCCTTCAACGCCCGGCCGATCATCAGCGACGAGCGGGACAGCGGTGTAGCCAGGATCCGTTCGTAGGAACCGGTCATCAGCTCATACTGCAGGTTGGAACCGGTCATGGAGGTGCCGAACAGTGCGATCATCACCACGACGCCGGGCAGGAACCACTGCAGCGTGGACTGGCCTCCGAAAGCCGGCGCCCCCACGGCCGCGCCCAGCAGCGGGCCGAACAGGCCAAGAAAAACCAACGGCTGGATCAGCGAAAAGATGAGCGAGAACGGGTCCCGCAAAGGCAGCAGCATTTCACGCCAGAACACGAACCTGGTATCGTGCAGGACCTGGCCAAGGCCGGGCTTTTCCCTGGGCTCAGCGGCGATGGCTCGTGTGCCCATCAGCGGTTTGCCCCTTCCCTGAGGTTGCGGCCGGTGAGTTCCAGGAACACGTCGTCCAGTGTGGGCGGCTTCAACTCCAGGGACTGGGCGGGAGCACCGGCGTCGTCCATCTCCTTCAGAAGCGCCGGCGCCAGCCGCGCGCCCTCCGGTAGCCGGAGGCGGAAGCGGACAACGCCGTCGTACGAATTCTCGGAGACCTCACCGCCGGCAGCGGCACGGCCCAGCAGCCCGCGGACCCCGGAAGCGCTGCCCGCCGCCACCTCGACGGCGAGCAGGTCACCGGCGAGGTTTTGCTTCAGCCGCCCGGCGGTGTCATCAGCGATGATGTGGCCGTGGTCGATGATGATCACGCGCTCGGACATGGAATCCGCCTCGTCCATGTAGTGCGTGGTCAGGACGATCGTTGTGCCGTGTTCTTCCCGCATCCGCATGATGTGCTCCCACAGGTTGGCCCGGTTCTGCGGGTCCATGCCGGTGGACGGCTCGTCGAGGAACAGCAGCCGGGGGGAGTGCATCAGCCCCAGTGCCACGTCCATCCTGCGCCGCTGCCCGCCGGACAGTTTCACCACGGTGCGTTTGGAAAGGTCTGCCAGGTCCAGGGATGTGAGGAGTTCCTGCGCCCGGGCCAGCGCGTCAGAGGAATTCATGCCGTAGAAGCGGCCCTGCATCACCAGTTCGTCAATGACCCGGAAGCTGTGGCCGCCGCCGTTGCCCTGGCCGATGTAGCCGATGCGCGCCCGCACCCCTGCCGGATCTGCGGTGACATCAACACCCGCAACCGAGGCGGTCCCCGACGTGGGCCGGAGCAGGGTGGTGAGCATCCGCAGCGTGGTGGACTTGCCGGCGCCGTTCGGGCCGAGGAACGCCACCAGCTCACCGGGGGCAACATCGATGTCGACGCCCTTGACGGCTTCTACTGTTTCCTTTTTGACGGTGAAGTTCTTGGTGAGTTTTTCCGTGTGGATCATGGGTGGCTCCAGAGGATGCGGCATACCGGGGCTCTGGACGGGCTCCCTGGCGTCACGCTATACCCATCGCCAGCGCACGTCCACGGAAAACTGCATGGATGCGGCGGGCGCGCCTGGCCTAGTGCCGGCGGTGGTCCTGGATGGTCATCCGGGGGCCAAAGGTGGGCTTGCGGAAGCCGCTGCTCTGGATCATCCGCACCACGCGCTGGCGGTGCCCTTCCCAGGGCGCAAGCAGGCGGAGCATGCCGGCGTCGTCCGTCCGGCGGCCCGTGAGTGCCGCGCCCACATAGGCAGCCAGGTGATAGTCACCCACCGAGATGGAGTCCGGGCAGCCGTGCGTGCGCTGTACCACTTCCGCCGCTGTCCAGATGCCGATTCCCGGGATTGTCTGCATCTTTGCTGCGGCCTCCAGCGCCGGCAGCGCCGCCAGCCGTTCGAGTGCGACGGCGGACCGCAGCGCCC
>NZ_JBNHGJ010000066.1:0-7087 GCF_059091165.1 Arthrobacter sp. Hb9-2 | reverse complement strand
GCGCGCAGCAACATCGTCAAGGCGCGGGAGGCCATGCAGCTTCCCGCGCCGGCAAGGGCGGCGGCTGCGGTTCCGGCCGGCGTCCAGTCACCGGTGCCGGGCGTCGCGCCGTGGGTGACGCCCAACGGCGAGTTCTACCGAATCGACACCGCCCTCAGCGTCCCGGAAATCAACGCGGACGAATGGGAGCTCCGGGTGCATGGGCTGGTGGAGGAGGAGGTCCGGCTCACGTTCCAGGACCTGCTCGACGCCGACCTCATCGAAAGTCATGTCACGCTCACCTGTGTCTCCAATCCCGTGGGCGGAAACCTCGCCGGCAACGCCAAATGGCTGGGCCTGCCCATCCGTGAGGTGTTGAAGCGGGCAAAGCCGATGGATGGTGCGGACATGGTGCTCTCCACCTCCATTGACGGCTTCAGCGCGTCCACGCCGCTCGAGGTCCTCCAGGACGACCGGGACGCCATCCTGGCCATCGGCATGAACGACGAGCCACTCCCCCTTGAGCACGGTTACCCGGTGCGCATGGTGGTGCCGGGCCTCTACGGATTCGTCTCGGCGACAAAATGGGTGGTGGACCTCGAAGTGACCAGGTTCGCCGACAGCAAGGCCTACTGGACTGAACGCGGATGGTCTGAGCGCGGGCCCATCAAGACGATGGCGCGGGTGGACGTTCCCAAGTCGTTCGCCAAAGTTGCCGCCGGGAAAGTGGCTGTGGGCGGCACCGCCTGGGCCCAGACCCGCGGCATTACCAAGGTGGAGATCCAGATCGACAACGCGGAGTGGGTGGAGGCGGATCTGTCCACCGAGGCGTCCCTGGTCACCTGGCGCCAGTGGTCCTTTGAATGGGACGCCACACCCGGGCCGCACTACATCAAAGTGCGCGCCACCGACGGCTCCGGCGAGGTGCAGACGGACCAGCGGGCCGATCCCGTTCCCGACGGCGCCTCCGGCTGGCAGTCGGTGATGGTGACCGTGGAGTAGCCGGGATTCCGGGATGCAGGCCCCTAGACTGGCAACATGCCGCATAATCCGCACGCCACCTTCACCGTGGACTCCGCCGTCGAACTGGCCGTGATCGAGCGCAGCGGCTTTGTTGAGTCCCGGCACATCGGCTCGGCCGTGCTGCTGGCGGCGGATGGGTCCGTCGTCACGGAGCTTGGCGATATCAACACACCAATCTTCGCCAGGTCCGCGCTAAAACCGTTCCAGGCCCTCGCCGCCATGCAATCCGGTGTCCCGCTGCGCGGAGCCCAGGTTGCCATCGCGTGCGGCAGCCATACCGGCTCGCTGGATCACATGGACGTAGTGGCCGGGATGCTCAAGGCAGCTGGGGTCCGCGAGGACCAGTTGCAGTGCCCCGAGGCGTGGCCGCAGGACGAGACGGCCCGGAACTGGCTGGTGCGCTCGGAAAAAGGCAAGTCGCGGCTGGCGTTCAACTGTTCCGGCAAGCATGCTGCCTTCCTCTGGGCCTGCACCGAGAACGGCTGGGACACCCACAGCTACCTGGAGCCCAACCATCCCCTGCAGCAGCGGGTCCGCACGGTCATCGAGGAGTACACAGGCGAAAAGATCGCCCACTTGGGAATCGACGGCTGCGGCGCACCCGTCGCCGCAGTTTCACTCCAAGGCCTGGCGCGCGGCTTTTCGCATCTGGCAAAGGCTCCGGGCGACCAGAGTTTCAGTGCCCGCGCCGCCACGATCGCAACCTCGATGCTGGATTATCCGTGGGCCGTCCAGGGCCGCGGCGAGGCCAACACGCTGGTGATGGACGAGCTGGAGATCATCGCGAAAGTCGGTGCCGAAGGCGTCCTCGCGATGGCCACCCCTCAGGGTGTCTCCGTGGCCATCAAGATCCTGGACGGCAACGTCAGGGCCACCTCGCTGGTGGCCCTGACGCTACTTGCCGCTGCCGGTGCGGTGGAAATCCCCGGTGTTGCCAGTGTCCTGGAAAAAGTGGTGGAGCCGGTGACGGGCGGCGGACGGCCGGTGGGGCAGATCCGTCTTGGCCCGGCAGTTTCCGCGCTCCTGGACTGAGTGCCGGCTCTCTTCACCGGAAGTCGCTGAGTTCAGACGTGCTGGTCCACGATCACCGGATTGCCGTCCGGATCAACCACGATGAAGCTCGCCGGCCCGGTGGTTCCTTCCTCTGCTTCCGCCAGGAACGGAATGCCCCGGCCCTGAAGTTCGCGCTGGAGCTCACGCACATCCGTGAAGGACTCGAGCGGCTGTGCGTCCTGGCCCCATCCGGGGTTGAAGGTCAAGGCGTTCTTCTCCAGCATTCCCTGGAAGAGGCCGACGACGGCCTGGCCGTTTTTCAGGATCAGCCAGTTTTGGGAGAGGTCGCCCGCGAACCGGCTGAAGCCGAGTTTTTCGTAGAACGCCGTTGAGGCCTCGATGTCCTTGACGTTGAGGCTGACGGAAAATGCGCCGAGCTGCACGGGTGGCTCCGTTCTGTTCTGACGATATTGCTCCCGATGCTACCCGCGCCCGGCCGCAATTCCGTCCCGCCGACCGTCCGCGGTACCCTGATTGCCTTTGCCACTGCATCCCAACGTTAAGGAAGCCGGACACATGCCAGTAGCCCGCCGTCGCATCGACGTTCAAGAAGGCGCCGCAGCGGTGGAGGCGTGGCGGAAAGCCGCGGAGCCGTCGTCGGACGCTCCCGTTCCGCGGGCCATCCTGGCCACTGCCGTACGGTACACGCTGGAGGAAGTCACTGCGCGGGCTCCGGGGAACTCGGTGGAGGTGCGGGTGCCGCCGTTCGGCGTTACCCAGTGCGTGGAAGGGCCGCGGCATACCCGCGGAACGCCGCCCAACGTCATTGAGTGCGACGCCGCCACCTGGCTGGGAATGGTGACAGGCCGGTTGAGCTGGGCGGAGGCAGTCGCTGCCGGCAAGGTGGCTGCCTCCGGCCTGCGCGCCGACCTCTCTGCGCTGCTGCCCTTTTAGCCTCCCGGGACACAACCCACTCCGAGCCGCGCTCCATGTCAATCCGGTTGATCTTCACCTGCCGCCAGCCTGCTTCAAAGACGGCGTCGTCCAGCATCAACCGCAGCCTTGTTTTTCGGCGGCGAGTCGACGCCGACGCGCAGCTGTTCAAGGGCCTCCCTGGCTTTGCGGACGCCATGGATCCCGTTGGCGCCTGCCACGAATTTGCGCAGTTCGGGCAGCGGAACCTTTGGGCGCTTTGGCTCCCCGAAAGTCCTCGAGTGTTCGCTGATAATCGCGTCGCCCGCAACGACAATGTCCTCCAACGGGAGGACCGACCCAAGGTCCGCCCAAGTCCGGGCCACCGAGGTCAGCCGCAGCCCGTCGATATTGATGAGATCGCCGTCGCGCACTTTGAGCCGGTGCCCGGCGATTCCCTTCCGCCGTGGGAGCGTTTCGCCGCCTCGACGGGAAAGATGGAGGAAGCGGACGATCTGCTCATGCTTCATTGAGCCACGCTCATCAACGCTCCGGGCTGTTATCCACAGCCAGACACCCGCTCCCCCGGAGTTGGGGGAGTAGGTGGAAAGCCGGGGATTTGAGGAGGTCAGCCGCGGCCGATGAAGGGCATGCCGGCTGCCGTCACCACCACTGACCCAACACTGGCCGTCGGAGGCATGCTGGCCATCATCAGGACCGCACGCGCAGCATCCTCAACGGGAAAGGTGGGTTCAACCCGGCGGCTGCCGTCCGCCTGGAGCGCGCCCTCGCCCACCCCGATGGTGTCCATGATCTCCGTGGCCGTGTTGCCGATGTCGATCTGTCCGCACGTGATCCCGAAGCCCCGCCCGTCCAACTCGATGCTTTTGGTGAGGCCCGTCATGGCGTGCTTGGTCACGGCGTAGGCCACCGTCCGGGGGCGGGGCGAGTGGGCGGAGATGGAGCCGTTATTGATGATCCGTCCGCCCTGGGGTTCCTGCGCCTTCATGGCCCGGACTGCGGCCCCTGCGCACAGCATGGAACCAGTGAGGTTCACCGCCACCGTGGCATCCCAGTCCTCCAACGAAATCTCATCCACGCTCGCCGCCGGTCCGAACACCCCGGCGTTGTTGAACAGCAGATCCACCCGCCCCCACCGCCGGCGGACGGCCTCGAAAAGATTCTCGACGTCGTCGGGCCGGGTGACGTCGCACGTGACCGGAAGCGCGTGCTCGTGTCCGCCTGCTGTCTCAACAAGTTGCGCTTCGCGCCGCCCGGCGAGGGCGACGCCGTAGCCATCGTCCAGGAGCAGGCGGGCCACTGCCCGGCCGATTCCGGAACCCGCTCCGGTAACCACTGCCACGCGCCCGGGTTGCTGGGGATAGTTCACTATTTTCTCCTGTACTGCCGAGACGCCGCCGCGCCTGAAGGGAGCGCCTAAAGGGACGCCGGCACGTCGGTGCTGTTGAGCGGCCAGCCTATGACGGTTTTCGGCCGCGGTGCAGCGTACGTCCGGACTTTGGAGGTGGACAGCCGCATCCGGACCAGGGATTCGGCGATCGCCACGGCTGACGCCACACCATCCACCACCGGCACTCCCGCGCGCTGCCGGATCTGCTCATCCAACCCGGCCATTCCGCCGCACCCGAGCACAATCACCTCAGCCTTGTCCTGGGTAACGGCAAGCATGGCCTGGTTGATGATCGCCTCCACCGCGCGCTCCGGTTCTTCCTCCAGTTCCAGGACGGCCATTCCGCTGGCCCGGACCGAGGCGCAGCGGGCGTCCAGGCCCGCCAGCTTGAGCCGGTCCTCGATGAGCGGGACGGTCCGGTCCAGGGTGGTGACCACCGAGTACTTGTGGCCCAGGAACATCGCGGTGCTGGCCGCTGCCTCAGTGATGTCCACCACCGGAACCTCCAACAGCTCCTGCAGCCCCTCCCGTCCGTGCTCGCCGTAACCGGCCTGGACGACGGCGTCGAACGGCTCCGGGTAGCGGGTCACCGCGTCCATCACGGCGATGGCTGCCAGGTAGCTTTCGAAGTTGCCTTCACAGGAGTCCGCACCGAAGCGCGGCGTTATCCCCACGATTTCCGTTCCGGGCGCTGCATTGTTGCGTGCCTGCGCCGCAATGGAGCGGGTCATGGACTCGGTGGTGTTGACGTTCGCAACGAGTATGCGCATTGGGGTTTCCTTACTCAGGGTGCTGGCTCAGTGGGTGCTGGCAACGGCGATGGCCTCGCCGTCGCGGTCTTCCAGCCGCTGCGACCGGTCCGCGATGGAGAAATACACCACCGCTGCGATGCCGGCGGCGAAGAACCACGCGAAGGGTGCTGCCGAGGCCAGTGCCGGTACGAACGCAATAAGGAGAGCGACGACGGCGGCCGGCACCATGGCTATGATCGCCCTCGGGTTGACGCCGTTCCGGTAGTAGTACGTTCCGGCCTCGGATGCGGTGTACAGCTCGGGGACGTTGACCTTACCGCGCCGGATCAGCCAGTAATCCGCCATCACCACGCCGAACAGGGGGCCGAGCAGGGCGCCGAGGCCGCCCAGGAAGTACACAATCACCAGCGGGTTGTTGTAGAGGTTCCACGGCAGGATGACGAGGCCGATGACCGCGCTGACGATGGCCGCCTTACGGAAGTTCAGCCGCTTGGGAAACAGGTTGGTCAGGGCGTAGACAGGAGCCACGAAGTTGGCCATGAGGTTGACCGCAATGGTCAGGATCAGCAGGGCGAGGCAAGCCAGCACAAGGAAGAGCGTGTTCGGGATCGTCTGGACGATGTCCGAGGGGCTTTCGATGATGGTGCCATTGATTTTGAACTGCCCGCCGGCCATGACCACAACGATGGCGCCGAAGACGAGCATGTTAATGGGGATGCCCCAGAAGTTTCCGCGGACCACGGCCTTCTTGGAGACGGCGGAGCGAGTGAAGTCGCAGAAGTTCAGGACGAACGTGCCGTAGATGGAGACCCACAGGGCACCGCCGGCGAAAATGGTAAGCCACATCTCGGGCCCTTCGAGGGCGTTGTCCGAGGACCAGGCGATGGCGCCGCCGGCTTCAATGAAGATCCAGACGGCGATGGCTGCCATGGTGGCCAGGATGACCGGGCCGGCGAAGGCCTCGTACTTGCGGATCATCTCCATGCCGAAGCTGACGATGACCAGCTGGACCACCCAAAGGATGACAAAGGCGATCCAGCCCAGGGTGGACAGCCCAAGAATTGAGTCTTTGTCCAGGGCACCGAGGCCAGGGAACATTGCCACAAGCATCACGCGGAAGACCACGGAGGCAAGGTAAGTCTGGATGCCGAACCAGGCCACGGCGACGGCTCCCCGGAGCAGGCTGGCAATCTGGGCCCCGCGGATGCCGAAGCTGATCCGGCTCATGACCGGAAACGGAACGCCCGTCTTGACGCCCATGAATCCGGAAAGGTTCAGGAGGCCGAAAAGCAGGGCCGCTCCGATGCCCAGGGCGAGAAGGATCTGCCAGCCGCCGAGCCCCAAAGCGAACAGCCCGATGGCGAAGGCATAGTTGCCGAGGCTGTGGACATCGTTGGCCCACAGGGTGAAGATGCTGTAGCCGGACCAGCTTCGGCCGGCACGCTTGGTGGGGGCGAGATCCACGTTATAAAGAGTGGGACTGATGGCCTGGCCGGATGCTGTGCTGGCTGACTCGCACAGGGCTTCGACGGTAAGGGAGGGGTGCGCGGGGGAAACTGACGGCGCTGTCAGGTCGGAAGCCGCGTCAACGCCCACCGGTGGAGGGGTCTGCATAGAGGTCTCAATTCTGGGAGGATCCGCGGTGGTGAGACCGGCTCTGGAAGCCGTTTCTGTTATTCCACTATGCGGAATCAAGATATTGAATAGTGAAATAAGAGTATGACCTGCATCACCCATGGTCAAGGGCGGGGTGCGGCCGGCCGTAGTCACAATCGGTTCACAGGACTCTTGGATGGCACGGAGGCGTTCGACACTGCCGCCAATGTTGACCCTCATGCCGCCGTATCGCTAATCTCGTATAGCAAGAATGTTTTCTCACAATACGAAAACATGAGCCATTCGACGATGAAATGAGGCTCCCGTGGCTGCAGGAGAAGATACCTCCCATATCCTCAGCGGGTTGACTAACCAGCTGCCTGATCGTGATCCGGAAGAGACCGCCGAGTGGGTTGAGTCC
>NZ_JBNHGJ010000065.1:0-7568 GCF_059091165.1 Arthrobacter sp. Hb9-2 | reverse complement strand
CTCTTCTTATGGCAACAGGCAGTTCCTTATATTCAAGAGAGCCCACTTCTGGGAGGTGCAGCAAGGGTAGGCATTACTGCCCTCGCCAACATTAACGCCGCGTGTCCCGCCGCCCCTGCCGGCCTGACAGCTGCTTGGCGGTATCCCGCAACAGGGACTTGCCCAGCCTCCGCATGGCCTGCGGAGACAGCCGCAGGTCGCCGTCGGCTCCCCGCCGCAGGTAGCCGCCGTCCTGCATGGCCCGCTCTACCTCGGCGAGGGTGCGGGCGGTCACGGCGGCATTCTGGCCAAGCTGGCGGGCGAGGGCGTCCAGATCCAGATCGCCGAGGTTTGACCCGTTGTAGGACTGGGACAGCTGTTCGGCCAACCCGTCGAGCTCGGCGAGGTCCTGGAGCACGCCGGTGCCGTCACCCAGGCCCACGCCCTCCTGGCCCTCAAAGCGTTCGGACCCGGTCCAGTCCTCGCCGGGGCGCAGGGCCCGCAGGCTGGAGTCCAGCTGATCAAGCTGGGCCATCAGGTCCGGTGAGCCGAAAGCCTGGGCCGAGAGCCGCATGAGCTCATCGCGCTGTTCGTCAGACATGGACTGCAGGAGCCGCTGCGCTGCGGCCGCGCGCTTGGCGAGGGCATCAATCAGTTCCTCCACGGACTGGGGGTTCTCCGGAAAGAAACCGCCGTGCCTGGCCATGAAGTCCTGGAAGTCAGCATCGGTGTCTTCGCCGCGCCGGTGTTTGTCCAGCAGCCCGTTGAGGTCCCGCAGCATGCTGTTCACGGCAGCCCGGTCCTCATCCGTGGCGTTCTCGAGCGCCTGCTTCATCCCGGCGAACCGCTGGTCGAGGACCTCACGGCCGAGCAGGTCCTTGATCTGCTCGTACGCCTCCCGCGCAGTGCTGGACTGCCAGTCGTAGGAGGCGAGCTCGTTGACGGCTGCCGCCGTGGACTGGGGCAGGTTCTGCAGCTGCATCTCCCGGAAGGCCCGGTCGGTGTTGTCCATCATCGCGTCCCGGGCAAGCTGCTTGCGTTCCTCCAGCACGGCCGTTTCGAGCAGCTTCTGGACCTCGTTGAGGGTGCCGTCGAGGCGGTGCCGGCCCAGGAGTTCATTGCGGCGCTGCTGGACGCGCCGGGCGAGGTCATCCAGGCCTTCCCGGTTCCGGCCGCCGCGCCGCAGGAACTCCTGCAGGGCGTGCCGGGGCGAGTAGCCGGCCATGACGTCCTCGGCGACGGCGTCCAGGGCCTCGGCCAGGTCAACGGGGGGCGCGAGCGGGTCTGGCCCGCCCGTGTACCGGCCATACCTGGCGGAGTGGTTGTGAACGCCCATGATGCCTCCTGTTCCTGTCCTGGCCGTGCCGCTGCTTTCAGCCAGCTGCTGCCGTTCTTCCGCTAGCCGTAGATGGTTTCCTCGTCGTCGGACTCCTTTGAGATCCGCCGGGCGAGGTAGAGGCCTTCCAGTGCGAGTTCAATGGCGGCTGCGCGCTGCCCTTCGTTGGTTGCACCGAGCCGGCCGCTGATTTCGTCGTACAGGCCCGTTCCGTTGAGGGACGGCAGGTTCTGCAGGAATTCCTGCGCCGTGACATGTTCGCCGGTGGTCACGGTCCTGTGGCCGTCGAGGGCAGCGACAAGCGGCCCCAGGTCGATGCCTTGATAGTGCGCCCGCACTGCCTCGGCGGTGGCGGTGCGCAAAAGGTGGTCCAGGACCGCCTGCTCGCGGCCTTCTTCCCCCGACTCGAATTCGATCTTGCCGGTGAGGACGTCCACCGCGGTGCCAAGGTCCACGATCCGGGCCACGGCTTCCTCCTCCCCGCGGACACTGGCCCGGCGAAGCGCTGCTGCGGCGACGGTTTCCGCACCGGCGATGGCGAACCGTGCGGAGACCCCGGAGGTCTGGTTGATCGCCGGGGACTGCCGGAGCGCGCGGGTGTATCGGGCCAGGATCTCAAGGATGACGGGCGGGACATCGGCCACCAGCTGCCCCTCCTGCCGAATCACCGCCACCTCGTCGGCCAGCTCTATCGGGTAGTGGGTCCGGATCTCGGCGCCGAACCGGTCCTTTAGCGGCGTGATGATCCTGCCGCGGTTGGTGTAATCCTCCGGGTTGGCCGACGCGACGACGAGTACGTCCAGCGGCAGCCGCAGCACGTAGCCGCGGATCTGGATATCGCGCTCTTCCATCACGTTCAGCATTGACACCTGGATCCGCTCGGCAAGGTCGGGCAGTTCGTTGATGGCGATAATGCCGCGGTTGGAGCGCGGGACCAGGCCGTAGTGGATGGTTTCCGGATCCCCCAGGCGGCGGCCCTCGGCCACCCGCATCGGATCGACGTCGCCGATGAGATCGGCAACGGATGTGTCCGGGGTGGCGAGCTTCTCCACGTACCGTTCCGACCGGTGGCGCCATGCCACGCGCATCCGGTCCCCTTCGGTGAGGGCGCGGGCGCGGGAGTGCTCCGTGATCGGCTCGTACGGGTGTTCGTTGAGTTCCGAGTCCTCGATCACCGGTGACCATTCGTCCAGCAGCCCGGCCAGCGTGCGGAGGAGCCGGGTTTTGCCCTGCCCCCGTTCGCCGAGGAGCACGACGTCGTGGCCGGCTATCAAGGCGCGCTCGAGCTGGGGAAGGACGGTTCTGCTGAAGCCGTACAGCCCGGGCCATGGATCGCGGCCGGCGGCGAGCGCGGCGAGCAGGTTGTCGCGGATCTCGTGGCGCAGGTCCTTGTGGACGTGCCCGGCCGCACGCAGTTCTCCAACCGTGAAGATATCGGGTCGATCAGTCACCACTCCACGGTAGTCCCCTCATGTGCTGTGAATCGAGGGATTTCTGCAAACACCCGTTCCTCAGCCGTTTCCGGGCATACCCTGATACCGATGATCGCAGCAACGCAGACAATGCCACCGCAACCGCCGGCGGGACCGGAACGCACCCTCCTCCTCCTGGTTCGCCATGGGGAGACGCCCACCACGGGAAGGGTGCTGCCGGGGCGGGCACCGGGGCTGTACCTGTCCGAGCGGGGCCGGGTGCAGGCCGAACGCGTAGCCGAACGCCTCGACGGGCTTCCGGTGAACGCCATCTATTCCTCGCCCCTGGAGCGGGCCCGGGAAACTGCAGCGCCGGCCGCAGTGCGCTCCGCATTGGAGGTGAACGAAGATCCCGGGCTGCTCGAATGCGACTTCGGCGACTGGACAGGGGCCGCGCTCGCCGAACTGGCCGCTTTGCCGCAGTGGCAGGCCGTCCAGCAGAGTCCGTCAACGTTCCGCTTTCCCAACGGGGAAAGCTTCACCGAGATGCAGGCGCGGATGGTCGGTGCACTCGAGGTGCTGCGCACCGCGCACCCCGGAGGCGCCGTCGTATGTTTCTCCCACGCAGACCCGATCAAGGCCGCCGTTGCCGACGCCCTGGGCACCCCCCTTGATCTTTTCCAGCGCATCGTGATCAGCCCCGGCTCGGTCTCGGTCATCTCCCATGTCGAAGGCCAGGCGCCTGCGGTGCTCATGGTGAATTCGACGTCAGAGCCCCTGAGCGGGCTGAGGGCGCAATGAAACCGGGCGCGCCTGGCTGGGCCAGGCCTTGAAAAGGGACAGCCGGTGCCGGGGCGGGAACTGACGCTGCTCAACAAAGGCCGGGTGGAACTGCTGGCACGCATCCCGAGGAGCAGCAACGCCACGTTCCTTGTGCGGGTTTCCTCCGGGGACGACTCAGCCCATGCTGTCTACAAGCCGGAGGCCGGAGAACGGCCATTGTCCGACTTCGAGCCCGGACTGTACCGGCGCGAACGCGCTGCGTACCTCCTGAGCGACTACCTGCAGTGGGGGCTCGTGCCGCCAACAGTGATCCGGGACGTCTCTCCCTTGGGAATTGGGTCGCTGCAATGGTTCGTGCCCTGCGACTACCGGGACCACTACTTCACCCTGTACGAGGAATCGCCGGAAACCCATGACGCCCTGTTCCGTATCGCCCTGTTCGATTTCATCAGCAACAACACGGACCGTAAAAGCGGACACGTTTTGCGCGGGCATGACGGGCGGGTATGGGGCATCGACCATGGGCTGTGTTTCTCCGCCGGCTTCAAGCTGCGCACTGTCATTTGGGATTTTGCGGGCGAACCCATTCCTGCCTCGTTGCTGCAGGACGTGACCCCGCTCGTGGAGCGCGTACCGCCCGACGTCGCGCAGCTTCTGGACGACGCCGAAGTGGCCGCCCTGCAGCGGCGTGTGCAGCGTGTGCTGCGGGATTGCGTGCTGCCGCTCGACCCCACCGGAATGCGTTACCCATGGCCCCTTGTGTAGGTGACGGACGCAGCTCTATGAACGGGAGCGGCCGCTACGATGGGCCAGTGCGTTCCACAACCTCAGGCTGGCATCCTTCCTCCCGCGTTTCCGAGCAGGTGCCTGGCGTCTTCCTCGTTGAGGGACCAGCCTCGAACTGGATCGTGGTCCGCGACGGGTCGGGTTTTATGCTCATCGACAGCGGCTACCCCGCCGATAGCCCCCTGGTGCTGGAATCGATCAGGCACCTGGGACTGCAGCCGGCTGATGCCCGGGCCGTGCTCATCACGCACGGCCACGTCGACCACACCGGAGCTGCGGCCCACTTCTCCGGCAACTACGGCACCCCCATCCTTTGCTCGCCGGAAGAGTTGGCCCACGTCCAGGGCAAGGAGAAGCACAGGTCACGTTCAGCCACGTCCTCGTCCGTGCATGGCGTCACAGACGCTTCTATGTCTTGTCAAGCGGCTGGAAACGGGTGCTGGCGCGGACCAAAGTTGGTTGCCGGTGGCGGGGCGGCTTAGGTGTCCGGCCAGCGTCCCCTCTCCCCCCGTTGTTTTGGCTGCTGGCGAAGCTTGCGGAGCTGTGGCCGACGGAGGCCTGTCTACCCGCAGGGCAAGGGGCGGGAAATTCCCGGAGGAAATCAGCGACAAAGGAGCGCCGCAGGGACATTTCGTGCACCGCAGGCCCCGACGAAGGAGGGGCTAGACGGGCCGGAGCGGACACGTACAATCCGTCAGGACAGCAGCCAAAACGTCGTAGACAAAACAGGGCCAGGGGCGGCGGAGCCCTGCGGAGCCGGCACTGGACCCACAGCCGGCCGCGCCAGCGGACGCCCTTTTCCTGGTGAGCCCTGCGAACCCTCCATCAGCACCCCGATTCTTCTTTCGGCATCCCTTGGCATAGGCGGCCGCGCGCCCCGGTCGCCGGCACTGAGTGTGCGAACGGCGGTCCGCCGCAGCCGACCCACCGCGCAAGCCGGCCACGACGGCGGACCGCCAGCGGTGACCGCCCCGGCAATGGGACGGCCACCTGACGGGACTAGCCTGCGAGGAGTTCGGCCAGTTCGGCCGCCTCGGACACCAGCACCGCCGCGCCTTCTTTCAGGAGCCGGAGGCATCCTGCGGAGTTGGCGCTGTGCACGCTCCCGGGGACGGCCGCGACGTGCCGGGCAATGGTTTCGGCGTGATGCGCGGTGTTAAGCGCACCGGACCGCCACCGGGCTTCCACAACGCAGGTCACGCCTGCGAGAGCCGCGATGATACGGTTCCTCTGCAAAAACCTATACCTGGTCGGCGCGGTTCCCGGGGGCAGTTCGGAGAGCGTCAGGCCGTTGGCGCGGATCGCGGCCGCGAGGTCAGCGTTTCCGGACGGGTAGTCTCGGTCGAGGCCTCCGGCCAGTACCGCGAGGGTTGCGGGTCCTTCTCCCTGGCTCCCGGCCAATGCGGCCCGGTGTGCGTGCGCATCGATGCCGTAGGCCAGACCTGAGATCACGCAGATTCCACGTTGGGCCAACCCGTATGCCATATCTCCTGTAACGGAGGCGCCGTAGCTGGTCGAGTCCCGGGATCCGGTCAGGGCCACACACTTCGAAGGCGCTGGGATGCCGTTGTCGATGTTGCCCCGGTACCAAAGCCCGTACGGGGCGTCGGGCAGGTCGTTTAAGCCTTCGGGCCAGTGCTCATCTCCTGGGATGAGGAACCCGCCGCCGAGGCGTTCGGTGGTTGCCAGGTCCTTCTCCGGGTCGACCTCCGGAACCCGCGGAGCCCATCGTCTCAACGCTTCTGACAGTTCTTCGACGGAGGCCTCCGGAATGGCGTGTACGGGCTGGGCGCCGGTGGCAAGCCTCAACGCGGCGTACGCGCCGAGCCTGCCCACGAGGGCCCGACCGACACGGTCGCCGGGTTCGAAGAGTCGGGTCAGGGCTGCGCGTGCAATGCGATCGTTCATAGTTTCTCTCGTCCTTGCTGAGGATCCGGTGGGTGGGTCGGCTTTGGTGACCGGCCAGCGTCCCCTCTCCCCCCGGTTGTTTTTGCCTGCTGGCGGAGCGACGCGTAGCTGTGCCCGACGGAACCGGGGCAACCCGAAGGGCAAGCAGCGGATGGGTTGTGGGAGGAAATAAGCGAAGCGCCGACACAAGGCATCGGCCGCGCAGCCGTCCGCAGGACGGTTGAGCCGGTGGAGCGGGCACGTACGATCCGAAGGACAGCAGCAAAAATAGAAAAATGCTTTTACAGTCCGAGCGAAGCGAGGTCTGTGCAGTAGACCTGGGCGCTAGCTGGGCGAGGACGGGAAACCGGAGTCTTCAGTCAGCTCGTGGTTTCCGGGCTACGTTGTGGTGCTCTAGCGTGCAGCACGAGCTTGCTGGTGGCCGTAGAGCGCTGCGCGCTCCAGCCCACGAGACGCGCGGCGCCATCGGCGGTGCGCCCCTTGGCCACTTGGCCTTGGCGCGGGCGTCCTGGGAATGGCGGTCTTCTTGCAGCGCTAAGTGGCACTCTTAGCATAGGACGCCGCAACGGTCCTCACATGATGCGCCTTTGGATCTCGCGGTACACCGTCGTCCGCGATACCCGGAACAGTTCGGCCAGTTCCGCCTGCGAATGCTCGCCGGCGTCGTGCAGTGTCAGCAGGTGCTTCCGCTGCGTCTTGGACAATTTTGGCTGCTTGCCTTTCAGCCGCCCCTTCGCTTTTGCGACCGCCATACCCTCGCGGGTGCGCGCCCGGATCAGATCTGCCTCAAACTCGGCCACCATCCCCAAGACGTTGAACAGCAGCTGGCCTACCGGGTCAGTCGGATCGTGGGTGCTGCCGCCGAGACTAAGGGCTACCCCTTTGGCCGTCAGCTCGTCCGCTATATCCCGGGCATCGGAAAGGGAACGCGCCAAACGGTCCAGCTTGGTCACCACCAGCGTATCGCCGGCTCGGCATGCCGCCATCGCTTCACGCAGTCCAGGACGCACCCGGTCAGATCCCGTCAGTCCGTGATCGACGAAGATTTGCTTCTCTTCAACACCAAGGGAAAGGAGAGCGTTTCGTTGGGCGGTTAGGTCCTGATCGTTTGTCGAGACCCGGGCATAACCGATCTTCATTCCAGTCATGAGGAACAGGGTTGCAGTAATCCCCCCGTCACCGTGCATTTGATCGTGCGGGTCTTACGTACATGGCCTAAGCCAGTAACTGCACGGGAGGTGCGGCACGTTTCCTGGGCACGGTGATCGACCGGCTAACGGGCACATCTCGATTGCGCCTTCGTGCGCTGATCACGACATGAGGGCGAGCGGCAAGGGAGGATGTAGGAATGAGTTCACAAATGC
>NZ_JBNHGJ010000064.1:0-7934 GCF_059091165.1 Arthrobacter sp. Hb9-2 | reverse complement strand
CCGAGCCTGCGCCCGCCGTCGCGGTCAACGATCCCGCCGGCGCCCAGGCTTACGCCGCCGGCCAGCTGGCGAACTACGGCTGGGCTCCTGACCAGATGCAGTGCCTGGTAACCCTGTGGGACAAGGAATCGGACTGGACCACCACGGCCACCAACCCGAGCAGCGGCGCCTACGGCATCGTCCAGTCCCTGCCGGCTGAGAAGATGGCCAGCGCCGGTGCGGACTACCTCACCAACTACCGCACGCAGATCAACTGGGGCCTGAACTACATCCAGGAGCGTTACCAGTCCCCGTGCGGTGCCCTGAACTTCCACCTGTCGAATAACTGGTACTAGACAGTACGGGCACACCCGCTCTGCAACACGGGCGGCGTACTAATCAGCCCCGCACGTCTGGATCCCGCAGCTTCTGGGTCCCACACCTTTTGAAGGACCGGGCCGCCCGGCATACTGTGGTCCATGAAATTCATCACCACTATCCAGGGCAACGGCAATAAAACCGGCATCGTCGTCCCCGAGCAGGTTGTTACGGAGCTGGGAGCCGGCAAGCGGCCGCCTGTGGTGGTCAGCATCAACGGCAAAAGCTATCGCAGCAGCATCGCAGTGATGGGCGGGCAAAACCTGATTTCGCTGAGCACAGCCAACAGGGAGTTTGTTGGTGTCGAAGCCGGAGCCACCGTTGACGTGGACGTGGAACTGGACACGCAACCCCGGATTGTTGAGGTCCCTGAGGATCTTGCCGCTGCAATGGCTGCGGAGCCGGCGGCGCAGGAGTTCTACGCGACCCTGGGCTACAGCGCCCAGCGGCGGTACGTGGAGCCGCTGGGCGAAGCCAAAACTCCCGAGACCAGGTCGCGACGCATTGCCAGAGTGGTGGCGGACCTCAAAGCCGGAAAGAAATGACCGTCCGGCCCTCCTCGTCCTTGTCCACTCGGGCGGCGACGGCACCGTAATCAGGAATATGCAGGACCCCCGCCGGAAGCGGCCCGGTGTTCGGCCCCACGGCTACGGTTGGGATACCGGCGGCCACCCCTGCCGCAATGCCGGCGGGAGCGTCTTCAAACACCACGGCGTCGGAGGGATCCACGCCGAGACCGGCAGCGGCCTTCAGGTATCCCTCGGGATCCGGTTTGCCCCGGGTCACCAGTTCGGCCGTCACGACGGTGGCCGGCATGGCCAGCCCCGCTGCAGCCATCCGGATGTCAGCAAGGACGCGGTCAGCTGATGTCACCAGCGCGACGGCGTCCGCCGGCAGGGCGGCCAGCAGCCGGGCGGCTCCGGGCAGCGGCAGGATGCCCTCTGTCCGGAGGCGTTCCATGGCGCCGAGTTCCGCTGTCAGCGCCAGCACGTCCGCCCCGGGCGGCGCGAAACGCCGGACGGTATCGCCGGCTTGGACGCCGTGCGACGTCCGGAGTATTTCCTCGATGTCCAGCCCGTAGCGCGCCGCGAATTCACCCCAGACCTGTTCCACCACTGCCGTGGAATCCACCAGGGTGCCGTCCATGTCGAAGAGGACGGCGCGGCAGGTCAGGGTCCGGACAGCAGCCGGTGTGGAGGCGTTCACGGTCCCCATTGTGCCTTAGGCGCTGCGCTCGGGGGATCACCGCTGCGCCTCCACTATCCCGTTTCCGCTTACGGTATGTCAGGCGCCGCGGCCGGGGATGTACTGGACCGCCCACCTGTTGCCGTCGGGATCGGCGAAGTACACAAAGTGGCCCCAATCCTGCACATCCACGTCACTGACGTCCACTCCGTTGCTCTTGAGCTGCTGGTGCGCGGCATTAATGTCGCTGACCACCAGTTGGAGGTTGGAGCCGGTGCCGGGAGGCGCCTCCGTAAGCCCGTCGCCAATACAGATTGAGCAGGCGGAGCCGGGAGGCGTCAGCTGGACAAAGCGGATGGAGTCCGTGGGCCGCTCATCAAAGTCGGCATTAAAGCCCACCTTGTTGACGTAGAAGTCCTTGGCGCGGTCCACGTCGGACACAGGGACGTACACAAGTTCGAGTTTCCAGTCCATCCGCACAGGCTAACGGCGGGGGGCGGAATGAAAAAGGCTTGAGGACTACCCTGCGATGCCGTAAAGGCGATCGCCCGCATCCCCCAGCCCTGGAACGATGTACGACTTCTCGTTGAGCTTTTCATCGATGGAGGCCAGGACTATGGTCACGTTGGCATCGGAGAGTTCCTCCTCCAGCTTGGCCAAACCTTCCGGGGCGGCCAGGAGGCAGATGCAGGTCACGTCCGAAGCGCCGCGCTTGAAGAGGAACTTGATGGCCTCGCGGAGGGTTCCGCCGGTGGCCAGCATGGGGTCCAGGACGAAGATCTGCCGGTCCGTGAGGTTCTCGGGGAGGCGCTCGGCATAGGTGATGATGTCCAGGGTTTCCTCGTCGCGGGCCATCCCCAGGAATCCGACCTCAGCGGTAGGAACGAGTTTGGTCATGCCCTCGAGCATGCCCAGGCCGGCCCGCAGGATGGGAACCACCAGCGGGGTTGGCTTGGTGAACGCCGTACCCACGGTGGTGCTGACGGGCGTTTCGATGGTGACGGGTTCGGTGCGGACCTCGCGGGTGGCCTCGTAGGCAAGGAGTGTCACCAGCTCCTCCGTCAGCTGCCGGAAGACCGGGGACGGGGTGTTCTTGTCCCGCAGGACGGTGAGCTTATGGGCGACCAGCGGGTGGTCCACAACGAGAGTGCGCATGGGTCAAAACTATCATCCGGCCGCTGGGCCATTTCCTGCCGTTAGCCTCCTGCACCCGTCCGTGAGGAGCCGCCGTCGCTTCGACGGAACGTCCCGCCGTCGGACCTTCCCGGGGCGCCGCCGTCGTTCCTTTCGGAGGTGCCGCCAGTCCCCCGTGAGGGTCCGCCGTCGCTCTGTCCGGAGGTGCCGGCGCTGCTTGTGAGCGGGTCCGCGCTGTGGTCCTCGCGGAGGACCGGGTGCTCGAAGGTGGGTGCCGGGCCGGCATGTTCCCGCTTCCGGATCAGGTGGAACAGCCGGTGGGCCAGGATCACCATGCACACCCATGCCAGCCCCAGGAGCCATCCCGCTATCACGTCCGTCATCCAGTGATGCCCCAGGAACACCCTGCTCAATCCCATGGCGATGATGAACAGTGCGCCGGCGGTGATGGCAGTAATTCTTGCCCAGAGCATCTGGAACTGAAGGCACATGATGTACACCAGGACGCCGATCACCACTGTTGTATTCAGGGTGTGGCCGCTGGGGAATGACGGTGTGGTCTCGAAGGGCGGTACTGCTTCGGAGTGGTCCGGGCGGGTCCTGCCCACCAGGCGCTTGCCCAGGGTGGTGGCCGTGGTGGAAACAAGGGCTGCGCCGCCCACCAGGACAATGGGGCGCCAAGTCCGGCTCAGGAGTGTCAGCCAGGCCGTGAGGATGCTTGCGAGGATTGGCATACCGATCCCGCCGCCCACGTTCGTAAAGGCGGTAGCGAAGGCATCCACTTCGGGGTTCCGCAGGGATTGTGAATATTCCAATGCTGGAATATCGAGGCTTGTCAGTCCTTCCTCGTCCACCACGTCCGAGTACACCTCGGCTCCCAGCAGGGCCATGGTGAGCACCAGCGCCCCGCCGATGATCATCGTCAGCCACAGGGCGGCATAGGGCTTGATCCACTTGTCCATGCGGTCTCGGACGGTGCTCATTGTGCCTCCCGGCGGATCTTCGTCACGGGCTCTGGGTATCCTTCGAAACTATCATTGAGCCATGGTCTCCGCAGATAGCAAATACGATGCCTGGATGGGCCTCGCCCTCGCGGAGGCGCGCCGTGCCCTTGCTACGGAGGACGTGCCGATCGGAGCCGTTGTAATAGGGCCCGACGGCGTCGTGCTGGGTTCCGGCCGGAACCAGCGGGAGGAGCTGGGCGACCCCACCGCACACGCCGAAGTGGTTGCGATCCGGGAGGCGGCGGCGCGCTTGCGGGACCTGCGATTGGCCGACGGCGGGAGCGGAGATGGTTGGCGGCTGGCGGACTGCACGCTGGTGGTGACCCTCGAGCCCTGCGCGATGTGTGCCGGTGCGATTGTCCTTGCACGGATTCCCCGGGTGGTTTTCGGCGCCTGGGATGAGAAGGCGGGCGCAGCGGGATCCGTGTTCGACGTGCTCCGCGAGCGCCGGCTGAATCACTGGGTTGAGGTCTACGCGGGGATCCGCGAAGCCGAATGCGGCGGGCTGTTGCGTGACTTTTTTGTGGGGCACCGTACGCGGCTGTAGGTGCTTGTGCGTGCTCCCATCCGCGTAGGAACTTTAGCCGCCGAGGGTGTCGAGAACGTGCGCGGCCGTCCGGTCCCACCGCGGCAAGCGGTTCCTCGTCTCAAGCGCGGCTGCCCGCCAGGCGTCCCTGGTTGCGCCGTCCTGCAGCCAGCGCCGCAGGACCCCGGCCAGTACGGCAGGGTTTCCAGGGTCAGCATCGGACGGAAAAGTTACGGCAGTTCCGGGGAGGTGAGCGCCCGCCCGCTCTCCAGACTCCACTCCCGGCGCGGCAAAACTTAGGGCTTCAACGGCGCCTGTTCCTTCGCGGACAACCACGGGAATTCCGTGGGCGAGCGACTCCGTGACTACCATGCCGAAGGCCTCAGCCTGGGACACCAGGACGCTTAGGTCTGCGCGGTTCCATTCGTCCTCGAGCGACCGCCCTTTCAGCTCACCGGTAAGCCCCACCCGGTTTTCCAGCCCGTGCGCGGCGACCGCGGCCCGTACGCGGCCTGCGTATTCCGGGTCCGCCTGGTCCGATCCCACCAGTGATGCTGTCCACTCGAGTTCCGGGATCCGTGCCAGTGCCTCAACGGCCAGCAACTGGTCCTTGTTCGGGAGGAGCGCGGCTACGGTGATGATGTGCGGCGGAATGGATCCCTCGGCCACAGGTGCGGGATCCGTACCGGGCAGGGCCACCCGCAGCCCGGAAAGGCCGTGGCGGGCTTCGAGAGTGATGGCCGCCCAACTGCTGGTACAGATCACTCCCGATGCCGCACGTAGGGACCGTGCCTCCAGCTCGTGGCGCGACGGGGCCGGCATGTGCACCAGCACCCAGGTCTCCTGCCGGGCTTTGGCTGCTAATTCCAGTTCGTCCGGCGCACCCATGGCGATCAGGCCGTCGACTATGGTGACGACGGAGCCGTGTTGCCCCTCCGGCTCCCGCTCGCCCAGCAAGCTGCCCAGCCGGCGTCGTTCTTCGGCGCTGGACTCCGGCCAGGAGCCCTCGACTGCCAGCACATGCACGTCGACGCCCAGGTCCCGCAGTGCCTGGACCAGGCGCGCGTTGTAAACGTTGCCGCCGGAGTTGTGCCGGATGTTGGCAGGAACGAGGAGCCGGATGGGCCGCATGGTCAGGCGGCGGAGAGGTCAAGCGAGTAGGTGGCCCAGGCGTCCGGATTTTCGCGCAGGGTGACATCTATACCCGCAAGCTCGCGGCCGTCGTCAGTGTCCTTGACCTTGCCGGCAACCGACTGGGCGACGTACTCCGCAAGCGCCTCGGTGGTGCTGAGCTTTCCCTGGAAGTCCGGGTGCTCGTCCAGGTTGCGGTAGTTCAAGCCCGCCAGCACCTCCTCGATGATGGTGCCGGCGGCGCCGATGTCCAGCACGATGGCTTCATCATTGAGCGTCCGACGGCGGAAGGCAACCTCCGCAACGAAGGTAGCCCCGTGCAGTGCCTGGGCGGGGCCGAAAGCCTCGCGCGGAAGGCTGTGGGCGATCATGAAGTGGCGGCGGACGGTCAGGCTGAACAATGGGCTACCTCTGGTCTTCGCGGGTCGGGTCGTCGGTGAGTTGATCTTCGGGGTTTTGGTCTTGCAGGTCTTGAGCTTGTGGGCATTCGACTTGCGGGTATTCAATGACGTGGCACAGCGCGTCCACCGAACCGTCGGCGAGGCCCTGCACAATGCCGGGCAGGTCGGTGAAGGGTGACGATCCGGTCAGGAACGCGTCGAACACCGGATCGGCCAGCAGGGATACGGCGAGGTCCAGGCGGTCGGCGTTGGTCCTGCGGTGGCGCCGGGCACGTGCCACCACTCCTACCTGGCTGGCGCGGATTGAGAGCCGGCGGGCGTGGAAGTCCTCGCCCAGCGGCAGTGTGACTTCCCGGTTGGCGTACCAAGACATTTCGATCACGTCGCCTTCATCACCGGCGAGCTGGAGGCTGCGCTCGAGTCCTTCCTGGGATGCCGAGCAGTGAAACACAATATCGCAGTCATCCAGGGCGTCATCCGGGTGGGTGAATTCCACGCCAAGGGCGTCTGCCAGGTCCTTCCGCCCCGGGTCCACGTCTATGAGCTGAAGCCGCTGCAGTGGGAAGGTCCTCAGCAGGGTGGCAACCATGCCGCCCACCAGGCCTGCACCCACCACGGCTACTCTGTCTCCCAGGCGCGGGCCGGCCTCCCACAGGGCATTCACTGCCGTTTCCACCGTTCCGGTGAGGACAGCACGTTGCGAGGGAACGCCGTCAGGAATTTTGGTGAGTGCATCAAGGGGCAGCACGTATCGGTCCTGATGCGGATTCAGGCAGAACACCCGCTGGCCTATCCACTCTGCCGGCCCCTTCTCCACAACTCCCACCGACAGGTAGCCGAACTTCACTGGCCCCGGAAACTGGCCCTCCTGATGCGGGGCCCGCATCTCTTCGGCGACCCGTGGCGGGACGAGGCCGTGGTGGACCACCATCTCGGTGCCCTTGCTGATGCCGGAGTAGAGTGCGCGGACCAGCGCTTCGCCGGGACCAGGCACCGGGAGTTCCTCCGACCGGAGCTCGCCGTGCTCCCGGGCTGTGGTCCAGTAAGCCGTTGCATTGATGGGCGCGCGTGAATTAGTCATCTTGCTGATGAATCTAGCCGCCTGCGTGCGCCGGGGAAAGTTTGACGGCCTCATCCCGCGTTGCAGCCCTTAGCCCCGAGGCTGACTGCATCGCTAGGTAGCGCGGGCGTCACCTAGCGATGCCAACAGCTGAGGTGGCTGCTAGGTCGTCAGTGCCAGGGCCCAATTCCTGAACGGGTCTTGAGGCAAAACGATCGCCACGGCATAGAAGTCCTCCCAAAGAGGATCTTCAGCCGGAAGGTCGTCAGGATCCAGGAAGTTGTCGCCCGGAGGTTCCTCCAGTGGGGGCTCCAGAAATAGGGCGTCTTCGGCAGGGCAGCCATGAGTGCTGGGCATGGCTGCGTCTCCGATGCTTCCGGGCCAGTGGGGTGGTTCCCAGTTCTGGTGTTCGCTTTTGTAGTGCCGGCCGGTGGGTGAGGTCCAGCCGGGTGGTTCGGTTGTGGTGGCTGGTGTTGGTTTCCAGCCGCTGGTGTGGCGGAGTTTGTGGTGTTTGCGGCAGGGCTGGCCGAGGTTCGATATTCCGGTGGTGCCGCCTTGGTGCCAGGCGAGGATGTGGTCGGCTTCGTTGTCCAGGGAGTTGTTGCTGCAGCCGGGGAACGGGCATTTGCCGTCCCGCAGCCGCAGCCAGTTCCGCATGGCTTTGGTGAGCCGGTAGCTGGTCCGGCCGATCTCCAACGGTGCCCCGTCCCGGGGATCCACCAGCACCCGGTAAAACGAGCCGGCACCGTCAGCGACGAGGTTCCGGGCCATCGACGCCGGGATAGGTCCGGACCCGTCCAGCATCGCCGGTTCATCGGTCAGGCCCAGCAGGGAGAACACCGGTACGGTGACCAGCACCTGTGCCCGGATCGAAGATCCTTGCCCGGGACCGGTTTTCTCCCCGCCGCCACCGGCGCTGCGGGCACTGTTGGCCCCGCGGTTGCCAAAACTATTTCCGGAGCCGTTGCTGGAACTGTTTCCGGCGCTGATGCCGGGCCCGGTGTTGAGGAGTCCTGAGGCGAAGTTATCGGCCCGGAGCTGGGTGAGGGTGCGGGTTTCGTCCGGTCCCTGCATTTCCCGGGAGATGGTGGTGAGCCGGTCCCAGATGGCGGACGCCTGGTCCGCGGGCAGGCAGG
>NZ_JBNHGJ010000063.1:0-8815 GCF_059091165.1 Arthrobacter sp. Hb9-2 | reverse complement strand
CCGCGAACCTGCGCCGGCTCGGCAACGTTGCCACCGCCCTGCGCGTCAGCATCCCTTCCGCTTAACCGTGTTGATCCGTCACAACTAGGAGACACACCAATGCAATCTGTACAGAACATCCAGGACATCGTCACCGGCGACCAGATCGACCCCCGGTCCTTCCGGAACACGCTCGGCCACTACGCCTCAGGGATCACCATCATCGCCGGGCTTGCCGGGGACGAACCCATCGGGTTCACCTGCCAGTCGTTTTACAGCGTCTCAACCGAGCCTCCCCTGGTGTCCTTCAGCGTCATGCTGAACTCCACGACCTACCCGCGGATCCGCGAAACCGGGAAATTCTCCGTGAACGTCCTCTCACACGCCCAGCACGAAATCTCCAACCAGTTCGCCCGCAAAGGCACCGACAAATGGGCCGGCATCGACTGGAACCCCACCCGGAACCAGAACCCCGTGATCGCAGACACCCTCATGTGGCTCGACTGCGACATCTTCGCCGAATACGAAGCCGGGGACCACTACATCGTCATCGGCCGCGTCAACGAAATGAGCACCCCGGAATGGCACTCCGGCCACCCCCTGCTCTACTTCAAAGGCCAATACCGCCACCTGCTCGAACTCAACGCAGACTAACACCACACCCCGCCAACAACTTCACTGCCGCACGGTTGCCCGCCTAAGAAAGGGCTGCCTGGTAAGGCCCGGAGCATAAAATGTCTGGGAGGTGAAGGTGAGCGTTCGTGAGGCTTTCGGACACCTCGAAAGCCTCACGGCGTAAGTGAGTGTGTCGATTCAGACGAGAGTGGATACCAATATGAATGACTGCCTCGCCTACCGGAACATAAGGTACGCCAGTGCTGAGCGTTTTGCCGCCGCGGAGCTGGTTCCGTTCCAGGGAGCGGAACCGGGGAATGTAGCTGGCCCCCTCCCGCCGCAGAATCCGTCACGTTTTGACGTGCTGCTGGGTCCCCCGGCGCCACTGGAACAGTCGGAGGACTGTCAGGTGTTGTCCGTTTTTACCCCGGGCACTATAGGCAGTCGCCCAGTCATGATCTGGTTTCACGGCGGCGCCTTCATAACCGGTGGCGGTGAGCTTCCCTGGTATGACGGATCCCGTCTCGCGACAGAGCAGGACGTTGTTGTGGTCACCGTGACGGCCAGGCTAGGCGTGCTCGGATATCTGTGTCTGGATGACGTAGAGGAGCCCAGCCCAGCGACCACCGATCAGTTGACCGCCGTCGCATGGGTTCATCGCTATATCGACCAGTTCGGGGGCGATCCCGACAACATCACGCTCTTCGGACAGTCCGCCGGAGGATTTGCCATAGAGGTGATGCAGCGCTGGGGTCTTGGTCCGCACGTTAAAGGCGCAATCTACCAGAGCAGCGACATCAATCTCGGCCGGCTTTCCTACCAACGTGAGGACGTCACCCGGCAGGCGAAGGCATTCACAGAGCTCGTCGGCCGGGATCCACGCTCCCTGTCCACCGCGGAAATTCTTGCCGGGCAGACGCGCTTCGCGGAGCAGGCGGGAACTGTCGAAATCTGGGCACCCGTCAGGCCTGGGATAGAGCAGCCGATCCGTACCCGCCTCCTCGCAGGCTGGACCCGCGACGACACCCTCCCGTTCATCATGATCGAGAACGGGATATTCGAACCACGCCCAGGCGTCTTCGAACAGTTCGCGGAGGCAGTGCGTGAACGAAACGCAGCCGAAATGATCAAGGGAACACGGGAGGTAGTGGACGAAGCTGTGGGAAACGGATACCCCTGCTGGCTCTACGAGTTTGATTGGGACGTACCGGAATCCGGCTGGGGGTCACCGCACTGCATGGACTTGCCTTTCCTGCTCGGCAGTAAAGAGGCTTGGACGTCTGCCCCCATGGTGACGGGCGGTGACTGGAATCTTCTCGAACGCAGAGGCCTGTACCTGCGCGGAATCTGGGGGGCGTTTGCTCGAAATGGGAACCCGGGCGCCGGCTGGCAGAAGTATTCAAAGCATACGAAAGTCATCAACAGGCTTGAGCAGGACCCCTCTCCTGCCCCGTAGTCCAAAGGTACGGACGAGCAGCACTGACTTTCGATGGAAAAACCCCTACAACAACCACTAATCACTGGCCCGAGACCGGCCGGGAAAGGAAACTGATGTCAGACCTCACGCATATCCGGCCAGACTGGGAGTGGGACAAGGACTATCCGCTCACACAGATGGTCAAAGCAGGCGACTACCTTTGGCTTTCAGGACAGGTCCCCTATGACGAAAAAGGTGAGCTCGTCGGGCTTGGTGATTTCCAGGCGCAGGCGCGTCAGGTATTCACGAACATGCGACATGTTCTGGGACTCGTGGGCTGTGATCTGACATCCGTTGTCCGGTTAACAAACTACCTCGTAGTTCCCTTGCGGGACGCTGACACGACAAAGGCGTTCTGGGAAGTGAAGCGGGAGTTTTTCGGCGACAGGCACCCCGCGAGCACCGGTATCCAAGTCAGCGCGCTCATAACTCCAGACATGCTGTTGGAAGTAGACGCCATCGCCTATGCCCCCGATGCCAAAGTTTGACTCAAGGATTAACCTGACAGGCCCTGGACACTGAACAGTAAGCTTCCAGGGCCTGTACGGCCCAAAATCGAATGGACGAGAGACGCACCGCTCTCAGGTGGCGCTCACGGCTCCACCCTTCGTGGCCATAGGTGAGGGGCAGCCGCTTCGACCAGCTGGACGCAGCGGGAGGTTGCCGTCTCGTCACCGTCCTCACACGTTCACCGCGTCTGTATCCAAGCTCACTTCAGACACCGCCATAGAACGCGCAAATACCGCCGTTCACGATCAAAAGGGTTGGCCCCACTCAGTCAATTTACTTCTGCATGTACACAACCTTCCAAAACTTCGGACGGAGATGCGGTATCGTCCAGCATGATGCAGTGAGCCATGAACTCAGGCTCATTCACGAGGAAGGCCGATCAGCCACGAACACCGCCGCCGCTAAATTCGATGCCGTAGATGTCCGCATTGTTCAGGAGCTTCAACAGGACGGGCGCCGCCCAGTCCGTGAAATTGCCAAGAATTTGAACATCCCGGAGGCCACGGTGCGCCTGCGGTTACGGCGCCTACAGGAAGCCGGAGTACGGATCATGGCTTTCGCGAATCCAGCAGGATTCGGACAGATCAAGCCGGCACTCCTACTTGCCATTGTCGGGCCGAGCTCCCATGACGAAGTTGTCCAGGCCCTTGAGGCATGGCCGGAGGTCGTCTACCTCTCCACGATGCTCGGAGAATTCGACCTCTGCATTCAAATCTACGCCGAAGACGATGCAGAGTTGCTGAAGTTGACACAAGGCGTAAGGGAATTGCCAGGGGTCCAGTCCGTGAAGGTGATGCTCGAGATCGACGTTCACAAACTGCACTGGCGGCTGCTGCGATCCAAGGACCTGGAAACTGAATGAACGGCGCATCAGACCGACCAGAAATTAAGTGCTTTTAGGGTCACATCCCTTCAGGAGCAACCGCCTTCAGAGCTTTACTTCCCAAGCCAAGTGGTATGTTCGCCGATCTGACGTACTCGGCCTGCACAGTTGCCGCCGATATCCCAGGGTTGTGATGCGCCTTACCAACTTCTGCCAAGGCCCGGCCACTTCCACCTGCCTTCAAACCCCAGGAACAGCTAGCCGAGTCAAAATTTCCTGAACAGGTTCGCACAGCAAAAGTAGCAACAGGTAGCGATTTCTGCGCATATACAAGAAACTTTCTAATTTTCCTTTGACATGCGCAGCTTTTTTCGTACTATTGTTTCCTATATGCAGAGTTGGTGAGATCCATCACTCTGACTTCAGGAGCCTCTGCTCCAAAGGCCCTCCGAATGACGGGAGGGTGTTCGCCTCTCTGGCAGCACACACAACTCATGCAAAACATGCGACCCGGACAACCGGCGACCCAAGACGAGCATGAGCTCTAAACACGGAACGGGTTTTCTGCACCGGTCCATGGAAGGAACAAATCATGGCCACTTGGGATTCGATTGTGGTCGGCGGCGGCTTCGCTGGCGTAATGGCCGCGCGGGAGCTTTCGGAAGCTGGTCTTTCGGTACTCCTGGTTGAAGCACGGGACCGCTTGGGCGGACGCACAGCCTACCGGTCATTTGCAGGGACAGAGGTCGGAATCGAACTTGGGGGGACTTACCTTGACGAGGCCCACACCCACATCAGGAACGAAACAATGCGCTACGGGCTGCAGCTCGTATATCCTCCCGAGCCTCAGCGTTTGATCTGGCACCTAAATGGCCGGCGATGGGAAAGCACCGGTTTGCCCGTGCCGTGGGAGGAAGCTGTCAGCGCTGAGGAAGCCCTCTCACAGCTCCGCGCCGCCGCAGCCCGAGTCACGGTGGGGACTCCTCATCACCTGCAGGACATCCAAGACCTCGATGTTTCAGTGGAAGACTTCATAAACAGCCTGGAACCCGGGCCGATCACGCGTGATCTGCTGATGTCATGGGCTTCCCTGTACTCAGGCACCGACAATCACGACAACTCGGTTCTATACCACCTGCATTCAATCGCCGCCCTGGGGGGCAGCCCCGTCGCCCTGGCACCATCCCTGCTAATAGAAAGTGGAACGGCCAGCCTGATAGATGCCATGGCCGGAGACTTCACCGGTGAAATCCGGCTCTCCACCACCGTGCAGGGGATCACCCAGGACGCTGCCGGCGTCACCGTCACTACCGCTGACGGAGAACAGTTGCGGGCGGAACGCGCAGTAGTTGCACTGCCCGTCAACACTCTTTCCCAGGTGGCCTTCGATCCACCCCTCAACGCAGGCAAACAAGTACTGTTTGGTGACGGGCACGTCGGGCACGGGTTCAAATTCTTTGCGCTTGTCGAGGGCGTCCCGGAAAATGTACAGGCGGTCGGCTGGGGACTGGACAGCGGCGTGACTTGGCTGTCCACCGCCAAGCACCTCGGGGACCGGAGCCTCCTTGTTGGTTTCGCACATCCGGCGGACAACTTTTCCCCGTTTAGCGTCGAGGACGTCCAAAAGGCCGTGGACGACTACATCCCCGGTGCTCGCGTCATCGCCGTCGACGGGCACGACTGGAATGTCGACGACTTCTCTCAAGGGACGTGGATTTCCCCGCGTCCAGGCCAACTTACCGGTCTCGCGGCAACGCCGAGTGCGGACGAGGACCGGCTACATTTTGCCGGCGCAGACATCTCTCTCCGCTGGTTCTCCTGGATTGAAGGTGCTTTGGAAACCGGTTATGAGGCGGCACACCGCCTAATCGCAGCCGCAGATGCGGCTCAAATCAAGGAGATGGTATGAAGAAGGTCGCCGTCATCACAGGCGCAGCAAATGGAATCGGTGCGGCGACAGCACGCCGTATGGTGGAGGACGGCTTTGATGTAGTCGGCCTGGACAGGGAGCCCGGACAGATCGACGGGGTTACCTTCTACGAGTTTGACGTCACGAAAACCGACGCGCACGACGAGCTCCTTGACCGCATTGAAGATAAGCACGGCAGTATTGCAGCCTTCGCCAACATCGCTGGCGCCGCTTCCCCCACAACCATGGCAGACATCACGCTGGACACCCTTCGCAAGCAGATGGCTATCTTCGTCGAAGGAGCTGTGTTCTTGTCCGTCTCCGCCGGGCGGCGCATGGCGAAGACCGGCGGTGGGCGGATCGTTAACGTGAGTTCTACTGGCGCGTTCGCCGCCATGCCGTCATTCCTGGCATACAACACGGCCAAGGGAGCCCTTGACGCCGCCAGCCGGACCCTGGCCCAGGAGTTGGCCCCGCAGAACGTTCTACTGAACGTGGTCTCACCAGGCTTCGTTCGGACACGGATGTCCAACGACCCTGACACCGGCGTTAACGAAGCCGACTCAGAGTGGTTCCAAACCCAGTTTGTCGACTCCGGCCGGCTGCCCATCGCGCGCACCGCCGAACCCTCTGAAATAGCCGAACCAATTGCATTCCTCCTCTCCGAACGCAATACATACATCAGCGGGGAGACCCTCGTCGTCGACGGCGGCTTGACCTCAACAATGTAGGTCTGGGCGCAAAGTCTCCCCTCAGGCCTGCTGGATCAGTAGCGCAATTTGTTCGCCGCCACAGGGGCTGCCTCGTGGACCACCGACGGGGCCCTCTTCCATCACGGTTACCGTTCCGTGCTTCCACTACATCCGCTCCAACGACGGGGCGGAGTGACACAACAACTAGACACCAGTTCCAAGGAAGGAACGACATGTCCGTGGCTCAAACCACTGCAGATACATCCGGGGTCCTGAGGGCAAAAGTGATACCCGTGGTTGCCTACAGCCTCATCTTTACCCTCCTGTTCTTCATCCCGAACCTTCTGCCCTTGTACACCGGAATCCTCATCGACGCGGGCGGGATGAGCCCATCCCAAGCCGGCGGAGTGAACTCCACCTACCTCGGTGGTATGACAGTTGCTGCCATCGGCGCCACTTTCCTGGTCACGAAAATTTCTCCTCGAAAGCTGGCATTCCTCGCCACAATCCTCCAAACCGCAGGGTTTTGCTACCCCCTGGTCTTCGCAGGCGGTGAAGGCGTCCTCGTTGGCATGGCCATCGCCGGGTTGGGAAACGGCGCACTGTTCGCAGTCGCAAATGCCGCAGGAGCCTTGGAAAAGTACCCCGTGCTCGTTTTTGGGGCAGGAATGGTACTGGCCAACGTAGTTTCAGCCGCCGTCCCAACACCCCTGTATGCAGCGGTTGAAAGCTTCGGTCTCCGCGGGCTCTTCATCACCCCGCTGGCGATAATCCCGCTGATACTCGTTTCTCTTCTCGTTCTGCCCCGCAAGGTCGCGACCGTAACCGGCACGCCGGAACTTCCCCGGACCCGCCGATCGCGATCAGTCAAAACGACTTCGGTTCTGCTTCTTTCCGGGATCTTCCTCACCAGTCTTTTCAACATGGTCTACTACGCCTACTCGGATCGACTGCTCGTACGAGCCAACTTCGACGTCGACGCCATTGCCGTCATCTTCACGGTCGTTTACCTGACAGCAGCAATTGGCGGCGTTATAGCCATGGTGATGGCCGGCTGGCAGCGGCACCTTGCTTCCGGCCTGGTAGTCATCACCGCACTCCTGACACTCTCGGTCGTAATCGCAACGACAATAGAATCACCGCCGGCAGTTGTGGTGGCCGTAAACGTAGCAGGGATGATCTCCATGCTGACCATGGCGGTTCAACCTGCTGTTGCTGCACAAATCGACGCAACCGGTCGGCTCGCGGCCGCAGCCAGCGGCGCCCTCATTGCCAGCATGGCCCTGGGCCCGATTGTTGGAGGGTGGGTACTCGAAGCCTTCGGATTCCCCGGAATCACCACCCTTTCGACGATCATGGGGCTGCTGGCCATCGCACTGGTCGCCGCTGTCTACTTGCGTCGCAAGGCGGCAACAGAAGAACCACTTCCGGCTGCGGCACCCGAGCAGACCAACGTGCCGGGATAACCGGACTACCCACCGGGAGATTGTCCAACGGCGATCCCCGCCCAAAAACCTCGTCCCAACAACAGGAGAAACAACACACCATGATCAATAGCACGACGACAACGACCGACGCCCGCAGTCTCGTCCTCCATGCCGTGAAGGCGCTCTTCATCAACCGGGATATCACGGCCCTGGAACAGGATTTCGCTCCTGACTACGTTGACCACGCCCTTCCGGCCGCGGACAACGGACTCGACGGACTCCGTGGCTTCCTAGCAAATCTTCCCGAAGGCTTTGGCTATGAACCCGTCCGCGCTCTCGCCGACGACACCCTCGTGATGACCCACGGCCTCTACCACGGGTACGGCCCCGAACCGGCAGGTGTTTTCGACATCTGGCGCGTTTCCAATGGCCGGATTGTCGAGCACTGGGATGTGTACGAGAAGCCCTCAAGCGACGACTAGCCTGATATCCGACCACAGACCGCGTGGTTTGGCTCGTAGGTTGCTGCAACTTCCCGACTTTGGGTCGTAGCAGCAACCTATGGGTCTTTAAGCGACACTGAACCCGCCGACGGGAGAGCAACTTTGCGTTCCAGGCAGGCATGGTGCGAGCTTCTTGTCGGCCTCCGCGAAGAAATGGGGGACCGGTATCCTTCCTCCGGGGATGCCCCGTACGTCTTCGCTGTAGTTACGGCGACTGGGTTGAGCGGCAGAATCATTCTGAATTGGATCTTTGCCCAATGATCCATGGCCTTGCTTGCGACCTTGCCCAGTCAACCGCCGCGAGAGCCAACAACTCATTCGTAGACAATGTCCTCGCATTGGCTTACAGTTCCATGTCCTACAATTCGGTCGCCTTAGGGCTCTGACGCCCTCCGGTCAGGTTGCGCGCATCGGACCAGTCATACCACCCCTAATACCTGAGCATGTGATTGATTTCGTCTCACAATGCGTCGTATGAGCCTGTAATCGCGGCCCGTCGAAGTCAAGCAAGCGCTCAGAAATAAAGTTGCAAGGTCTTGACGAAAGTCATGTTAACGCTAGATCATTGTGTAGCAGGCCAGTTGAAGTGATCCACGCCACTCCCTTGGTTGGCCAGCATCAGTGATAAAAGGCGTATGAAGCCCGGGAATCTCACCGTCGACAGCGGACAGGACCCGAGCCGGAACACGCTTCTAATGGCGGTGTTTTATGTTCTGTCAGCCGATAAACACATCAACGATCCAATCTGTTCGCCAGCTATGTCTGGATCCAAGACTTGGTGAAGTATTGCTTTTGGAAGGACATCTAGAATGACAAAGACCATCGATACCGGGGTGTTTATCCCTGTGGGCAAGAACGGGTGGATTCATTCGGTCAACAC
>NZ_JBNHGJ010000062.1:0-9029 GCF_059091165.1 Arthrobacter sp. Hb9-2 | reverse complement strand
TGCCCAGCATTCCCTAACCACGGATCGAACAAGCTGGCTAGCAAATTGCCGGCCGTCGACCACAGTCCCATCTAGAACATCAATCAGGCTTGCATGACGTCCGTTGAAGGATGCCGAGGGGAACACTGACGGTGATGGGCTCTGGGTCGAGCTGTTGCAGATCACGACGGCGGACGGAACCATCAGGTATGGTACTTCACCAAGATTGAACCTGATGCGGGGGCGAGGGCGAATGATGCGTTGGCGTTTGAGCAAGAAGGGTGGTCGACGACCGGTCACCTCGAGCGACCCGGTCGCTGCGGCGATCGCCGCAGCAGCCGCTGGCGGACTGCTGATCGCGCGGCACCCCGACGTCGTGCCGAGGATCGAGGAGCTGCCGGAGTGGATTGACGTGCACGAGTCCGACGACATCGACGGCTTCAACACGGTGGTCTGGCTCGACGACGAGATCAGCGGCTACTGCGATCCGTACGACGACGGCCTGGAGCAGGCGTTGGCCGACCAGCCGGGCGTCAAGGCGATCCTGGCCGAGGACCGGGAAGTGGTCTACCTGCGTACGCGGCTGGCGATTGCTGACGTGAAGGCGGCGGTGATCCGCGCGGTCGTCGAGGTGAACCGATCCCCCCGGGAGCCGGCACCCACCGATGTGCTGTCGCCCGAGGCGGTCGACAAGCTGGCGACCGCGGTGCGGCCACTGCTCGAGCAGGCCGGGTTCGCGAATTCTGCGACTGGACCGCGGTACTTCTACCGCGAAGGCAGCAACGGCTTCGTCCAATCCATCGCGGTCGCGCCTGGGATGGGCACCTCCGGTGACGGCACCAGCTACGCCGGACGCGTCTGGGTGATGTCCGGCACGCACGTGCCCGGCTTCGGCCGCGAAGTCCCTTCCAGCCCCGACCGCGTGGCGCCGGCGCACTGCGGCCAGCCCGCCTACCACTGGGTCACCCCGACCGTGGACGCGCTGACCCGGGTACTGCACGACGAGGTGCTGCCCGTGCTGAGCGTCACGCGCGGCCGCGCTGAGCTCGCCGCCTGGGTAGGCGGCGACCCGACCAGGGTGCCGGTGCCGAACCATCGGCCGACGTATGCGCGACTGTTCGCGCAGTGGGGCCTAACCGACCAGGCCGCACGCGTGGTCGCGCACCTCGACGAGCACGAGCCGTCTCTAGGTCACCACCGGGACACCGTCGCGGCCCGTGAGCTCATCCTCGCCGCGCGGCCGTAAGCCTCGCCGCCGCCGCGAATCACCAACCGTCCCCAGAGCATCTGCCCAGTAATTGCCCGTCGTCGACATCTTCGTATGTAAGCGTGGTTACCGAGTCATCCGGCAACCAAGGCCAAGATGCTGCGGCCACGGCTGGAACTGTCGCTCTGACGCTGCCCAACTTTTGTCCGGCAGGGGGGCAGGTAGCGCCGACTATGTCGACTATCGCTTCGTGACCACCTTCAGCGACAGCCCAGCTGCTGCTTGGGTATCAGCAGTGTCGTTCGGGCTCGCACCTTTACTCAGGGTCGTGCTGATGGGAGCATCTGGCGCGGAATCGCGCTGGCCGACGCAGGACAATCCTCCTGGGTAATCGAAACCCTGTTCCTGGTAGGTCTGATCGCCCTCTCGAAGACGCATTCCGGTAGTGCGACTTCACTTGCCCCGTAGAAAGAATCGGCATACGGGCAGCACTTAGTGGGCTGTCGCCCTGCGCCTACCTCCGCGCAGGTATGGAGCTCGTCGATAGGATCGACACATGATCCCTAACCCATGGACGAGCCGAAATGCGCCAGCCCATGTAGTTAGGCGGTTTTTAGCCAAGCATGAGCGGGCGTGGCTGGTCCTACCTGATGGGCGGTACGGGCGGCCTTTCGATTCACTCTTCTCACTCACGCGCGCGACGGATCTTCCGTACGGGCTCAGGATTGAGCTCGAAGGGGAAGGGAGCTAGTGTGCGAAGGCGACGTGAACGTTGAAAAGACCAAGTTCGAGAACTACCCGGCCCTAAGCATCGAGGGCTTCCAGGCGGCTTCATGGAACCCCCGCACTGACGCCGGAGATGGACGAACCTATGGTGCGTCAGGCGCTGTCTTTTTGGTCTCGTTTCGTAGTTGAGCAGACGACAACACCGCGGACAACGGTTGCCGTCCAGTAGAACCTCACGGTTACCCCTGCGAAGGGGAGGAACGTATGTCGATCCCTTCCGGACGTTTCGGTCACCGTGCGACTTAGGTGAACGAATCAACCAAACCCGGGCAGTCCCGTTCAACATCGTCGTAACGTTGTGCCCTATAGCTAGGAAAGGAGTGGGTGTTGTGAAGGTAAACGAGGTTACCTTGGGGTGTTATCCGCGTGATGACGTCTCATGGGTGAAAGATGGCAAGGTTCGGGAAGGGCGCGCGACGATATTGGTCCGCCAGGCCGACGGGACTCTGAAGCCCGCTGGCGAAGTTACCTTGGGCGACTTGGGTGTTCTCCATCCTGATGTGGAAGTCGGCGGCGAATTCGTCATTGAGCTACGCGCCCGCTTCGAGTCGGAGATATTCGACCGCCGGGTGACCTTTATCGCCAGTGGTGACGAGACCAGCGATGTCTTCGTATCGGCAGTCGGGCCCGGCGCGCACGCTGAACCGAAGGCCGGTCTATTTAAGCGGACGCGGTATTCCGGCTTCGAGTTTGGTGTGCTGGTAATGGCCGCCACGACTGAGCAGGGTAACCGCATCAGCGGCACGTCAGGCCCGCTCGTCGAGCATGGACCCGGCGATGGCGTCGCAGCCGCTTCTGTTACCTAGCAGCGGCAGTAGACGTTTGCACTGTCTCCCATAATGTGTAAATTTGATCGCTCGGGGCGCATAAGTGCCCGAAGGCCGATCCTCCACCGGGCATGACTGAGGGCACGGCTAGGACCATCACGACCGCAACGCAGAGATCGGATCGGGGACGTCACCTTGAAAGGGAACAGGTTAGGTTCAGCGCATGAATGGTCCGAAAGAGGATAGGACACGAGAGGGCGCTGTGACGTACTCAGCGCAGTATCGCCCCATGGGGGAGGTCTCGAAGCAGCTGCGTTATGTGACTAAGCGTGGGGGCTACAGTCAGCTGTCGGACAGATGCGCGCGCGAAGGGAAACCAATTGAGCTCAATCACGAGGGGATCGCCCGGATAGAAGACCTGCTCGTCAGCCTTCCCGATTCGGAAGCTTCGGCCTTGAGCGATGAGGTTTCCAAGTACTTGGGCGACGTTCTTTGCGCTACGACGTCAGGTGTCCGATGGGAGCTGACCGATGAGACGGCACGCATCCAGATCTCGGCGAGAGAGCGGTGGGATGTGGACTGGTATGTATCGGAGAATATCGCCGGGTCCAACGCTGCGTTCCTGTCGGCAGCGATAGAGGAAATGCAGCACCGCTCATCACCGAACAATCCATAGCTGTCCATTCCGGCGGCCACTAGTAGGATGCGGTATCGCCCGATAGGCGCGAATGGCCACGGTGGCCTCGTTGTCCGTAGCTTGAGGGCTACACCCGGTTCAACGGCGGCCGAAATACATGCCGAAGCCGAGCCTCCAACGCGGCAGCGTCACGCTCAGTACGCGCTCGGAGCCAGGAAACATCACAGCCCAGCAGCCAGCTCCGAATCGCTGTCGCCTGCCCAGTCGTCACCTTCTGCCGGTTCGGATTGCCCGTGACATTGGGCGGGATCTGAAACAGCAGCTCACATACATTCCGACGCAACGAAGATCCCGCAAGGCTCACACCTCCGCCAAGGTGCGTCGAGAGCCGCTTCTGCAGACTCGTCGCCGTACCGACATACTGCGGAACCCCACCACGCGACCACAGGTAAACCCCCGGCTCATTCGGCAGATCCGCGCGGGTCAGGCCACTTGCAGCACGTCTCGGCGCCGCAAGGAGCCGACTCCAATCCTTGCCCGCAGGCTCAGCGGAGTCGAGCATTATCAACGAAGTCGCCTCGTCCAGCGCATCGAGGATGGCGTCCATCTCGAAGTCATCCTCGGCACCGTAGATGTTCAAATCGCTTTGGTCATAGCTGTTCGTCACGACGCAACAGTATCGTCAACTAAATAGCAGATACGAGCGGGAGAGTCAGGCTGACCCTTCCTGCGCAGCGGGCCCGATAGACGGTGGGCAAACGCCCGCAGGTTTCCCTGGCCGGAACCGCTCCGGGGAGGGGGCGAATCGCACAGTAAGTGGCCGCATCTTCGCAGGGCTACTTGTCGCCTCTATGTGCGCCGCAGTCGACAAGCGGCTCATCATCCGCAGGGCCGTTAGACTGTGTAACAGGGCTGGAACCCCTGCCGCCGGACTACCCGGTGTAGGTCGCAGCTGCGAGGACAGACGGGGTGCGGTGCTGCCCCTACCGCTGTGCCGGGGCGGACAGCTATTGTCGGGCTATGAAGCCGATCATCCTGCTGGACATCGACGGCGTACTCAACCCGGAGAGCCGTCCAGGTCCCGGTGGTCGTGCGGAGCTGAAGTTGGCCTGCGGGAGGAAGGCCCTGGTTCGAAGGCTGGCCAGGTGTGGCCGGATCGCGTGGGTGTCGAGTTGGCCGGCGGATGTCACGGCCGGGCTGGGGCAACAGATCGAGCTCGACGTCGAACCGTTGCAGGTGACGCTGCTGGTGCGGCCCGGCGACGAGACCGAACCGACGCCTAAGCTGCGGTCGGTGAACCGGTGGCCGGAGCGGATGGAGGCCACCGGTGACGCGGTATGGGACTCGATCGTGTGGATTGATGACGTTCTCGGACCCGACGCCAAGGACTGGCGGCCGGGTATCAGATGCCGGTCCTGTTACAGAAGCCAGTGCCGGACCAGGGGTTGATGGAAGAACATGTCGTTGGTGTCGAGGCTTTTGTTGCAGCCAACGGGGTTCGGGTACCCGACCCCCGGTAGAGCGGGCCTGGTGCTCAGTTCTGGGTGACGAGAAGGTCCCCCACGTCGCACTCCAGGGCGTTGCAGATTGCTGTCAATGTGGAGAATCGGATGGCCTTCGCCCGATCGTTCTTGAGGACCGAAAGGTTCACCAGGCTCACGCCCACGCGCTTGCTCAGCTCCGTCAGTGTCATGCCTCTGGCCGCCAGGAGCTCATCGAGCCGGCAGTGGATTCCGAAAGCTTCTACTCCTGCCGTCACACCAGGCCCTCGGTGTCGGCCTGCAGGCGGCGCCCGTAACGGAAGGCAGCGGCCACGAGTGACAATGCCACCCCGGCAACCAGGGGTGTGAGGTTTATCTGGCCGGTAAAAATGACGGTCTCATCGACTGCACGCTGGTTGGCCCCGATGATTTCGGCCAGCCGGCCCCGTGCAGCCTGGTCAAGGTATTGCCCCACGGTACCGGCGGCCGCCAAAACAATGCCGCAGGCTCCGATGATTTCGGCCGTCGCCCGGGTGAAGAGGTTTTCCGTCCGCAGGCGGAGCGCGAGCAGGAACAGCAGTGCCAGGACGGACAGGACTCCTACATGGTTCAGGGCGTCGGCCCAGGCCAGCAGAGCCGCCTCAGCGCCAGGCAGCGACGGGATGGTCGCCTCGACGGAGGTGTAGTGCGCTACTGCGCCCAGGCGGAGGTCGGCCGGAGACTGCGAAGTGGTGGACAGGGGAAGTGTCAGGGTCACCGGCCCGGTAAAGGAGCCGATGACGCCGACAACAGTAATGATGGTCATGACCACTGCGGCCACCGCCGAGGCAACCATGATGACTGTTGCGTCCCCCTTGGACATGATCCGCTTTGCGCCCCTGGCCAGCGGTTCGCTGCTGATTGTGTTCCTCATGAATACCCCGATTTATTATCGACTTTCGATAAGCTTCCAAGCCAAACCTAGGGTGCAGCCGTCGTTCCGTCAACACCTCGGCTCGGCAGAATGTCGGTCAGGAGTTACGCAGGAACCATGACCGGCCGCGCCGCAAGGCGGTGTAAAGACGGTCAACGGCGTGTCCTGCCGCTGCATAACCCACGTCTCTGAATGAGCCCATGCCACCGCGATAAAGGGTGAGCCCCTGTGCTGATGCTTCTCGGAGACCACGCCGATCAACGACGCCAGCGAACAACTCATCGAGCCAGTCAGCGGTATGAGCTCGCTGCTCATCCTGGCCCAACCGAGCGGCGGCGCGAACCTCGGCAATCGCGGAAACGATCTCAGTACGGACGGCATCGACGGTGTGCGGCTTACTGCTCATAGGGCAATACTAAAGACGACACTCTCAAAAGAGCGTTGGGAGATCGCCTTGCGGGTGCGCGACTCCTCCTTATTGGCCGTGCTCGGGAAGGCTTTGCTCGGCGGTGTGTCCTGGCCGCTCGGACACGTCAGGTTTCCTTGTTAACGCTGTCCGGTACTCGCGCCCGTTCTGCTGAGCGAGCCAGCGCAGGGCGCTTTCTTCATCGGTGAAATACGCGGTGGGAGTCAATGACTGCTGGGCGAAGGCTGCAAGAACGGTACCCACGGGGTGATCTCCTAGGAGCGCGATGAAGGAAAAGCCCCGGTAGGCATTCATGCCGGCTCTTGCCTCCGCGGCCAACCCTGTCACGCCCGCAATGTCGACGAGAAGCGGCAGAGTCTGACCGCCACCCAGCTTCTCCAATACACGAGCGGCCTGAACAGCGATCTCGTAGGTAATAAAGGTTCCGGGAGCCCAGTGAAGCCGCAATAGTCCACTACTGAAAGAAGCGGCAAATTTGTCCATGGGTTCTACTGTGGGTGTTCGCGCCCGTAGCGTCAAAACTGCTCCCACTCGTCTGACATGGGGAAACACGACGATTCGTCTTCGGAGCACGGGGATCGCAGCATGACCAGATAGGGATCCCTCAGCGTTCGTTGGTCGGTGTCTGCTGTCTATTGATGGCTGTGTTGTCTTGGAGTGTGGTGATGACTTTTTGGACGGCGGTGCGGTGGAGGGCTTCGGGTCTGCAGAGGATGTCGACGTGCCTGGCCAGTGGTAGATCGTGGATCGGTTTCAGTACGATCCCACTGCCCTGTGGTGGGGACGCGGTGTGGCGGGGCATGAGCGCGATGGCAGAACCGGCGGAAACGATGGCGGCCGCGATGAAAAACTCATTGATTCGGTGTGTGACGTTGAGGGGTTTGCCCGCGTGAACGGCGATGGCTTGCAGGGCAGAGACGAGCGGGAATCCGTCCTGGACGGACACCCATTCCGCATCGAGGAGGTCTGCGACGCCGACGCTCGGGGCGTTGGCGAGCCGGTGACGGTCCGACATGGCGATGTCCAGGGGTTCGCGTACCAACGGTAGGACGGTGATTGTTTCCGGCCAGGGGTTGCTGTGCTCGAGGCGGTGCGCGATGACCAAATCATAGTCGGCGGCCAGGGCAGGGAAGTCGTCCTGTCCCACGTCCCGGTCATGGAAGATCAGCCGCGGGTTTCCTTCACCGAAGAGGGTTTGGAGGAGGGGACCGAACCATGTCAGGCCCGCACTGTTGAACGCGGAGATACTCACTGTCGCGGTAGGGTCCTGCACGTACCGACTGACGGCCTGCTCAGCAGAGCTCATAGCGACACTAATATCCACCGCAGCTGATGCCAGCGCCTGACCGGCACCGGTCAGGACAAGGTTCCGTCCCCGACGTTCGGTCAGGGGAACCTCGACCCTACGCTGCAACGCCGTAAGCTGCTGCGACACGGCGGACGCCGACACGTGGAGGGACCGCGCCACAGCGGCGAGGCTGCCCCGTTCACCCAACTCGCGAAGCAACCGTAACTGGTTAAGATCCATAAGCGAACCCTAAACCAATAGTTGATTAAGTCGCCTCTCGTCTTACCGGTACATCGCCAGCAGACTTACAGAGTGCCTTCCTCTTTACTTTCCCGCGTACCGCGAACCCCGTCGACTAACTACCGAACCACCCTTGTCGCTTTTCTTGCTGCGCGCAGGGTGGACCTACTCCTGCTTTTGGTCGCTCTCGTATGGGGCAGCAGCTACCTGGCGGCGAAGACCCTCACCGATACCGTCGGCGTGACGGTGATCCTCTCCCTACGCTTCCTCATCACCGCCGTGGCACTGATAGTGATTTGGCTAATCTGGAACCGGCGCCGGACCACACGCCATGAAACAATCATTGGGGTGATCCTGGGCCTCACTCAGGCTGCTGTGCTCATTTTCGAGACTCACGGGATTGCCGGTACCAGCGCCACGAACGCTGGACTGATCATCAGTCTCGTCATCGTTTTCACCCCTATCACCGAGAGCATCGCCTTCCGGGTACGACTACCGCGCATGGTGTTCGTCGCCGGCATCGTCGCCGTTGTGGGGGTGTGCCTGCTTGTCTCCGGGGACGGGTTTGTGGCCCCGACCCTCGGGGACATGCTCGTCCTTGCTGCGGCGCTGGTGCGCGCCGTCCACGTCACTGCGGTCTCCGCCCTCACCCGGGGGCGTGGATACAGTGCATTGACGCTGACCCTCATCCAAAGCGCGGTCTGCGCGATCGTTTACACCCTCGCCGATTACCAGGGTGTGCTCCAAGCGGTGGGGAGCTTCGACGCGGACGAATGGATGGGTGTGCTTTACCTCGGGCTCGCGTGCAGTGTGTTCGCTTTCCTCGTGCAGACCTGGGCCATCCAACAGACCTCAGCGTCACGGGCCAGCCTCCTTATGGGGACCGAACCCATTTGGGCCGTCCTCATCGGGCTGAGTATCGGACAGGAATCACTCCAACTCCTCGGCATTATCGGGGCCGCACTCATCATCACCGGCACCTACCTCGGACTACGAGCCGAAACATACCACCGAACACCACCCACGCCCGGAACTAGCACCCTCACGCCGCCACAACAAGCAGGTTAGTAATCTGGCCCCACTACCGTCCCTGTTATGGATCCTTGACCCGACGCCGCCACGGTTGCAGGCCAATGTTTCTTGTGCTTAGGGGTTAGGACGAAGCGGATTACAAAGGATATCAACAGGCAGGCCGGGCATTGACTTGAGGAAGGTATCTTCCTATTCTTTCAGCATGCCGCGACGAAAAGCAGGGACGCTTCTTCCTTTGGAACTTCGCGTCCTGGAAATCGCTAAGAAAGCCG
>NZ_JBNHGJ010000061.1:0-9078 GCF_059091165.1 Arthrobacter sp. Hb9-2 | reverse complement strand
ACTACGACCATCAGCAGAAGTGCAGCAACGAGAATTACGCGGGGTTTCATACCCGCATACTAAATGGCGTCAGGGGCACTCCCGGGCGCTCTTGTCAATTTCCGAAGTCGGTTGCAGAAAATGTCCACAACCGCCCGATGGGGGATGGTCTAACGCTCATGCCTGGTGTAGGCGTCGGAACGATGGAACGGATTTAGGCTGCTCAGGAAACAGCCACTACTGATTCAATCTGTACTTTGGCGCCCAGTGGGAGGGCCGCCACCTGAACAGTGGTGCGGGCCGGATACGGTTCCTGCAGGCGCCTCGCATAGACATCGTTGATGGCCGCAAAATCCCGGTAGTCAGTCAGATAAACAGTGGTGCGCAGCAAATCCCTCAATGTCAGCCCCTGCTCGTCGAGCAGGATCTGCAAATTGCTCAGCATTGCATCACACTGCTGGGAGACATCGTCGGAAACCAGCTCTCCTGTATCAGGGCGTTGGCCGATGATGCCAGCGGTGTACCCGATGTTTCCGTGTTCAACGTAGTGGGAGAACGGCGCTGCAGACTGGTGGAGCTGAGGGCTGAAGTAGTGGCGGGGCATAGTTTTTCCTTTCGGCAAACTCGTTCTCTGAAGTTCAAGGACCTGCCTATGCGTCAGGCGGTCGCGACGGCAGCCGCAATTTTTAGTGGGTTTAAGGGTTCCCGTCCAAGGATGTTGGCGACGTCCGCGCCTGTCTCCTCGAGGAATCCGTGACTTGCGGCGGAATGGATTGAGAGCAGCATAGATGGCTGGAAGGGCAGCAGCGCTGCGGAGTTTAGGGCTCGCCGCAGTTCAGTGAGTTTGCCCGGCCGGTACTCTGCACCCAACGTGTCAGCGAGGTTGCGGGCCGTGATGACGGTGTTCCCGACGAGGTTGTAAGTCTTGCCCTGGTGCTTTTCGGGGCTCCGCGCGATGATTGCCGCTGCTTCTGCAAGGTCGTCCCGGGCGACCGCGGCGACTCCGCCCTGCCCGAATGGGGCTGAGATGACGCCTTCTTGCGGGGTCAGGAGCTGGCCGATCAGCTCAGCGTAAAGACCGTTCCTTAAGATTGTCCACCGCGCCGTTCCGCTGCGAAGGCGGCGTTCTGTCCAGCGGTGGGCCAGGGCGAATCCCAGGTGGTCGCCGGCATCAGTGAGGCTCGTGTACACGATGTGGCTGACGCCGTCGCGTTCGGCAGCCGTGATGGCGTTGTTGTGCCGGGTGATCACTATGTCGTCTTCTTCAGTTCCCGCTGACACCAAGACCAGTGTCTCCACGCCCTCGAAGGAGATCGTTTCAGGGGCGTCGAAGTCCAAGGCCCGGAGCTGGCTGGCAATGCTGGGGTTACGGGTCGCTCCGGTTGCTGGCACGCCCGCCTTCGCGAGGTGTTCGAGGATAGCTGTGGCGAGGTGGCCGGAGGCTCCGGTAACGAGAATCATGGGCAGGCTCATTTCACTGGTACTTTTCGGTAACTAGACTCATCCTCGGTAACCGGGCAAGGGCCCACAAGGAGGCACTTTGGTGTTAGGCAGTCACATGGAAGTAACCCCCGTCCTGGAACCTTGCGGCGAAGCCGACCATCCGGACTGCGGAATTCGAGATGTCCTCGACCGGATCGGTGATAAGTGGTCGGTTCTGGTCATCGTGGAGCTGGCCTCCGGCGTAAGACGCTTTCGGGAGCTTCAGCGGGCTATCTATGGCATTTCACAGCGCATGCTCACCCTCACAGTGCGACGCCTTGAACGGGACGGGCTGGTTACCCGAACGGTCTACCCGACGGTCCCTGCCCAAGTCACCTACGAACTGACTGAACGCGGAGACAGCCTCACTATGCTGGTCAAACAACTCGCGGACTGGTCCTTGGAGCACAAAGACGCCATCGGCGCGTCACGGGAGCTCTACGATCGCCAAAACCCAGACCAGCAGATCCGCTGACCCTGCCCCGACTTCGGGGGGACCTTCTCGTCACCCAGAAGTGAGCACCAGGCCCGCTCTACCGGGAGTCGGGTACCCGAACCCCGTGGGCTGCAACAAAAGCCTCGACACGAACGACATGTTCTTCCATCAACCCCTGGTCCGGCACTGGCTTCTGTAACAGGACCGGCACCTTATACCCGGCAGCCCAGTCCTTGGCGTCGGGTCCGAGATCGTCATCAATCCATACGATCGAGTCCCATGCCGCGTCACCGGCTGCCTCCATCCGCTCCAGCCACCGTTTCACCGACCGCAGCTTAGGCGTCGGTTCGGTCTCGTCGCCGGGTCGCACCAGCAGCGTCACCTGCAACGGTTCGACGTCGAGCTCGATCTGTTGCTCCAGCCCGGCCGTGACATCCGCCGGCCAACTCGACACCCACGCGATCCGGCCACACCTGGCCAGCCTTCGAACCAGGGCCTTCCTCCCGCAGGCCAACTTCAGCTCCGCACGACCACCGGGACCTGGACGGCTCTCCGGGTTGAGTACGCCGTCGATGTCCAGCAGGATGATCGGCTTCATAGCCCGACACTAGCTGTCCGCCCCGGCACAGCGGTAGGGGCAGCACCGCACCCCGTCTGTCCTCAAAGCTGCAACTTACACCGCACTCCCCCGGCCAGGGCGGGTCAGGCCTGTCACAGTAACCGATCCTTCAGCGGACAGTCTTCAACAATCACGGATGATGGTGGCACGCCTATCAAGATCGCCGATATATCCGAGGAATGCGAGTACCGTCCCTTCCCTGAGTGGACCACTGAGGAAGAGGATAAGCGCGTCTTCTTAGGAACGTCTTTTGGTCTCAGAGGTGATGCCTGGGCCACGGTTTTTACGACGCCTCTAGCTCTGGAATACTGGTTCCTCGCGGGACTGTCTCAGCGACTCGGCCGCTTCGGCTACCTTCTGCCCCCGCTACAGACCCCATTGCAGATGAACTCTGGCTTAGGGTCTGTTCCCCGACTTCTGAGGAGCCGGACCAACGATTCAGGCGCGGGAACCAACGCCTAGCCCTCATCCAAGATCGCTTTGACCGTGCCGACATCGAGGACTATGTCCGCAGCAGAGTCGCCGAGGTCGCAGACCGCCAGCTACCGAGGGCCTTTAACACGCTTCATCGTTACTTCCACGTGGTTGACCCCACGGAATGACTCGAGCGCGTTGAGGGATCCCCTATCGAACGCAGGAGGGTGCGTTGGGCCACCGGCTAACGGGCAGTCATCGGACCTTGTTAGAGGGATCCAAAATGTGACATCAGATGCCTCCTGTGGTCGTGGTGATCCGCATGGATCGCTAGCCTGTATGACCGAATCCATCAAAAGTGCGGAATTTCAATCCACTCAGCGATAATCCTGCACTGAAGGAATCTCGTGCCTGATGTCTTTGGTCACCACTCGTGAGAACCAACCAAGGTCGAACTCGTATTCGCTGCCAAGTTGGAAGGAAGCAGCCACTTCGTCTTGATTGTCGAAAGTCACCCCTGTGGACACATGAACTTTCCCGCAGTTAATCGTCTCGACCAGAACGCCTGCTGTCGAAGCCGAGCCTCTAGTGCCACCGGAACTTGTATTCGATTTTGCCGTGCTTATCTCACATCGGATGCTCTCAATCCCTACTGAGTTCAGAGCGGGCATGAACATATAGAAGATGGTGTAACCACAGAATAGTAATCCAGCCAGCTTCCAATACCACTTCAGCGTCGGTCTCTTGGCGATCGTCCCGGAGCCGTCGTTCATCGTCGACATTCCATCCCCTATTCAGATCACCAGCCACCCGCCCTACGGCCGCTGGAGGGCCCAGCTGATCCGTTGGCGAAGCCCTGAATGAACTGCACCGTTACTAGATCCTCACGCTTTGAAACTGCTGGCTGCGACTCGGTGTTAATCCGACCAACAGCTGCCCCGCCCACTCGTCCGGTGAGGAATTCCTCACCGGGCAAGACTTATTTTCTTCGAAGTCCTTCAGCATTACAGCAAGGAACCCGGCCCCAACTGCTTTGCCCTCTGATCGAGCACAGTTGAGCCCATGGGGCCCGTGCGGTCACCGAAACTTGCCCAAGCCACAATTAGCGCAACCACTACGACAATCAGCAGAAGAGCAGCAACGAGAATCAAGCGAGGCTTCACACCCGCATCCTAAATGGCGTCCGGCTCCCTCCGGCGCTCTGTCACTCACTTACCCCTGATAGCCTCCCGCAAGGGTCCAATCCTGCTGTCCGCTAAGCCGGTAGATTTCCGGCATCGCAGTCAGGAAGAAGCATCGCGGGGCTTCCGGTCCCGCGCCGCCCGCATGCACCAGGGGATGTAGAAGACGCAGAACAGCCCGAAGGCCAGGACGCAGGCCCCGAGCAGGACGCTGTGAGTGTCCACGTAGCTTTGCCTGCCAAAGTATTCAGGGTGCCCGTATCCGACCTCACCCGACAGCAGGGGCCGGGCCGCATCCACAAGGATGACACCGAAGTAGGTTCCCATGGATACCACCGGACAGATGAAAAGGACCGACCACAAGGTCGATATAAGGTGGTAGCGCCTACGGCGTGCTTTCCAAGCACGCATGCGCTCCTCGAAGGCCTGCTGCCAGTTCTGCGTCGTCACTAAATTTTTCATCCCCCTATGTGACGGCCCGCACCTGTAAACGCGGACCGCCGTGCCTAATTTAGGACAGGTTGCAATGCGATCCACGATTGGGCGGGCTGCGCCGTTTGTAGGCTACCACTGCAACAAAGGCCTATCAGTTGAAGACGTTCCTATCAGCGGTCAAGCCCGGTAAAGGATCCGAAACCGGGACCCCGCGTAACCTGCCTGTACCGAATGTAGTCCTAAACGCGGCAGCACAACCATGAGTCACACGTCTCTCCGGGGGTGACTTGGACCAAAGACATCAGGCAAGGGATTCCATCAGTGAACAACTATCGGTTAGTAGGCTGATGGTTCCACTCGCTGGCTGGAACCTTGGGGCCGACGGATCTGCAGAAGGCCTTACTGGAAGGAACTTCCCATGCGCGCGCTTAGGACGCATATAAGGATCCTCACGGCCGCGTCGGCCGTGCTCATGATGGGAATGACAATAACCGCATGCGCTGAGAAGGAGCCAGGGAACACAACGACAGAGAAGACGACGCCGGAAAGGACAATGACAGCCCAGGAGGGACGGGACCGTGTGGTCGAACTAGTCATCAACACCACCAGACAGCTCGACGTCACCGGCTGGTGGCCGCGCAACGGCGTAGCGTGGGCGCAGGAGTGCTCCCCGGAAGAGGGCGAGGAGGGTGCCAGTTATGGCTATGACCGCTGGGCACCCCAAGGAACAGAGCATATTGAGGACGCGAAATGCGTAGCGGAGTATTGGGAGTCCCTCGGCATGACCGTACGTACAGTCAACCCGACAACGCACCCGACCGTCTTCGCCGAGGGCGGGCCCGTACTTCGGGCCAGCTTCGATACTGATGCATCTGACAAGTCGTACAGCATTGGCGCTACTGCCCCCTGCTCACCAGGCGACGCGGTTGCCTTAAACGACGAGGACGAAGCAGAGCGGAATCAAGGCAAAGTACTCCCCGGAGACGAAGGCATCGTCGTTCGCGAAGACCCACCGCAATAACTCCACGATACGGCTAGGGAGTACCCATCATGGTAAATGAGAATTTGAGCGCTGATCCAAAGGAAGAAGATCCCGGATACCTGACTGAGGAAGACCTGCGTCTGGGTAAGCGCGCGGTAAGACTCAAGACGCAGTTATGTGTTTTTGCATTCTTGCTTTGTGTTGGAATTGCGGTTTTCGTCTTCATAAGCGTTCCGCTTGATACGCGTATGCCTTACGAGGGAAAGTTTAATCGGGGCGGAACCGGCATTCCCATCCCTGTTGCGATGCTTCCTGCCCTTATCCTGCTATTTCTGCTATGGCGTTCAGGAGCCAAGCCTGACTCACACCACATGGGAAAAAAGTCGCGCACGGCATACTACATTCTTGCTCCAACCATGATTTTAGGCTGCGTGCTGGGGCAATGGGTCTTTGCCAGGTCCATCTTGGAAGCGGCAGGTTCTCTTGCTGGCTGACGAGGCAGGATGCCACGACTCCTGACCTGGCCGTCAACAACTGGCGCTGCAAACTGCCTTGCCGGCCTGCCGGAACCTGGCAATAGTCCAAGCGGCGGCAAGGCTGACCCCAAACTGCAAGTTCCTGGCGTCTCATATCCCTTAGGATTCGAAGCACAGAGGTTTCCGAGCCATATCCAGTTGAACTTGGATTTGGAGGAGGGGTCGGCTGCCCGTAAGGGGATCCCCATCGAACCTCGAAGCTTCCGTAGAGCCACCGACCAACGGGCGCCTGCGTTCGAACGTATTCGATGGATTACTAGTGAAACTTCACCCCCAGGCTCTGTTGTGGGCCGCAAACTGAATCCAGAAACGCTGACCCGGAAGTAGGCTCTGCCCAGATAGCAGCGAAGCTGAGGACTACCCCTGTAAACAGCCCGTGTGTAATCGGAGCGACCCTTACAGACAAGGAACGAGTATGTTCGACATCTACAAGCGCGAGTACAAAGATCCACTCTTGGGGCTCAAGTACGTTGCTGACCCAGATCGTCTGGTTACGTTGCAAAGGGTAGCCGGTTTGGCACATCGCCCCGGAGCCGCCTTCAAAATGACTGTCGAGGGGGCAGTAATTCCCTTTGAAGTTACCGGTGACATGTTGACCGATCCGGAAACTGGGCAAGAGTTCATTCTCCGACGGTTTGAGTCTTTCGGGGCGAGCCCTACCGCAAAACTCCTGGGACAGATTGAGCCCTACGAGTTCTCTGATGAGGAGACAAGAGCAAGATTCCTCTTGCTTGCGGCAGAGGCGCTGATTGTCTTTGGTTGGAGCTACGGCTTGTCTCAAGACGAGGGATTCATCCGCGTAGATGTAGGCGGACGAACACTGACTCTCCGAGACATTGCCCACCCTTGAAGCAAGGCGCGCCTACAGTTCGAGTGAAGTGCCCTCGACTCAGGGGATTTGTTGATGCGATCTAAAGTTGGATGATGGGGAACGAAAACGGACGCTCGGATCACGACAAACACCAATACGATGCCAGTGAACCTGACTCAGTTGCCCGAATCAGGGCCAGCTCGGGCTGGCATGCCCGCCGCCATCTATACCGCGGATTGACTCGAGAACAAACCATCGAACGAATGCAATCCGTCGCACCAGGGTTCCCACTCGAAGCCTACGAACGGGAACTCACCCGGGCGATGGAAATGACAGAGGAAAACAGGCAAGACGGTCTCCGGCGCCGGCAACTGGAAATTGAGGAAGCCAAGAAACTAGATGTACTGAACGCAGTATTCGTCCTATACCTCCTCAATACGAGATACGGCAGCCACTACGTCGAGGATGGCTTGGGCTATATCGACATACAACATGAACTCGGCAGCACTTACTCATCACAGGAGATCGAAACGGCCAAGCACAAAGCGGACGACGTTACCGAATACGCCTCGAACCTAGTGTGGCGCTCCTGGGATGGCCCCCACCTGGAAGAACTGCGGGCCAAGTTTCCCGAGTACAACGACAACAACCTTTCAGCAGCTATTGGGCACGCGCACTGGCTCAACCGATAGCCAGTCTCGATGAAGGATCGTTCACAGGGCATCCGCATCTAGGGGGCTAGTTGCGCTGCCTTATAACCTCGGCTCATGGAATGATGACCTGTTCGTCGACCCGCTCCCTGAATGGGTGCTCGTCCGGACAAGTCATCGAAGCCATGACCGGACCGCTAGGTTTCGCCGTGTATCGGACGCAGGCACTGACAGTTCGCTGCTCCGCCCACCAACCCCCACTGGTCGTGAGGTGTTCGCGGTAGTACCGGTCCGCAAAAAAGTTGCCGCCGGCGTCCCAACCGAACGAGTGTGGAACATCAGCTCCCTGAAGCCTTGAGCGCACTTGATCCCTATTGGATGTATCTATGGCCGCGGTGAACTTGGTGAACCAATTCATGCCTTCTGCAGCGCGTTCCCGGATTGCGCTTTGTCCCAGCTCCTCGATGCTTGGTCGGGCACAGGAGGACAAGGCCAACAGGATGGCCACTGCCCAGTAGACCTTCCAAACATGTTTCATTCATCTCCCCCAAAATTGTGAAGCCTAGCCTAACCCCCGAAACCTGCCTCTGACGGGGAGGCCTGCTATTCCCAAGATGTGCACGTTACGAGGTCACTGCTGAACCGCGTGCAGCTTATCGGTGTTCCCAGAGCAATCTGCTGATGATCAGATTAAGCTCGGCACGGTCGACTTCTGGATGGGTGTCTGCCCAGGCCTTCAGCGCGTCATTGTATTCGCCGAGGAGAGGTCCGCCCGGGTCGGGCACGCTTTGCGCTTCTTTGTTGAGTGCGCGGCTGGCTGCTATGAATTTCTGGCCTCGCTCTGTGCCGAATTCCTCCAGGAATCGCTCATCCCCGGTTGGCACCTGTTCCCCGGCTTTGCGCGCCGGGTCCTCTCTGTACTGACGCCATGCTTCGCGTGGGCTTTCAGTGCTGCACTGAGTTCTCTGTCGACGCCCCCTCGCAGTCGTTCTACCCGCTGCTCGGGGGTCTCTTCCTTGTAAGGGTCCATGTTGGGCAAGGGGTCACTGTTCAGCGCGTGTTCAGCGTTGTGTCGATTTCGGCGGCCGATCAAGTGACCGAACGCGATGCCGAAAGCTACTCCAACTGCGATCCAGGGCAGCTGCCGCATCAGCAAGGCGAGTAACGAGCCGACCAGCAGGCCGAGAACCATGCCCTGATCCACTGGATCCAATAAGCGCCAGGCGCCTTCCTTGAACACCCGTCGTCGACGAACCACCGGATCAGCCGTTTTCGCGGGCGCGGCCAGTTAGCACGTAGATATCCTCCGGCTGGGCAAATGACGGACCGGGCTTTCGAGATCGTCGATAAGAGTATGCCCAGTATCGCTCACTTCCTTAGGATTGCGCGTTGAGGGATCCTACACCGGACGCGCGGCAAACGACCTCCCCGCTGACATTAGCGCTATGGGGCGGATAGAGGCCTTTTATGCTTGGCGGGCGTTGTGGTGGATCAGCCTTTTGACGGTAATGACTGTGGCGGGGATTAGAAGTATTGCGCTGCAAACTAGCTGG
>NZ_JBNHGJ010000060.1:0-9251 GCF_059091165.1 Arthrobacter sp. Hb9-2 | reverse complement strand
CCGCCAGGCCGGCAGCAGTGCCGATGTAGCGTGCGTGGCCGGTTTCGGAACCGGCCGCCCGCTCAGCCGCAGCCTGCCCGCGGGCGTCAAGCACGACGTCGAGCTCGGCGATGACCGACACGGACGCACCCAGGCGGCTCCGGACATCCCTGATTTCGGCGGCGAGCAATTCGGGCGTCGGTGCGGTGACGAGCACGGCATCCACGTCGTTCGCCGGAACCTGCCCCTCGCCCACCAATGCTGAAGCGGCAAGCACCGGCAGCTGCCCCTGCAGCGGCCTGGGAATGATGGACGGTCCCTTGAGTGAATAGCCGCTGCCAGCGAATTCGGCGGGGGTTTCAAAATCGACGTAGTGCAGCTTGTCCACATCGATATAGCGGCCCGTTGCGACGTCACGGATCACGGCGTCGTCCTCCCAGGAGTCCCACAGCCGGCGGGAAACCTCAATCGAAGCGGCGGCTTCCTGGGCCAGCGCGGTGCCGGCGACGTTGTTGCGCCCGGCGGCGGCCGCCGCCCCAGGTGATTCCGCTGCGGTTGCGATCCATCCGGCACGGCCGCCGGAAACGTAGTCCAGGCTCGCGAGCTGGGTGGAGACGTGGAACGGCTCGGTGTAGACGGTGTCCACTTCGGGAACGAGTGCGATGGTCCGGGTTATTGGTCCGGCGTAGGCGGCGCGCTGCAGGGCGTTGGTCCGGCCCGGAGCCGGTGCGTCAATGAACGTGGCCGCGTGGAACCCTGCGGATTCAGCGGCCAGGACGGCTTCGGCGGGTGTTGCGAAGTCCCCGCCGTCCCATCCGGCGCCGTCGAGCTCGATCGCCAGGAAACCGGCCCGTCCCGCTTCTGAGGTGTTCTTTTCCGGGGTGCTCACTGCTGGTCCTGACGTTCGTAGGGGATCTTTTCGCCGGCTTCGATGGGCACCGGCAACCTGTTTTCCGCGGGCGGCAGCGGGCAGGTGGCGAGGTCGGTATAGGCGCACGGCAGGTTCACGGCCCGGTTGAAGTCGAGCTCCACTGAGCCGTCCGCTGCCGGGACCACCGACAGCGAGCGGTTGGCTGCGTAGGTGGTTTGGCCGGAGGTCTGATCCGTGAACAGCACCAGCAGGGATCCCGGCGCGTGCCCGTTGAATGCTGTCAGTGCCAGTTCCTGGCCGGCAAGCTTGAAGCGGATCTCGCCCGGCGCCTCGTACACATGCTGGATGCCCTCGACGGCGGCACCCACCGTGGTGGGGCGGGGAACCTCGAACGGCACATAGGTTCCCCGGACTGCGTACGCCGCATCCGGTGAGTAGGCCGGTGTGCCCTGGTAGTCGCGCAGCAGCCCGTTTTCCGGATTCCGCGGCCTCACGATGTACTCGCCGCCCCGCTTGGCAAGCTCAATGACGGTTTGTCCGGAGCTGAGGTTCAGGCCGCCGCGTTCAGCGATGGGACCGATGACCGTTTCCCCTGGCGGGAGGGCCTGCTGCTCCAGTTCCAGTATCTCGCCGGGCTCCAGGATCACGGTGACGACGTCGTTGGCGGCGCTCCAGGTTCCGGGCACTCCGTCCAGGGCGGCGGGCTCGGGGCCCAGCCAATGCAGGTGGGTGACGGCCAGGAAGCCGTGGGGGTGTGCCCGGTGACGTTCATGGGCCGAGTGCCATTCCTGCCAGTCGGCTTCAAAGGATTCGAATGCGGTTTCAGTGTGCGTAGACATAGCTGCTCCTGCTGGTCTTGGTCTGGGCGGATTCGGGGCGGCTGCCGTAAGGGTCTTCGGGCTCCCACAGGGTGGTGGGCGCGGCAGCGCGGACTGCAGGAATGACTTCCAGGGCGAAACGCTCCAGGATGTCCAGTTGCTGTTGCGGTCTCCACCACCTGGTTGAGCCGGTCCGCAGTGGAGACGATCCCGCCGGTCAGCGGGTTTTTCAGGTGTGGGATGATGTCCAGGACCTGGAACTTCACGGGGTTTTCGCCGTCTGGGTGGGAGCGCCCTGGGCGGCCGCAAAGCTTTCTTCGGTGATGGTCCTGGACTCCGGCAGTGCCTCCTCGGACAGGCCCCAGCGCTCCAGCACCTTGGCGTACGAGCCGTCTTTAATGGCGGAGTTCAAGGCCTCGGTGATCACCGGCGCCAGGCCATTGCCCCGCAAGGTGGTGGCAGCCACAAGGGTTTCGGACGGCCACCCGGCGTTGACCTTGCCCACCACCTTCAGGTCGTCTCGGGTGTTTTCCCGGTACACCGTGGACGGATAGGGCGCGATGTTGAGGTCGGTGCGTCCCGAGGACAGCGCCAGGATGGTGTCTGCATCCGAGGAGTAGTACTGCAGGGTGGCGGGTGCCTTGCCCTTCCCTTCAAGCTCTTTATTCCACGCCAGCAGGATCTTTTCCTGGTTGGTCCCGGAGCCCACGGACACTTTCAGCCCGGAGATGTCGTCGGCGCCCTTGATGTCATGGGTGGCGGACTTTTTGGCCTCAAAGCCCATAAAAGCCGCCCGGTAGCTGGCGAAGTCGAAGAGCTTCACCCTGTCCTTGTTGACGCCCACGTTCGAAAAAACGGCCTCGAAGTCACCGGACTGGGTTTTCAGCGGCCAATTCTCCCAGGACGTCACGTGGACATCCAGCTCCAGGCCCAGCTTGTCGGCCACCAGCTGCGCGATGTCCAGCTCGGACCCGATCGGCGTCTTGTCATCCGTGGCGTGGAAGGACAGCGGAATGGATCCCGCGGTGGTGGCGATGGTCAGCTTGCCGTCCTTGCCGATCAAATCGGGAACCTTAGCGGCGAGCGCCGTGTCCTTTTCCGCCCGGATTCGCTGCTGGTCCGGGGCTGTGTTGTAGACGACGCCGTTGCGTGCCGCCGTCGTCTGGGCTCCATCGCTGGCGGAACCGGCGGCTGTTGCACCGGGATCGGCGCAGCCAGCCAGGGCAACAGTTCCCAGGAGTACGACGGCGGGCAGCGCCGCGGGAGTGCGCCTGTTGCGGAAGCGGGGGGCGCGGATGCCGGCAGGTGAAGAGAATGCCATGGGGAAGTCCTTTAGATGTTGAAAGCCGGTTCGAGCACCTTGGAGAGAAAGCTTCGGGTGCGCGGTTCCTGCGGGTTGGTGAAAAAGTGTTCCGGGCTGCCCTGTTCCACGATCTGCCCCTCGTCCATAAACACCACGGTGTCCGCCACGTCGCGGGCGAAGCCCATCTCGTGCGTGACGATGATCAGGGTGGTGCCGGATGTGGCAAGTTCGCGGATGACGTCGAGCACTTCGTTGACCAGTTCCGGGTCCAGGGCCGAGGTGGGCTCGTCGAACAGCAGGATCTTGGGGTCGAGGGCCAGGGCGCGGGCAATGGCCACCCGCTGCTGCTGGCCACCGGAGAGTTGGCGGGGGTAGGCGCCGGCACGGTCCTTCAGGCCCACCCGGTCCAGCAGCTCCAGGCCGCGGCGCCGCGCGTCCTCCTTGGAGCGGCCCAGTGCCACGACGGGAGCTTCGGCCACGTTTTCGAGAGCAGTGAGGTGCGGGAACAGGTTGAAGTTCTGGAACACCATACCGATCCCGGTGCGCTGCTTTAGGATTTCCTTCTCCCGCAGCTCGAGCAGCCGCTCGCCGCGGACTTCGTAGCCCACCAGCTTGCCGTCAATCGAGATGAAGCCGCCGTCCACCTTTTCCAGGTGGTTGATGGTGCGGAGCAGGGTGGACTTGCCCGAACCGGAGGGGCCAACGATGACGGCCACGCCGCCTGGCTCCACCGTGAGGCTGACACCTTTGAGGACCTCGATGGCACCGAAGGACTTACGGACTTTGGTGATTTCCACGAGGCCGCGGGTAGCGGCGGCAGGTGCAGCGGCGGTCATTAGAGGCTCCTTGCCCGGTTGGTGGCCACTGCGTGGGTGGCGAAGAATTTGCGGGCCTTCTGCAGGGGCGTCAGCGGCAGGTTCCGCACCGCACCCTTGGAGTAGTGCCGTTCGATGTAGTACTGGAAGATGCTGAGGACCGAGGTGATCACCACGTACCAAAGAGTTGCCACGAGGAGCAGCGGAAGGACCTGCTGGGTGCGGTTGTAAATGACCTGGACTGTGTAGAACAGTTCGGAGTAAGCCAGGACGTACACAATGGAGGTGCCCTTCACCAGTCCGATGATCTCGTTGAAGGCGTTCGGTAGGATGGCCCGCATGGCCTGTGGCAGGACGATGCGGGTGGACCTCCGCCAGGCCGGGATGCCCAGGGCAGCAGCGGCTTCAAGCTGTCCCTGGTCCACCGAGAGGATGCCGCCGCGGATGATCTCGGCCGAGTACGCGGCCTGGTTCAGGGTCAGGCCCAGCACAGCTGCCGCGAACTGGCTGATCAGAGTGGTGGTCTGCACCTCGAAGAACCGGACGTCGGTAAAGGGGATGCCCAAGCTGATCTTTTCGTACAGGTAGCCCAGGTTGTACCAGAGCAACATCTGGACCAGCAGCGGCGTGGACCGGAAGATCCAGGAGAACGTCCAGGACACCGAGACCAGCAGCGGCGAGGGGGACAGCCGCATCAGTGCCAGGACGAAGCCCAGCACAAAGCCGAGGACTCCCGAGATCGCGGTCAGCTTCAGTGTCTCCAGCAATCCGTTAATGACGGACTGGGCGGTGAACCACTGCGCCACCACGCCCCACTCCCAGCGGGGGTTGGTGGCCAGGGACCACGCCACCGCGAGGACTCCGAGGGCCACGACGGCGGTTCCCACCCACCGCCAAGGGTGTTTGGCGGCTACCACACGGTAGGCGGAGTAGTCAGTGGCTACCCGGGCGGTCCCGTCTTCGGGTGGGAGCCCGCCTGCACCATGAGCAGCCGTTCCAGGAGCTGCGGCCGGCGCCGGGCCTTCAGCTGACTGGGCTGACTTTGTTGACTGCGCCACCGTCGTTGCTGCTGAACTCACGCGCCACCTCGTTTCTCTGGTTGGGCCGGAGCTGGTTGCCCCGGGTGCTGGCTGCAAATCTAGGACCGGCCCGAAGGGGGCAGCAAGGCAGCAGGTTGCATAACTTCACCGGAGTTCGCACAGCGTCATGAGTCGGTTTTTTGCGTCTCTTGACGTGTTGTGACGCGGAGTTAACGGCCGTGACCAGGCGCTCGACCGCCGTCGGAAACGCTGCCTAGCATGGGCACTCCAGCCGCCCCCAACCGCCGCTACCAGGAGCATCCATGCCAGCGAACATCCCGGCCGTCGTCTTCCTGGGCGGCGGGCCCCGCACGGCCGGCGTCCTTGAGCGGATCGCCGCGAACCGCCCGGAACTCTTCAGCGGGCCGCTGGAGATCCACGTGGTCGAGCCGCACGTCCCGGGTTCCGGCCGCATCTGGCGCTACGACCAGGACCCCGGCCTCCTGCTCAACTCCACCGCGGCGGACATCACCATGTTCACCGACGCCTCGGTTGCCTGCGAGGGTCCTGCCGGCAAGGGCCCGAGCCTGGCCGAATGGGCTGCAGGCGTGGTGGACGGCTCCATCACCGACGTGCCGGACTTTCCCCGGCCTTTGTGGGAGCAGCTCCGCTCACTGACAGGCGCCACGTTTCCCACCCGGCAGCTGCAGAGCCAGTACCTGGAGTGGTTCTTCCGTCGGGCAGCCAGGTCCTTCGGCCGTCAGGTGACGGTTCACCGGACCACCGCCGTGGCTGTCAGCCAGGCCGGTGACGCGGTCTCCCCTGCCAATGCCGCCAGCAACGAGGGCAAGTACCTCGTTACCCTGGCAAACGGGAGGACTTTGCGGGCCGACGTCGTGGTTACCGCCCTGGGCCACACTGATTCCCGTCCTGATGCCGCTTCTGCCGCCTGGGCCGATTTTGCCGAACGGCACGGCGGGTTCCATGCGGCACCCAGCTACACCACCGGCGTCGACTATTCGCCCCTCGCTCCAGGACAGGACGTAATCGTTTCCGGCATGGGCCTGGCCTTCGTTGACCTCCTGGTCCTCCTGATGGAGGGACGCGGCGGCCGCTTTGTGGAGAATCCCGACGGCGGCCTGCGGTACCTTCCGTCCGGGCGGGAACCCAGGCTGTGGGCCGGGTCGCGCCGGGGCGTGCCGTACCACTCCAAGATCTCAGCAACGCTCCTGGGCGAGGCGCCCGGCCCGCTGCGTTTCCTGACCGCCGCAACCGTGGATGCCCTGCTAAACCAACACGATGAACTGGATTTCCGCAGGGACCTGTGGCCGTTGATCGCGAAGGAAGCCGGCTATTACTACTACCGGGAGCTGCTGACCGGCAGCCCCGCCCGGGCGGCCATGGGCTGGGACGAGTTCGCTGCCCGCTACTCCGCCCTGGACTGGTACAGCCCTGCCCGGGAGGAGCTCGTGGCAGCTGCCGTACCGGACCCCGCCCTGCACTTGGATCTGGAACGGCTGGACCGCCCCTTCGCCGGCCGTCGCTTTGCTGGCAACGAGGAGGTGCAGGATGCGGTGGTTGAGTACATCCAGCAGGATCTTGTGCTCCGGGACAGCCCCGACCACCCCGAAACCCTCGCCCTTTTCCTGGCCCTGCTCCACGTCTACATGGAAGTAGGACGCGTCGTCCCGCCGGAGCGCCTCAACGCCCGGTCCCAGCAGGCGGTCCACGGCTGGTGGCACGGGTTCTTCAGTTTCGTGGACTCCGGGCCGCCGCCGCACCGGCTCCGCCAGATGCTGGCACTGCACCGTGCCGGCCTGCTGCACTTCCTCGGGCCCGGCCTTGAGGTGGGCGCGGACGAATCCACCGGTTTGTTCCACGGCAGTTCAGCGCAGTCAGGGACGTCTGTGGCGGCAAAAGCCCTGATCGAAGCCCGCCTGCCCTCCCCCACCGTGGCGCGGTCGCTTAACCCGCTGCTGCAGTCCCTCCACCGGACCGGCCTCGGGGCGGAACAGCAACTGCTCACCGCGGACGGGATCCACTCCACGGGCAAACTGCTGATCTCGGCCCGGCACGAGCTGGTAAGCGCCGAGGGGAAGCCGCAGCCGCGGATCTTTGGCATCGGCCCCGGCACGTCCGGCTGGGGCGCCGGAGCCTTTGCCCGTCCCGGCACCAACGCCGCACCCTTCCGTGAAAATGATGCTCTGGCCCGGACCATCCTGGCCGCTGCCCGTGGCATCGCCTCCCGCACTTCCACCACAATGTCTCCAGAACAAGCCGCCGTCGGAAAGAACTGAACCGTGACAGCAGAACCGGACCTCGCCCGCCTACCCCTAGACGGTGCGCACCAGCCCCTCGTCGTTGCGCGCCGGCCGCTTGACCCGGCCGCGCTGACGGTCCTCAACCTCCCCATGCACGATCCCCGGGTACGGCCGCTGTTGGACGAGCTCGCCGTCGAATACGACACCCGGTACGGCGATCTCTTCGGGCGGACGGCGGCAGCCGACGAGCTGAACCGCTACCCCGCGGAGGAATTTGAGGCACCCGGCGGAGCGCTCCTGGTGATCCAGGAAAACGGCGAATCCATCGCCGGCGGAGCCTTCCGCCGCTACGATGCCACAACGGCGGAACTGAAGCGGATCTGGACCCACTCCGGCCACCGTCGTCGCGGTTTGGCCAAGGTGGTAATGGCCGAGCTGGAAACCCTCGCTGCCAGCCGCGGCTATACGCGGATTTATCTCACCACCGGTCCCCGCCAGCCCGAAGCCAAGCACCTTTATCTCAGCACCGGCTACCAGCCGCAGTTTGACCTGGACGCGGACCCGGAGACGTTGAAGTTCCTTGCGTTCACGAAGGAGCTGGGCACCCGCCGCTAAGCTAACGGCATGGCCAACAAAACCACAGCAGAGAAGCTTGCCACCATCCAGAAGGGGTACACGCTGGAAGGGGCCGCCATCGAACTCGGCGCCGCCATCGTTGACGGCGAACTCCACAAGGAGGCGCAGGTCCGCCTGCCGCTGGCCATGATGAACCGGCATGGCCTGGTGGCAGGCGCCACCGGCACCGGCAAAACCGTCACGCTGCACATGATGGCCGAACAGCTCTCCACTGCGGGTGTCCCCGTCTTCCTGGCGGACATCAAAGGCGACCTCTCGGGCCTCGCCACGGCCGCCACGGGCAGCGAGAAACTTGCTGCGCGCACCGAGAGCATCGGCCAGGCCTGGCAGGGCAAGACTTTCCCCGTAGAGTTCCTCGCGCTGGGCGGTGACGGCAACGGTGTCCCTGTGAGGGCCACCGTGACGTCCTTCGGCCCCATCCTGCTCTCGCGCATCATGGAGCTGAACGATACGCAGGAATCCAGCCTGCAGCTCGTGTTTTATTTTGCGGACAAGAACGGCCTGGAGCTGATCGACCTGAAGGACCTTAGGGCGGTCATTCAGTTCCTGACGTCGCCGGAGGGCAAGGACCAGCTGGAGGAGTTGGGCGGGTTGTCCAATGCCACCGCGGGCGTGATCCTTCGGGAACTGGTGAACCTGGAGGCCCAGGGATTGGAGAAGTTCTTCGGCGAACCGGAATTTGATACCGCCGAACTGCTGCGCACCGCCCCGGACGGCCGCGGTGTGGTCACCTGCCTGGAACTGCCCACCCTGCAGACCAAGCCCATGCTGTTCTCGACCTTCCTGATGTGGCTGCTGGCCGACCTTTTTGAGGACCTGCCCGAAGCCGGCGACCTGGACAAACCGAAACTCGTGTTCTTCCTCGACGAGGCACACCTCCTCTTCAACGATGCGTCCAAGGCGTTCCTGGAGGCCATCACCACCACCGTCCGGCTCATCCGTTCCAAGGGTGTTGGCATCTTCTTCGTCACGCAGACGCCAAAGGACGTGCCGGCTGAAGTCCTCGGCCAGCTGGCCAACCGGGTGCAGCATGCGCTCCGCGCGTTCACTCCGGAGGACGCCAAGGCGCTCAAGGCGACGGTCTCCACCTTCCCGATGAGCGACTACGACCTCGAAGAGACCCTGACGTCCGCGGGCATCGGCGAAGCCGTGATCACGGTCATGAACGAGAAGGGTGCGCCCACTCCCGTGGCCCATACCCGGCTGCGCGCCCCTGAATCCGTGATGGGCCCCAGTGATGAAGCCCTGGTGAGAAGTACGGTGGCCGGGTCGTCTTTGCTGGGCAAGTACGGGACCGCCGTAGACAATCCCTCGGCCTACGAGAAGCTCACCGGCAGGGCGGCGGCTCCCACCGGCCCGGCTGCGCCCGGCGAACCTCCCGTTCCCGGCACCGGCAGCCACGGTGCCAGTGGTGCCGGCACCGGCAGCCACGGTGCCGGTGGTGCCGGCGGCGCCGCCGACGTCGATGCCGAGGCGCGGCGGATAGAAGAGGAGATCCTCGGGCGGCCCAGCAGCCTGCCCGCACCCACCAGGAGCAGCGGCCGCCGCG
>NZ_JBNHGJ010000059.1:0-9352 GCF_059091165.1 Arthrobacter sp. Hb9-2 | reverse complement strand
GCCGGTCCTGCTCAGCCACCACCTCCTGGCCCACGCCTGGGCGCTGCTGCGCGACGTGCAGCGGCTCCAGGACTGGGACAAGCGTGCAGGGGTGTCGCCGTACGGTTCGGGTGCCCTCGCGGGCTCCTCGCTGGGCCTCGACCCGGAGGCCGTGGCGGCTGACCTGGGCTTCTTTTCCGCGACGCACAACTCGATCGACGGCACCGCGTCCCGCGACGTCTTCGCCGAGTTCGCCTGGGTCTGCGCGATGATCGGCGTGGACCTGTCCCGGATCTCAGAGGAAGTCATTTTCTGGGCCACCAAGGAGTTCTCCTTCGTCACGCTGCATGACTCGTACTCCACGGGGTCCTCGATCATGCCGCAGAAGAAGAACCCGGACGTGGCGGAATTGGCCCGCGGCAAGGCAGGGCGCCTGATCGGCAACCTGACCGGGCTGCTGGCGACGCTCAAGGGCCTGCCGCTGGCGTACAACCGCGACCTCCAGGAGGACAAGGAGCCGGTTTTTGATGCCGCCGACACCCTGGAACTGCTGCTTCCGGCCGTCTCCGGCATGATCGCCACCCTGAAGTTCAACACTGAACGGATGGAATCGCTGGCGCCGCAGGGCTTCGCGCTGGCCACGGACATTGCCGAATGGCTGGTCCGGCAGGGCGTTCCGTTCCGTGAGGCGCACGAACTCTCCGGTGCGGCCGTCAAGCAGGCGGAATCCCGCGGCGTAGAGCTGTGGGACCTGACGGATGAGGAATACGCCGCCATCTCCGGCCACCTCACGCCGAAGGTCCGCACAGTCCTGTCCACGGAGGGCTCCCTCAACAGCCGCAACTCCCAGGGCGGCACGGCGCCGGCCGCCGTCGAACGCCAGCTGGTGGCCCTGGAAGCCGAGCTGGCCGGCGTGCGGGAGTACGCCGGGTAGGACGCTCTCTCCCTTGATGCGGCCTTTTCGCCAACGCTCTCTCACTTTCTTCAGGAAAGTGAGAGAGCGTTGCCGGTATTTACCCGTCAACTGAGAGAGCGTCGGGTGTTTATAGGGTGTTGACGCTGAAGCCTCCCCGCTACCATGGCGCCATGAGCGACTCCTTCCGCAAGCAACTCCGCGCGCTGCCCGACTTCCCGGCCGTCCTGCCCGGTTTCGACCCGGCCAGCGCCCCGGCAGACCCCGGGGAACTCTTTCGGCAGTGGCTGGACGAGGCCCTGGCCGCGGGGGAACGCCAGCCGCACGCCTGCAGCCTTGCCACCGTGGACGGAGGCGGCCGGCCGTCGTCGAGGATGCTGATCCTGAAGAACATCGACGGCAACGGCTGGCACTTCGCCACGTCCCGCACTTCACGCAAGGGAAGGGAGCTCAACGCCAACCCCCACGCCGCCCTCAACTTCTATTGGCCGTCGCTTGGCCGGCAGGTCAGGGTTGCAGGACCCGTGATAGAGCTGTCCGCCGAGGCATCGGCGCGGGATTGGGCGGAGCGGCCGCGGGCGGACGGCAGCAGCAACCCGAACTGGCAGCTCTACGCAGTCCAGCCCGCTGAGTATGAATTCTGGCAGGCCAGCAACGACGGCGAGCACGTCCGGCACCGCCTCGGGCCCGATGGCCTTCCCCGGCGCTAGTATGGGCGCCATGACAGCTCCCGCACCCGAAGTCCTGCTCGCCGGGCTCCACAAGGCCGCTGATGACCTTGCCTCCGATGTCGCCAAGCTCAGTGACGAGGACGTGAAGGCCGCGTCCGCCCTGCCCGGCTGGACGCGGGGCAACGTGCTGGCCCACCTGACCGGCATCTCCAACGCCATGGCGAGGCAGCTCGAGTATGCAGCGCGCGGCGAAACCATCGAGCTGTACGACGGCGGCATGAACGGCAGGAACAAGGCCATCGACATGGCTGCCGGCCACGATGCTGCCACCCACCTTGCAGACCTGACCGCGGCCCTCCAACGTGTCATCACAACGTTTGATGCGCTGCCCGGCATCAAGGATTCGTCCGCCCACCGCACGGGCTGGTACGCACCCATTTCCTATCGTGGGGGAGTTGTCCTGGACGGCGGCCTGGCGCTCTGGCGGGAACTCGTCATCCACATGTCGGACCTGCTGACGGGCAGGGGACCGGAAACCTGGAGCCGGCAGTTCTGCGAGCACCTTTTCGACTTCCTCGCAGCCCGCGTCCAGCCCGACGACAAACTCGTGCTGCAGCCACTGGGCCTTCCGCCGTTGAGCATCGGCAGCGGCAAGCGGTCCACCGTGATCAGCGGGATGATCACGGATATTGCGGCGTGGCTGGCAGGGCGCGAACCCACGCTGGGCAGCCTGAGGGCATCCGCGGCGGCCGACGGCGTGGACCTGCCAACCCTGCTGCCATGGCCTTCCGGAACCCCAACGCCGAAGCAGGACTAACGGTCTTCCAACCAGGATCAGGCGGCTTCGCGGGCCAGCAGGCTTTCCTTGATATCAAGCCCCCAGCGGAATCCGCCCAAAGAACCGTCGGTCCTGATGACCCGGTGGCAGGGAACAAACAGGGCCGCTGCGTTGAAGGCGCAGGCGCTGGCAGCCGCCCTGACAGCCTTGGGATTACCGGCGAGCCCGGCGTACTCGGTGTACGTCACCGGGGACCCCGGCCGGACCAGGCGCAGCACGTCCCAGGCATTGGCCCGGAACGGCCCGGACTTCTGCCGCACAGGGACGTGCATTGCAGGGGCCGGATCGCCTTGGTAGAAGGCTTCGACGGCGGCGGAAATCTCCCCAAGGTCGCTAACCAGTTCCAGGGTGGCGGGCCGCAGGGTCGGATGGATCTGCCCGGTCAGGTCGCCGGGCTTTTCGGTCCAGCCGCTGGAGAGGACCACCCCGTCCTGGGCAAGGATGGTAAACGGGCCGTCCGGAGTGGACATCTGAAGCAACTGGGCCTTCATCGAATCGCTTTCTCTGGTGTTCTGCTGCCTGCTGCGGGAGCGTCCGTCCTTGTGGCATGACGTGCGCCGGCGGCGGAACGGGCTGCTGCACGCCACAGGTGCATGGTGGCGTAGGAGCGCCATGGGCTGACTTCGCGGAAATCCGGACTGCGAGTCCCGGCCCCTCCGGAGCCACCCCCAAGGTAATCCCGAGGCGGGTCCAAGGCTTTTATCCCGTTCCGCACCGCCGCGTCATTGCCAAGGAAGACGTCCGGGGCGCCGAGGACGCGCATGGCCAGGTAGCCAACGGTCCAGGGTCCCACACCGACAACGGGCAGCAGCTTCGCGCCCAGGCTTGCAACGTCGTCGCCATAGCCAAAGTCGAGGGTGCCATCCGCCAAGGCGGAAGCTGCGGCGCGGAGGGCCTCAATGCGTTTCCGGGGGCCCCGCAGGAGTGCGCAGCCGTCGAGTGCGATTTCGGCGGGGGTGGGAAACATCCGGTCCAGGCCTTCGGCCGGGCTTCGGCTTGAGCTTCCGACGGCGGCGAGCTGGGTCAGGGCGGTCCGCGCGGCGGCCACGGTGATCTGCTGGCCGACCATGGCCCTGATCAGCATTTCGGCTGGATCCAGCGCTCCGGGCATCCTAATGCCGGGAGCGCCGGCCACTGCAGCAGCCAGCCTGGGGTCTTCTGCCAGGGCGCCGTCGATGGCAACCGGATCCGCATCGAGGTCGAACAGCCGTCGGACGCGGCTCAACAGGGCCGGAAGGTCCCGAAGGTCCACCGCTCCGATGGTGAGGGTCAGCGGCCGTCCGGGGGCGCCGGCGTCGTACTCAACCCTGAAGCGCGCGTCGCCCTGTGGAAGCCGCAGCGTGCGGGCGTACGAGGTTTGGTTTCCGGCTTCAATCCCCGGGATGGCACGGACCGCCAGGAAAGTGAAGACGCCGGGGTCGAAGGGCTCGCGGTAGGGGAGGCTGAGGGTAAGGGCGGTAGAGCCGGCGGGGGCTTTCGGATGCCTGGCGGCGCGTAGCGCGCTGGGGGTCAGGTCGAAGACTTCCACCATGGTCTCGTTGAACTGGCGGACACTGCTGAAGCCTGCCGCGAAGGCCACGTCGGCGAGCTTCATGGAGGTGGATACGAGCAGCGTGCGTGCCGTCTGGGCGCGGCCGGCACGGGCGAGCGACAGGGGACCGGCGCCCAGTTCCTGGCTGAGGATTCGGTTCAGCTGGCGGGAGGAATAGCCAAGGCGGGCGGCCAGGCCGTCCACGCCGTCCCGGTTCACCACGCCGTCATTGATCAGGCGCATGGCACGCCCCGCGATGTCTTGCCGCACATTCCAGGCAGGCGTTCCCGGCACAGCCTCAGGCAGGCAGCGTTTGCAGGCCCGGTAACCAGCGTCGTGGGCCGCTGCTGAGGTCTCGTAAAAGGTGACGTTCGCAGCCTTGGGAGTCCTGGCAGGGCATGACGGGCGGCAATAGATGCCCGTGGTCCGGACGGCAGTGTAGAACTGCCCGTCGAACCGGGTGTCCCGGGCGTCTATTGCCCGGTAGCGCTGCCAGAAGTCCATTCCTCAATCCTGCCAGCAGTAGAGGAGGCGGGCTAGCGGAAATCGGACATCGCCGTGGAGTCCATTTGTGGCGTTGCGTCAGGTATTGCTGCGTGTTTTGGATAGAGTCTGGCCATGAGCAGAAGTCCCTCGCAGGCCCGGGAACCGCTGCGGGAATTCCTCTCGGGCGATGCCCGCACCCTGGCACCGATGCTGCTGGGGGCGGTCCTGACCCATGATTCGAGGGAGGGCCGGGTGTCCGTCAGGCTTACCGAAGTGGAGGCCTACCTGGGACCGGAGGACTCCCTGCACCCTGATCCCGGCTCGCACACGTACCGCGGCCCCACTCCACGGAACGCCCCGATGTTCGGGCCGGCCGGGCATCTGTACGTTTACTTCACCTATGGCATGCATCACTGCGCCAACATTGTGTGTGGTCCGGCCGGTGTGGCTTCCGCTTTGCTGCTGCGTGCCGGGGAGATCGTAGAGGGCCTGGAGCTCGCACAGCACCGCCGGCCCACATCGAAAAATCCTGCGGACCTGGCAAGCGGCCCGGCCCGGCTGGCCAAGGCCCTGGGCCTGACGACCGCGTACAGCGGCCGTGACGCACTGGTGCCCCCATTTGGGCTGGCGCTCCCGGACAAGCCGGTTGCGGAGGTCAGTTCGGGACCGCGCGTAGGGGTTTCCGGCGTTGGCGGATCCGAGCAATACGCCTGGCGTTTCTGGATCACGGGGCACCCTACTGTCTCCAAGTACAAGGCGGCCAAGCCGAGGCCGGCACCCTTTCGCCAGCGTTAACGAAAATGGTTGTAGAATGGACGGTCTGTCTTTTGCGATAGGGGAACGTTAATGCTCGACGCCGATTTGGCCCACGAACGGGACTATGTTGCCGGCCTGTATGCCCGGCTGGAGGAGCTCCGCGAGGAAAAGCGCAAGCAGCTTGCGCAAGTCCGCAGGGCAGGGGCTGTGGGCACCATGCAGAACGTTTCCGAGCGCGACGCTTTCGCGGCTCTGTACGAGGACCGCCTGGCGCAGCTGGATGCCGTGGATGACCGGCTGGTCTTTGGCCGCTTGGACCTGGACTCCGGAGAAGCGCAGTACATCGGACGCATCGGCCTCACCACTGAGGACCTGCAGCGGCTGATGGTCGACTGGCGCGCGCCCGAAGCCGGGCACTTCTACCAGGCCACGGCCTTCGACCGGCAGGGCGTCCGCCGCCGCCGCCACCTGATCCTGCAGGGCCGGGAGGTCAAGGCCATCGAGGATGATGTCCTGGACGCGGACATGCTAACGGACAACGAATCGCTGCAGGGCGAGGGCGCCCTGCTGGCCGCCCTGAACTCCCGGCGCACGGGCCGGATGTCGGACATCGTCAGCACCATCCAGTCCGAACAGGACCGCATCATCCGGTCATCCATCTCCGGCGCCGTGGTGGTGCAGGGCGGGCCGGGCACTGGCAAGACCGCCGTCGCGCTGCACCGTGCCGCCTACCTGCTCTACACCCACCGGGACCGGCTTAAGTCCGCGGGCGTGCTGCTGGTGGGCCCGTCGTCGTCCTTTATGAAGTACATCGAAAGGGTGCTGCCCTCCCTGGGGGAGACCGGCGTTGTGATGGCGAGCGTGGGCCGGCTGATGCCTGGCATCAACGCCGTGCCGGAACCCGACGCCGACGTTGCCGCCATCAAGGGCCGGCTGGACATGGCCACTGTGGTGGCCAACGCCGTGGCCAACCGGCAACGGATTCCCGCTGAAGACCGGATCCTGGAAGTGGACGGCCGCAAGCTCGTGCTGACGCCGCGCCAGGTCCGCCGTGCCCGCGAGCGTGCCCGTTCCACCGGCAAGCCGCATAACGAGGCCCGGGTGACATTCGTCAAGATCCTGCTGCGCGAACTCACCGAACAGATGACCGAGCTGGTGGAAGCCGGGAACATCGGCAACAACGCAGACCGCTCCTACCTGGCTGAGGATGTCCGCACCGCCCGTGACGTGCGGATTGCCCTCAACCTCTGCTGGATGCCCATGACGCCCGAAAAGCTGATCTCGGAGCTGTTCAGCAAGCCGGCTGTGCTTGAATTCTGCACCCCCCACCTGTCTGCGGCTGAGCGGGCACTGCTGCAGCGTCCCGCCGACGCCCCCTGGACAGAGTCCGATGTGCCCCTGCTGGACGAAGCTGCCGAACTGCTCGGTGAGCTGGACCCGGCAGCCGGGCGCGGCCTCGCGCAGCAGGAGCACGACAGGGCCCGCGACCTTGCCAACGCCAAGCAGACCTTGGTGAACATGGAAGCTGCCGGCGTGGATCCGCTGATGTCCGCCGAGGAGCTGGCCGAGCAGAACCAGGAACAGGCAGCGCGGCTGACCGCGGCCGAGCGTGCCACCAGCGACCGCACGTGGGCCTTTGGCCACATTGTGGTGGACGAGGCGCAGGAGCTCTCGCCCATGCAGTGGCGCCTGCTGGTCCGCCGTTGCCCCCTGAAGTCCTTCACGATTGTGGGTGACATCGCGCAGACGAGCTCGGTGGCCGGTGCCAATTCATGGCAGGGTGCGCTTGCTCCGATGTTCGGCGACCGCTGGCAGTTGGAGGAGCTGACGGTCAACTACCGGACGCCGTCACAGATCGCAGAAGCGGCTGTGCGGATGGCCAACGCGGCCGGACTCGTTGTCTCCGCACCCAAGGCCGTGCGGGAAGGGCGCTGGTCGCCCGTCATCGACGAGGTGGATCCGGGACAGGTGGTCAGCCGCCTGGTGGAAGTTCTGCCGGAGGAGTTGGAAGCGCTCGACGGCGGCCTGCTGGCTGTTATCGCGGACGGCCCCCTGTTGCCGGAGGCCGCCGCTGCCCTGCGCGCCGAGTACGGCCGCCGCATTGGCAACGGTGCCGGGAGCTATGAGCAGGACATCGTGGTCATTAGCCCGCGCGAGGCCAAGGGCCTGGAGTTTGACGGCGTGGTGGTGCTGGAGCCCGCCACGATGCTGAACCATGAGCACGGCAAGGTGGGGGATCTCTACGTTGCCATGACACGCGCCACCCAGCGCCTGCGGCTGATCGCTTCGGAGCCCGTGCCGGCAGGCATCAAGTGCTGAGCTTCTTCGGTTGGCGCCGGCGCGTTCCGGGGGCGGCGCCGGTGCCGTCCACCCGGCGCCGGCGCGGGGTAATACTGCTAACTTAGAAGGCGTGTCAGAACTCAACAGCCTCGAATCGCAGCAGAACGACCCCACCTTCGCCAATATCTGGCAGGAACTGAAGTGGCGTGGACTGGTCCACGTCTCCACGGACGAAGCAGAGCTGGAAAAGCTCCTCGCCGGCGGGGCGGTCACGTACTATTGCGGTTTCGATCCCACCGCGCCGAGCCTGCACCTGGGCAACCTGGTCCAGCTGCTTGTGATGCGGCGGCTGCAACTGGCCGGTCACAAGCCCCTTGGTTTGGTGGGTGGTTCCACCGGCATGATCGGAGACCCCCGCCCCACGGCAGAGCGCACGTTGAACACCAAGGACACGGTTGCGGAATGGGTGGGATACCTTCAGGCCCAGGTCCGCAGGTTCCTCAGCTTTGAGGGCGACAATGCGGCGCAGATGGTCAACAACCTTGACTGGACTGCACCGCTGAGTGCCATCGATTTCCTGCGTGAGGTGGGCAAGCACTTCCGCGTTGGCACCATGCTGCGCAAGGATGCTGTTGCGTCCCGGCTGAACTCGGACGAGGGCATTAGCTACACGGAGTTCAGCTACCAGATTCTGCAGGGCATGGATTACCTGCAGCTGTACCGCGACTACAACTGCATGCTGCAGACCGGCGGCTCGGACCAGTGGGGCAACCTCACCAGCGGGACCGAATTGATCCGGAAGGTGGAAGGCAAGAGCGTCCACGCCCTGGGAACTCCACTGATCACCAATTCCGACGGCACCAAGTTCGGGAAGAGCGAGGGCAACGCCATCTGGCTCGACGCCGGCATGTGCAGCCCATACGCGTTCTACCAGTTTTGGCTCAACACCGCCGATGCTGATGTGGTGGACCGGTTGAAGGTGTTTACCTTCCTGACCCGTGCGGAGATCGAGGAGATTGCCACGGCTGTTGCCGAACGCCCGTTTGCCCGCGAGGGCCAGCGGAAGCTGGCCTTCGAAGTGACGTCCCTTGTCCATGGAGTGGAGGCGACCGAGAAAGTGATCGCGGCTTCGGCTGCGCTCTTCGGCAACGGTGATCTTGCGGCCCTGGATAAGCCGACGCTGCAGGCGGCCACGTCTGAACTTCCTTCTGCCACGGTCCAGGTGGATGCCATGGGAATTGTTGACCTGCTGGTTGCCTCCGGACTTTCGGAAAGCAAATCCGCCGCCCGCCGCACGGTTGGCGAAGGCGGGGCATACGTCAACAACGAGAAGGTATCTGATCCGGAAGCGGTGATCCCGGAATCGGAGCTGTTGCACGGGCAGTACCTGCTCCTGCGCCGCGGAAAGAAGAACCTGGCCACGGTGGAAGTATTGGTTCCCTAGCCCATCGCGAGACACTTTGCACGCTCTTCCGCAGCCGATTTGCACGGCCGCGGGGGAGCGTGTAATGTCTTTTGAGTCGCCGCCGCTGAAGCGGAAAAATAGCGACCGACCCCCAACAAAAAGTAAAGCAACTTTTCCGTGTGCGAAAGCACAGGCATGAAGAAATGCTTCACTTTATGATGGGGAAATTCATTCCACCGAGTGAATTCCGGGAAAACAACCGGATTTGCAAAGTGGAAATGAATAAAATAGGATTGAAACATCGCAGCGAAGAAATACCGAATAGAAATTCACTAAGTGAATTGTTCCGGGAATATTCGAATGTGTCTGTTGTTTGAGAACTCAATAGTGTGCCACGTTTGTTGATACCAATTTTTTATTGATTGGTTGAATTGACTGGATTGTGCCACCCCGTGGTGTGGTCTGGTTTTTACAGCTGGTTTCAAATTTTGCA
>NZ_JBNHGJ010000058.1:0-9551 GCF_059091165.1 Arthrobacter sp. Hb9-2 | reverse complement strand
TCAGGGTGGACAGATCCCGGGTCACATCACCCAGCAACTCACCCAACGACGCGTTGTCCGCCTTCACATGCGCCTCACTCGGCGGCGGCTCCGGAATGGAACTACTCATCAGAGCCCGCCTGACTGCCCGCCGGCACGCCGGTCCCGAGCGAGGGGATCATCATCCAGCGGATCAGCGGCCAGCCGGGGATCACCCAAAGGGTCCTCAGCTGTCCGGTTTCCGGACCAGGGCTCCTCTTCCACCAGCTGCGGACTGTCGAGAGGGCTGGCGGGACGTGCTGCGTCGGGGTAGCCGGTACCCGGGGCGCCGCCGTCGTAACCAGCTGTGGTGGTGGCCGGGCCGGGGAGCTGGACCGGGGGAGGCGGGACTGTTCCGCCGGCAGGGGTGTAACCCTCGGTGTACTGGTCGCCGTAGGGGCTGGAGTACTGGCCGGAAAGTCCTGCAGTGCCGGCATTGCCGGACGGGGTTGCAGTTTCGGTAGTGCCTGCGGTGAGGCCGCGGGTCAGGCGGCCTGCGAGGACGCCGGCGCCGGCGGCCAGCAGGAGGAAGGTGCCGGGCTTGTTGCGGGCGAACCTCTGGACTTCGCCCAGCAAGTCGCCCGGCTGCTTGTTCTCAAGCCAGGAAGCCACCGACTCGCTGCGCTGCGCAGCCTGCCGGATCAGGTCGCTGGCCATGCCCTGCTGGTCCGGGGCGTCCGCCATGCTCTGCAGCTGGCTGGAAATGGTGCGGATGCCTTCGGCCGCCTTCTGCTGCTGGGTGCCGGCCTGGCTGGAAAGCCCTGATTTTGCCTGGGACAGCAGGTCCTGCGCGCTGGACTTCGCCTCGGAAGCAACGTGGGCGGCTTCTTCCTTCGCCGTCTGGGCCACATTCTGGGCGGAGCCCTTCGCGGTCCGGGCTACGTCAGCTGCTTCTTCCTTTGCTGCGTCCTTGCGGGACGACCCCGAGGCGTCACCGATTGGTGCCTCACCATATTGGGGCGTGGCGGCGGACGGGAAAGTGCTCGCGCTTCGCTCGCCCGGAATTCCTGTAGAGGCCGGCGGAGCCGTGTAGGCGGGATCCTCGGGCCATTGGTTCTCTGTCATCTTCGCTCTCTCTTTCCAAGAAGGCCGGTTGTTGATCAAGAACCAGCGATACTGGCCCTAAAATAATAAGCATGATTACTAATAAAAGGTAAGTACGCTTGCTAAGCGAGTTATTAACGGTTCCAAAAAGTCAGCCGGAATGGCCTCCGCCAGCCCGGTCACATCGAAGTGGAAGTGGTGGGTAATTTGGAAATGGCTCCGTGGATTTGGGTGGTAATTGCCGTAGTTGTGGTGGTGCTGATCGTGCTGCTGCTGCTCGCAACAGGACGCCGGCGAAAGGCGATTCAGCAAAAGCGGGACGATGCGCACCGCGAGAAGGCCGCGGAAATCCGCCGTGAGGCCGAGAACAGGGAACTTGACGCCCGGGAACGGGAGGCTAAGGCGGCACGCGCCAAGGCGGACGCAGAACAGGCGCAGGTTGAAGCAGCGCGACTGAGCCAGCATGCGGATCAGCAGGCCGCCGAGGCCAGGGCGATCCGCGAAGACGTGGGTGAACGGACGCGGAAAGCGGACGAGCTCGACCCCGACATCAAGGGGGACCGCGACGCCAACCGGGGCACCACCAATCGCCCCAATGCGGCCCGCGATGCTGCTGACACTGCCCGCGGGGCGGGAGGAGCCCGTGACGGCGCCCGCGAGGACCGCCGCAACGATGGCGCCAACCCTGGCCAGGGCGGCTCGCACTTGGATCGCGACAATCCGCGCTCAGGCATCTAGGCCGTTACGCGGGGCGGCGCTGAGTCGAGGGGCGGGGACTGCACCTAGCTCTTAGGCGCAGTGCCGTGCCTCGGTTTTAGGGTGGGGGAGGGAGTGACTCCTTCCCCCCTTCCTATGCCGTCCAGCACATCAAGAACTGCCTCTACTGATGAAGTCTTCGCTTCCCAGCCCAGGATCCGGCGCGCCCGGCCGGTGTCCATGACCGGTACCCCCGCCGCCATCTCAACCCAGCCCGAGTCGGTCGGTATCAGCCGGAGCCGCCAGGCGAGGCCCACGGCCTTGTGAAGCAGGCCCATGGGTATGGGAAGGATTCTTTGAGCCCGCACAATGCGGGCAAGTTCCTGGGGTGTGAGTACCGGTTCCGCTGCAATATTAAAGGGCCCGGAAGCCCGCTGGTCGATGACCCGCCAGTAGGCTTCAGCCACGTCGTCCGCGTGGACTGCCTGGAAAATCAGGTTGTCCGGAGCGGGCAGCAGCGGAAGCCAGGGCCTTCGTGGCAGGAGCCGGGGAATGAGCGGTCCGAGGAAATACCTGCCGATCTCGCTCCCGGCGTCCCGCTGGAAAATAAGCCCGGGCCGGAGCCTTGCGACGGCGATACCCGGCTCGGCTGCCGCGAACTCGTCCAGGAGTTTTTCCTGCGCTGCCTTGTGCCGGCTGTAATGCGAGCCGGCCATGCCCTGTGCAGGCCAGGACTCATCCGAGCGCCGGTCCTTGGGTGCCTTGCTGTAGGCACCGATCGATGACGCGCAGACGACCTGTTTGACGCCGGCCGTCCGCGCGGCTTCCAGGACATTCGCTGTTCCCGTGACGTTGGTCCGGTACAACTGGTCCAGGTCCCGGTTCGGTTGAATCTGCCAGGCCAGGTGGACCACGGAGTCCACCCCCGCCAGCGCCGATTCCAGCTTTGGGCGGTCGCTTTCCAGCCCCACATCCAGCGTGCGCCACTCCACGCCCCGATAGGGCGGCTGTGACGTGTCCGGCAGGCGCCTGCTGATCCCGGTCAATTGCAGACTTTCCGGCTTCCTGGACAGCTTGGCCTGCAGGTTCCGAAGCAGTGCTGTTCCTGCGTTTCCACTGGCTCCGATAACGGCGATGCGCATGACAAAAGCTCCTTGGCAGGGGGGTATGCAGTTCGTCTTACATGCCGAGCCTAATGCCGCGAAGGATTGTTTTATAAGCAACCTTATGATTTCCTATGGCTAAGTCTTGCCGCAGGCTTCGGAACCAGACCGAGGGAACCAACGACAATGCCCGAATCTTTTGCCGCGCTTGCCGTGGACGCTACGCCTGTCCAGGAGCCGTGCCTGGAACCACCGAATGACAACCGCCCAGCCGCCAAGGCCGGGCGGTTGCGGGAGACCTTCGAAAATGACCTGGTCCTGAGTTATCTGGACCTTGCCGAGGCCCTCGCCGGCCGCTTCGAAGCCCGGGGACGGGAACGGGCAGATCTGAACCAGGTGGCCTATCTTGGCCTGGTTAAGGCCGCCCGCGGCTTCGACCAGACCAAGGGTGAGAGCTTCCCCGCATACGCTGCGCCAACCATCGCAGGGGAGTTGAAGCGATACCTGCGTGACCGCACATGGGTGGTCCGGCCGCCCCGGAACATCCAAGACCTTCGCACCAGGATGTTCCGGGTGGAGCCGGAGCTGGTGCAGTCCCTGGGCAGGAATCCCAGCGTGGCCGAGCTGGCCGCGGAGCTGGGGGCGGATGCTGCCGAGGTGCAGGAAGCCATCTCGGCGTCCAGCAGCATGCATCCGGACTCCCTGGACGCGGCGAACGTCCACAGCGACGCTCCCTCGATCGGTGACTTACTGGCTTGCCCCGAGACGCCCCTGGAGCGGCTTGAGGACCTTGCCTGCCTGCGGGAGGCCATGCAGGACCTGGACGCCGCAGACAGGGAACTCCTTTACCGCCGCTACTTCTGCGAGGAGACCCAGGTTCAGTTGGGGAAGCGGCTGGGGATGTCGCAGATGCAGGTTTCGCGCCGGCTGGCCCGCGTCCTCGTTGAACTCCAGCGCAGGCTTTTGAGCAGTACCCAGGGAGACGGCGGCCGTGAGGAGCAGGAGCTTCCCACTGGGTCCACCGCTTCTGTAGGCCCCGTCCGCCGTGCCGCCGGCACCGGAGTGTCCAGCAAGAATTCTGCCCGCCGGAGCGGCCCGCGGGCCAGGGGCAGGTAGCCCTGCAAGGCCATCCATGGGCCCCAGGAGAAGGCTCCGAACGGGCCAGGAGCAGCATCAGCAGCGGTATCTTGCCTGTTCAAACCGCTGACACCGCACGAGCGGAAAGACGAGAAAAGCAGCAGCCCCTGTTTAGGAGCAGCAGCAGTGGGGAACAGGGAGGATATGGGAAGCTCCGTATCCTCCAAGCTCCGCGCTGTCCTGTTCGACCGGGACGGGACCCTGGTGGTCGACGTGCCCTACAACGGCGACCCCAGCCTGGTCACACCAATGCCGGGTGCCAAGGCGGTCCTGGATGCACTTCGTGCCGATGGGCTAGCAACCGGAGTAATCAGCAATCAGTCGGGAATCGCACGCGGCCTGATTACCGCCGCCAACGTGGCGGACGTTAACGCCCGGGTGGAAGAGCTCCTGGGCCCCTTTGACGTGTGGGAGGTGTGTCCGCACTCCGAACAGGACGGCTGTGACTGCCGCAAGCCTGCGCCGGGGATGGTGCAGAGCGCCTGCCGCAAGCTGGGCATCCAGGAATCGGAGGCGGCGCTGATCGGCGACATTGGTGCTGACGTCCTTGCCGCCGAAGCCGCCGGAGCAACCGGTGTCCTGGTACCAACGCCGGTGACCCGGGCCGAGGAAGTGGCCGAAGCCCGGCTCGTGGCCCGGAACCTGGCCGAGGCCGTCTCGCTGCTATCGGAGCGGCCCTGATGGGCCGCGTCCTGGTGGCACGCCTGGACAGCATGGGCGATGTTCTCCTGGCAGGACCCGCCGTGCGGGCCGTGGCGAACGGACGGTTCCCGGACGGCAGCCGGCCAAACCACGTGGTGATGCTCTGCGGCAGGCAAGGCGAGGCGGCGGCGGGTATGTTGCCGGGCGCCGCGGAGGTCTACAGCTGGGACAGCCCATGGATCATGAATCCTGCGCCCAAGATGACCGGCCCACACGCTGACAGGCTGATCGAGTACGTTCGGAATTCCAGGATCACCGAAGCGGTCATCCTCACCTCCTTCCACCAGTCACCCCTGCCGCTCGCCCTGCTTCTCCGGCTGGCCGGTGTTGAACGAATCACCGGTGCCTCCACCGATTACGCCGGCTCGTTGCTGGATGTCCGGCTCAAGCCGGGCGAAGACTTCCCTGAGGACCAGCCCGAGGCGGAACGCGCGCTGGGCATCGCGGAAGCGGGAGGATTCCGGCTCCCGGCAGGCGACGACGGAAAACTCCGCCTCACGTCCGTCCCCAACGTCCGCGGACTGGTGGGTGAGGAACCCTACGTGGTGGTCCACCCCGGTGCCGCCGTCCCCGCCAGGGCATGGCCGCCGCTGCACCACGCGGCCGCCGTCGAACTTCTTCAGGGCGCGGGCCACCGCGTCGTGGTGACCGGCGGTCCCGGCGAGACTTCGCTGACTGCCACCGTCGCCGGGCCATCCGCACTCGACCTTGGCGGGCAGACGGACCTCCACACCTTGGCGGGAGTCATGGCGGGGGCCGACGCCGTCGTCACCGGCAACACCGGTCCCGCCCACCTCGCGGCAGCAGTGGGCACGCCCGTCGCGTGCCTCTTTTCGCCGGTAGTGCCGGCCATCCGGTGGGCGCCGTACGGAGTATCACTTGAGCTGCTCGGCGACCAGAACGCCGCCTGCCGGATGACACGGGCCCGTGTCTGCCCCGTCCCTGGCCACCCCTGCCTTGACTCCGTTTCACCCGAGGAAGTGGTGGCGGCCGTAGAACGCCTGATCGGCGGAGTCAGCTCCTTCAGCACCCACGTCAGTACCCGTAGAAAGGCCCGCAACAGATGAGAATCCTGCTCTGGCATGTCCACGGTTCCTGGACGGACGCGTTTGTCCGCGGCCGTCATGAGTACCTCCTTCCCGTCCTGCCGGAAGGTGGTGCCTGGGGCCTTGGCCGTGCCGGCAGGGACTGGCCGGCGTCCGTGCGGGAGGTGGACCTCGCGGCGCTGGACGCCGACGCCGTTGACGCCGTCGTTCTTCAACGACCCGAGGAAATTGACGAAGTTGCCCGTCTGCTGGGCCGGCGGCCCGGCGTTGACCTGCCCGCTGTGTACCTTGAGCACAACACCCCTAAGGGCGATTTCCCCTTCACACGGCATCCCCTCGCGGACCAGCACAGCATCCCCCTGGTGCATGTCACCCATTTCAATAGGCTGGCCTGGGACAACGGGTCAGCCCGCAGCCTGGTGATCGAACACGGAATCCCGGACCCGGGGCAGCTTTATACAGGGGAGCTGCCGGAGCTGGGCGTGGTGGTGAACGAGCCCATCCGCAGGGGACGTGTCACCGGGACCGACCTGCTGCCCGCCTTCGCCTCCGTAGCGCCGCTGCAGGTCTTCGGCATGAAGACCGACGGCCTGGCTGCCGCCGCCGGCATTGACCCGTCCCGGCTGACGGCCCGCGGCGACCTCCAGACCCGGGAACTGCACCGGGAACTGGCCCGCTGCCGCGTCTATGTGCATCCCATGCGCTGGACCTCCCTGGGCTTGTCCCTGCTCGAAGCCATGCACCTGGGGATGCCGGTGGTCGCCCTGGCGACCACTGAAGCGCCGCGGGCGGTGCCGCCGGAGGCCGGCGCCGTTTCCGCCGATATCGATGAGCTGCTCCGCTGTGCGCGGCGGCTGGTCAACAATCCGGATGAAGCCCGACGGCGGGGCGTTGCCGCCCGTGAGGCGGCACTGGAACGCTACGGCCTGGGCAGGTTCCAGGACCGCTGGGATGAGCTCCTGGCGGACCTGGGCGGCCGGCTCCGGCACTCCGACAACGAACGCCTGGACAGGAAGATCCTTGTTCCGGCGGGAGAGAGGAAGACCCCATGAAAATCTCCATGATTTCCGAGCACGCCAGTCCGCTGGCGGCATTGGGCGGGGTGGACGCCGGCGGGCAGAACGTGCACGTTGCTGCGCTGTCCGAAGCCCTTGCCAAGCGTGGTCACCACGTCACCGTCTACACGCGCAGGGATGCAACGGAGCTCCCGGCCAGGGTCCGCGTGGGGCGCCGCCTGGAGGTGGTCCACGTGGACGCCGGCCCGGCGCGCCATGTTCCCAAGGACGAACTGCTTCCTTACATGGGCGAACTTGCCGACGGCGTGGCCCGGGACTGGGGCCACCGGCCGCCCGATGTGGTCCACGGGCACTTCTGGATGTCCGGCGTCGCCGCCCTGGACGCCGCCAGGCGGCCGGACCAGGGCTACCGGGTGCCCGTCATCCAGACCTTCCACGCATTGGGCACCGTCAAGCGGCGGCACCAGGGCGCAGAGGACACCAGCCCCCTGGAGCGGCGGTGGCTGGAGCCCGGCGTCGGACGCTCCGCGGACCGGATCGTCGCCACCTGCTCCGATGAGGTCTTCGAGCTCAAGGCGATGGGAATCAACACGGGGAAGATCTCCATCGCCCCCTGCGGCGTGGACCTCGGCTTCTTTTCCGTTGAGGGTCCCGTTGCCGCCAGGAAGCGCACCCACCGCATCCTCTCCGTAGGCCGCCTGGTGCCGCGCAAAGGCGTGGACCTGGTGATCCGGGCGCTCCCCTACCTTCGCGAGGCGGGTTTTGAGGACGTCGAACTCCTGATTGTGGGGGGCGGCGGAGACTCCGGCGCGCTCCATGCCGACCCCGAAGTGCGGCGCCTCATGGACCTGGCAGCGGAATTGGGCGTCTCGGACCAGGTGAGCCTGCAGGGCCAGGTGTCCCGCGGCGAGATGCCCGGGATCTTCCGCAGCGCCGACGCCGTGGTGTGCGCACCCTGGTACGAACCGTTCGGCATCGTCCCGCTGGAGGCCATGGCCTGCGGTGTCCCCGTTGTTGCTGCGGCAGTGGGTGGCCTGCGGGACACTGTGGTGGACCAGGGGACAGGCCTGCACGTGCCGCCGCGGGATCCAGAAGCCATCGCATCGGCGCTCGCCCTGCTGCTTGAAGACCCCACCCTGCGGGCGGAGCTTGGCAGCGCGGGGAAGAAGCGTGCCCGCACCCGGTATTCCTGGGACCGGGTAGCGGCCGAAACCGAAAAGGCTTATCAGCTGGCGGTGGCCGGTGCTGCCGCCGGTATTGTCCCGATGGAAGGAGCGGCACTGTGACTCCGGAATCATCCCTGCGTGAGGCTGACCTGCAAACTTTGGCAACGCCTGCCGCCTTGCCCGCGGTGCTGCCAGGTGCCACCTTTGTGGACCCGGCCAGTGCAGATGCTGTCCGTATCCACCTGGACAACGTGGTACCGGCGCTCGAATCGCTGCGGAGCCAGTCCGGCCGGCTTGCGGCCTGGGGTGTGGAGCTGGCCCAGCGCCTGCTCCGCGGCCAGCGGCTGCTTGCCGCCGGCAACGGCGGTTCAGCAGCGGAGGCCCAGCACCTCACCGCGGAGCTGGTGGGCAGGTTCGACGGCGAGCGGGTTCCGTTTTCCGCCATTTCCCTGCACGCGGAATCATCAGCGGTGACCGCCATTGCCAACGATTACGGCTACGACGACGTCTTCGCCCGCCAGGTGCGGGCGCATGGCCGGTCCGGGGACGTACTGATACTGCTGTCTACCAGCGGCAAGAGCCCCAACCTGCTGCGGGCCGCCGAGGTGGCGGCCCGCCTGAACGTGACCACCTGGGCACTCACGGGAGCCGGACCCAACCCGTTGGCCGACGCCTGCGACGAGGCCGTCATGATTGACGCCCTCAACGCCAACGCCCAGGAGGGCCATCTGATCGCCCTCCACGCAATCTGCCGCGCCTTCGACCTGGAAGTAGCACGGCACAGCTCAACGGATATTGTGGGCCTGCAGAACCTCACCCTGCAGAAGGGGGGTGGCAGGGCATGAGGATCGTCGTCGTTGGTGATGTGATGCTGGACGTGGACCTGTCCGGCGAGGCCACGCGGCTGAGCCCGGACGCACCCGTACCGGTGGTGGACGTTTCCGGCGTCAAGCGCCGTGCCGGAGGAGCAGGGCTGGTGGCCCGGATGCTTGCCGGGGACAACTGGCCCGTCACGCTGGTGACGGTCCTGGGCGATGACGACGCCGGCCGGCAGCTTGAGGCCCACCTCGCCGGAGTGCGGCTCGTGGCAGGTCCAAGCGGCCATGCCTCGCCCGTCAAGACCCGCGTCCGGGCCGGATCGCATCCGGTGGTCCGGTTCGACCAGGGCTGCGAGAAGGCTCCCGTCCCCGATGTCAGCCCCTCCATGCTCCGCGAGGTGGAGAAGGCGGGCGTGATCATCGTGGCCGATTACGGCCGGGGGCTGGCGGCCAACCCGCAGCTCCGCGAGCTCCTGGCCAGGCTCGCAGGGCACGTGCCCATCGTGTGGGACCCGCATCCTGCCGGGCCGGACCCGGTGCCGGGAGTCGCCGTCGTCACGCCCAACCTGTCCGAGGCCCGGAAGGCCGTGCAGTTGCGCGGCCGGAAAGAAAACCGCGCCCCGCAGGATGGCGCGTCACGGGACGGCGGGGACACTGCTGCAGGGGATCCGGCCGCAGAGGCCGGCGCGGTCCTGCTGGAGGAATGGGGCAGCCGCGCTGTCTTGGTCACCAAGGGTGAGCAGGGCGCCGTCCTGTGCCGGCGTGACCGGAGCCCGCAGCCTGTTCCCGCGCCCCGGGTGGAAGC
>NZ_JBNHGJ010000057.1:0-10142 GCF_059091165.1 Arthrobacter sp. Hb9-2 | reverse complement strand
TCACTCAAGAAGCTAATCTGCGCCTGGTAAAAGATCATGTACGCGCGTGCCGGATCGATCGAACAAGATGGGCTTGACGTATATAGAAGCATCCCTGCTGAAGGAAGAACGACCACAGCGGATGGTGCGTCGGCAGCGCATGGTGTCGACCATGGGAAACGTTCCCGGGCCTGTCTCTAGGAGTCCTGAGCCTTTCCTAATACCCAGCGGTTCCATCTGGTGGTGTTTCCGGGCGGCAGCCCGAGGGTGCGGATTGCTTTCTTGCACCAGCGGTTGCAGAGGTAATAGTGGGCTGCGGCGAGGACAAGGAGTCCGGCCAGAATAATCAGTGCCTGGTCTTTTGCGGCCTGGTACTCGTAGTATCCGGGCTGGCCGTAGACCAGCTCGCCCGTAACCAGGGGGCGGGTTACGTCCAGAAAGTAGTTGAGCACCTGGACGAACGGGAACATCAGCAGAAATATCGGGACAAGCACGATGGCGAAGTATTTGAGCCATAGGATTCCGCAGCGTTTGTTCCAGGCTGCTAATTGCTGTTTCGGGTCAGTGTCTATCGACTGGTCCATGCTCTCCCCCAATGAGTTCTCTTTTTGTGCATAGCTTACGTTGGGGACGGGCGCGCCAACTTGAAAGGTAAGCATGCTTGCTATTAGGTTGGGTGTCAGCTTCTCCGCCTGTCCCCCATCAGGCGGAGTGGTTGCCAGGGAGGCCCCGCTTTACGACTCGTGCTGCGGGGCTTTTCGCTATCCACGGTGGGCAGCAGATGCAGGATTCGGAACGGCAGAGGGAGTGTGCAATGGCTCAGGGTGATATCGAGACGTACTACGAAGACGGTTCGTGGAAGAACAAGCGCGAAGGTACCGGCCGCGCGTTCGGTGCCGGCTACAGCACCAAGGACGAAGCAGAAGCTGCAGGCCGGGAAGCTGCCCAGTCAGACAAGGTCGAGCATGTCATCAAGAACCAGGACGGCCAGATCGGCGCCAAGAACAGCTACGGCAACGATCCCCGGAACGTCCCGGGCTGATCGCTAAGCCACACCCTGGGCGCTCCGGCGCCTGGGGAATCCAAGAAGGGCCGGCTCAAAATGAGCCGGCCCTTCTGCGTTCTCCTCGGCAAAGGAAATCAACGGATTCAGCCTAGCTGAATGTTCTCGGTGGTGCCTGCAGCTGCCCCGGTGGACGTCGTTGCCCCCTTGCAGCGCGGCACCTGGTGGTGCGTGTGGTGGGTGCGTTGACCGGCGGTCCGCCCCTGGTGAGTCGCTGCTGTGGTTCGCCCTGGGCGGCGGACCGCCCGACTTCTGAAAGGTTCCGGGCCCTTCCGTGATGCGTGGCCGGGGGTCTTGCCGGGCAGGATTTCCGCCCGGCAAGAGTGTTTATGCGGCCGCGTCGTCCTCGGCTGGCTTCTGGCCCTCGAGGATGATGTTCTCGACCTCGCTGGGGGTGTATCCCCACGTGACCAGCTGGTTCAGGTAGTCCCGGTGCGTCTGGCTCGGGGACCGCCACGAGTCCTTGGCGATGGTTTTCTCATACCCTGCGCAGACCAGCGCGATCAGGGAGAACTCGGGCCGCGCTTCGGTTTTGGCGACGTGGTCCCGGAGCGGGTTCCACCCCCCCGGTCGGTCTCTTCGACCTTGGCACCGATCATTTCGGCAGCGACCTTTCCGTCGTAGCCGCTGGCGGTTTCGGAGTGGTGGGTGATGGCGTGGACGGTGAAGTACTGCCAACCCTTGGGTGCCTGCTTCCTGGCCAGCAGGGTCTTGACCCATTCCCGCCGGACCTTGGTGGCCGATTCCATGGCCTTGTTATTGGCGATCAGGGTTTTCCGCTCGGCCTTCTGCTCCTCGGTCATCGGCCCCTTCTGCGCCTGCGTCCCGCCGCCGTTGTAGCGTTCGTACTTGGGGGTGAAGCCCAGTTCCTTCCAGTCGCTGATAACGGGCTTGGCGTGGTGCTGGCCCTGATAGTTGGTGCTGATGATGCAGGCGTTGGCGTCCTCGTCGGTGGCCGGTTCCCCGTCTGCCCGGTTGGCCGCTGAGACGTACAGGTTCTCCTCGTCGGCGTAGTGCCCGGCGTCCTCGACGATGGCCTTGCCCTGAGCAATGAGTTCCTCGATCAGCGCGGCAAGCTGAGCCTTGGATTTGCGGTCGTCCCGAAGCTTCTGGGCGATGTGGTCAAAATACTGCGGCTCGTCGCGGATGACTGATTCGAGTTCCTCGACCGCATCCTGGTCCCCTTCAATTATGTGGACAAACCTCTAGCGTCAAGGTCCTCCTTTGTCTACATGACTATGGACCGAACTCGAGCAAGGCACTTCTTGTCATAGCGTATGACAAATTTGTAACGATATAGCTTAGCTGCCCTTTTCCGCGTCGCCTCCCCGAGATGGCTCGGTACTTTGGAATCTCTTACAAGAAACCATTGGGGGAAAGATGTCTCGTAAAACGATCATGAGTGCTGTCTTGGCGGCTGGCCTGCTGCTTTTGGGATCACCGACGATAGCGGCGGCCTCGCCGAGCGGCCTGACACAGATTGACCGGAAGGCCACCTCTCTTACATCGGACCAGGAAGCGGAGATCCGGGCCTCATTCGACAAGTACGAAGTCGATGCGAAGCAACAGGACAAACTGATCAAGAAGATCAGGAGCGGCCAACCTCTGGATGCCTTCACTGGTGTAGCTCCGGTCGTCGTTGAAGATCGCTCAACTGCCGCCCAAGTTGAGACAGTCGAACGCTTCGCTGATGGATCCTTCAAGGCACAAAGCGTAGAGAAGGCCGTGACACCACAGCCTGGTGAAATCACTACGATGGCGGTAGTAAACAACTGCGCCTATTCCGGTGGCAGCGGGTATGCGGTCTATAGCAATTGCACGATTGCTGCCAACTGGAGCGGAATCATCAACGTCGCGTTTGTCGCAACCTATCAGCATGTAAACGGAGGACCGAGCAGCATCCTCTCCGTTGGAAACTCCACACAAAATTGTGCGGGTGTTAGCTGTTCGTCTCCTTCTGTGTGGATTGGCCGCCAGAGTTCTATCGGATCGACCCCTGCCTGGGCACAGGCTCAGTCCAGGGTGGATGCAGCATGGGGTTCCTGGGAAGTGTGGGTTCAGCTGCAGGTGGTTCCGTCGACCGCCTATGCCGTACAGTCCTAAATCATGGATCTCGCAACTATGAGCTCAGCGAACCCGGTTCTCTCTTCTTCGGACACCTGGGTTACCCCGGTTCTTGGCGTTTTATACCTTGGGCTAGCGGTGTTTGCGCTTGTATCTCTGTTCCGCTCAAAGTGGCTATCCAACCCGCTCAAAGCACTTGTGGCAGTAGGCATCCTCATTGCACCGTTTCTCGGCTCCTTGGCGTGGCTGGGCTACACCGTTATCAGGAAGCAAGTAACTGAAAAGCAGCACGGCAGGGTGTAGACCATCCTCTACCTGCTTGTGACTGAAGCAGGACGTGACTGAAGCAGGACGGGACGTTTTCCAAAACTGGAGAGCGTCCCGTCCTGCGTCGTTTCCGCACAACATTTTAGTGACCATCGTGGGAGCAATACCCCAACATATTGCGCAGCCCGTCGGGCCTTACCCCAGTCTTTACCCGGCGTCTGGTTCCAAGTCTTGGAGCAGGTTACGGATGCGTTGCTGTGTTGCCTTGTGGCGTTCGACTTCTCGGGGCCACCCGCGGACTTCTGCATCGGCTACGAGTTCCTCCTCACGTTCGAGCCGGGCGTTAAGTTTGGGTGCGTACTCGCTGGTGGTGAGGAATTTTGGACAGGTGAGCATCAGTTCGCATTCGCATGGCCCTTCTGCTGGCAGTCGTAGGCAGTGTCCGAGTTCAAGTTCCGTCTTGAGAAAATTGCTTTGCAGCCAATGAATCGATTCGTCGTCAAGGCTTCCGTTCATTATTGCCTCAGCCGCGGGCCCAGCAATTCGGTTACCCGAAGCTAGCGCGTCCTCGTATTGACGACGGACCTCCGGGTCGGAGATTCTGCTGTAGATCATGGACATTGATGCACTTTTGTGGCCGAGGATCGTCATGATGGTCTGAATTCTCGCTCCCCCTTCGGCGAGTTGCGTGCCGAGGGTGTGGCGCAGCCTGTGTGCACTGACAGTCCTTGTTCCTCTGGAGTCCACGAGGCCGGCCGCGGTGCACGCCTTCTCAAAGGCGTCATCGAAGAGGGTCGCCGATGAGAGGAGTTTGCCCTTGCGGACGAAAATGTAGTTCTCCAGCCGCCCGGTGGTGGCATCCCGCCGCGCTACTGCCTTCATCGCCTTGGCCTGGTTGATTGTCTCCTGCAGGGCAACGGCCGCATCAGCATGCAGCGGGATGAGGCGTTCAGAATGGCCTTTGCCGACCGGGATTCGCAGCCTGGGATGGCCGCTGGCGTAGGCGTCGAGGCAGTCCCAGGTAAGTCGCCGGATCTCGTCCCTTCTCGCACCAGACCACCTCAGCAGCAACAGGGCGGTCCGCTGCAACGGATCGGCGAGGCCTTCTATCGCGGTCATCAGGGCGTCCAGCTCGTGCCGGGGCAGGTATCGGGGAATTGTCTCCTGCCTGCGAGGCGCGTCCCGAGCCGTGAGCAGCGGCCCGCCCGGAACGTCGTCCCAGCCCCACATGCTGGTATCACGACAGAATGCTCCGATGGCATTAATCTCGTGCTTGCGGGTGGTTATATGCAACGGCTGGCCTGTGTTCTGACTCGGATATGTAGGTAACCAGCGAAGGTATTCCTCAATCAAGGACCGGTCCAGCTGGGCCATAGATGTGACCTCTGGGTGTTCACGTCCGAGCCAGTTCACGAAGCGCCGCAAGCCCTCTCTGGCGATCCTGACCGTCTGTGGGCGGTCGAATTGTGCCTCAAGGCGGGTGAGGAGATAGCGCTCAACGACCGCCCGGATCCGGGGTGGGCAGGGTTCCGGGAGCAGGTTTTCTTCCCAGCTTTCGCGGCGCCTCGTTCCGGTGAGCGGCGGGTCGGTGACCTGCCCGATGTTGAACAGCAGGACGTGCAGGCAGTGGACTTTCGCCAGGTGAGCCCTGGCGAAACGTTCGCCGGCGTTGTCGCCGGTCATCTGCCAAGGCGACTTTTGATAGAGAGCGGCCCGGAGCTGAGCGAAGTCCTCCCGTTGGCCGAAAGACCGTATCTGTTCAGCCATTTGAAACAGGTCCTCGGCGGAAATCGCTGTGATTTCAGGGTTACCGCGATGCAGCAGTAGACGGCCGATCGCCCAGGTGAGGTTCGTCCGGGATGACTCCGGACGGTATCCCAGCTCCTTCAGGCGCATCGTGTGAGCCTCAAAGAGGTCCAGATCAACCCCGAGCCCCTTGCCGCCTGCCTCGGTGCTAAAAAGCCGGGCGTACTTTCGGACGAACAAAAATTCGTAATCCAGCCCGACGCCGTGCACGAGGGCCAAATAGACCAGATAGCCACTGGCGTCGAAGGTATCCGTACGTCCGGTGGCGCGAAGGGGTCCGCCGGTGAAGCCAGCCCGGACGAGAAGAGGCGCCCGGAACCAGTCCTCCAGATCAGGCCAAGCCTGAACAAACCGGCGGTAGGCCGCCATGCGCTGGTAGCGGGCAGCATAGTGGGGGATAAACGCTTTGACCCACGCACCATACTCGATCTCCGTAGCGTGCTGGCGTGCGGTAGGAACGGGTATCCCTGCAGTTGCCCGCGCAGCGGAGGTCACTGGAGAGCAGCCAAGGCAGCGAGGTATTCGTCGCGGACCTGGGAATCCGAAACCCTGGTATAAATCCGGGTCGACTCCGGTGATGCGTGGCCCAGGCGTTGTTGGAGTGCCAACTCGCGCATTCCGGCTTCCCACATCAGGGTTGCGTGTGTATGACGCAAGGCGTGCGGTGTCTTCTCGGGTGCCCGCAGTCCAAGCTCGTTCAGCCGTCGAGAGAACATACGCACCAGCGCGTCGTACGACAGCGGATCACAGGATCGCGCACCGCGGCCGCCGACGAGAAAGAGAAACTGGCTCTCCGATTGGGATGGACGTTCACGCATGACATATCGGTTGACGGCGTCCAAAGTGCGGGGTTCCAGCACATCGACAACGCGTTCTTGGCGGGATTTCCCTCTCGCTCCGCGAGGATGGTCATCTCGTTTCCGGATAGTGACGCGCCGGTGCCCGTACGAAACGTCCTCAAGGTACAGGCTCAACACTTCCCCTGGGCGCAGTCCTCCATCAAGCATCAGCAGGACCATCGCTAGATCCCTCAAACAGGTCATGCTATTCAGCAGGGCCTCGACTTCGGGTATGGCCAAGGGGCGCGGCAGTCTCAGCGGCAGTTTGACCCTGATTTGACTCCGGACCGGCTGCTGTCTACTTGCACCGCCTGTAAATGGTCGGTGCCGCTCACTCACCATGGCCAATGACCTATCAAGTTGCCGGCGCATGGGGTTCTCCGCGTCGAACATCTCCGCGATGATTGCCCACTCATAAAAGCTCGAAACGGCCGCCAGCATCCGGGCAATAGTGGATGCGGACAGCAGCCGTCCTTCAGTACCGGTAATAGCGAGACCAAGTCGCTGGGCTGGCCTTCGGCTCGGTCGCTTCCTCAACCAGCCCAAAAACTCCAAAGCCACAGCGGGACGGAAATCGTCCCACTCCGTGCCGGTCTCGTTGAAGAATACAAACAAGTTCTTCAGATCAAAACCGTAAGCCGAAGCAGTGTTCGGGCTGCCTCCGGAGTCCAAAATGTGTTGCAAAAATCTGCAGACAGGGGCCACGGCCGAACCGTCTGGATCCAGAAGCATCACGCTGGAAACCATCCCGGATGACTTGGTCGTAACAACCCGCATCTGCGTCACCTTCCCAGTGCAACACCCCCGGCTTTCATCCTCCGTGAGGCTCGCAGTGTCCACATAAGAAAGAACTCGGCCATCACCAGCGCCATGTCGAGGGTGTAGCCGCTCTCGAGGGCCTTGGTCCCTGTGGTGGATGCCTTGGCTTTGAGCGCGTTTTCGACCTTGTCCTTGGTCCGGCCGGTCTTCTTGGCGATCGCGGCCGCCGAGACTCCGATCAGGGACAGCTGGTGGTAGGCATCGGCTTCGTCCGCTTCGGTCAGTTCGGCGCGCTGGATGTTCTCCACGACCTGCGTCACGATGCGCTCGGCTTCCTCGGGCGAGTCGATGAGCAGGACCGGGATGAGGGGCCGTTCGGCTTCGACGGCCGCGCGGGTGCGCCGCTGGCCCATCAGGACGTGCACGGTGCCGTCGTCCTTGCGGTGGGCGATCACTGGTTCCATCACGCCGTGTTCTTTGATGCTGGCGATGAAGTCAGCGGTCAGGGCGGCGTCCTTGCGGACGTTGATGTCCACGGTCAGGGTGGCCGGGTCGAGCATTTCAAGCGTGGGTGTTGCGTTCATGGTGTTGCTCCTTCTTGCCGAGAAGTGGGGTGGGTGGGGCGGCTCGTGGTGACCGGCCAGCTTCCCTTCTCCCCCCAGACGCTTCTATGTCTATCAAGCGGGCGGGAAACGGGTGCGGACGCGGACCAAGTTGTCGCCTGGGGCGGCTCGTGGTGACCGGCCAGCGTCCCCTTTCCCCCCTTGTTGTTTTGGCTGCTGGCGAAGCTTGCGGAGCTGTGGCCGACGGAGGCCTGTCTACCCGTGAGGGCAAGGGGCGGGAAATTCCCGGAGGAAATCAGCGACGAAGGAGCACCGCAGGGACATTTCCTGCACCGCAGGCCCCGACGAAGGAGGGGCTAGACCGGCCGGAGCGGACACGTACAATCCGTCAGGACAGCAGCCAAAACGTCGCAGACAAGGCAGGGCCAGGGGGTCCGGAGCTCTGCGACGGCGCCACCTGGCCCCAATAGCCGGCCGCGAAGCGGACGCCCGATCTGATCTTTGGTCCCTTAGGCTTGGGCCATGAACAACACCAGAAGAGCAACGCTCGTTTGGTCGCTGGGGGCAGTTGCTTTCTCTCTCATCGGCGTATACATCGCATTGAGTTTCAACGGAGCTTGGTACTCCGTCGTTTCGGCAGTCATCGTTCTTCTCGCGGGAGCGGCTTTCGCAGCTCGGGCAGTTCAACCTGGACACCGGCCTCAGCAGTAGATCGCGGATCGATGGCAGCTAAACATGTCACTACTCACGGGTGGCGGCCGCCGCCCGTGAGGTCCATGAAGATCTTGGCTGTGGTGTTCAGTGTTGCCGCGGTCGCGTCGGTGGTGTTGGTGGCCGTGGACCTGATCGCTGGTCGGCCTGCTGCCGGCGATATCTATATTGCGGTGCTTAACGGTGTTGTGGCCGCCGCTTGCTGGTGGATGGCCTCTGCAAGTCGGCGCGCCTAAAGGAATCCGTCAGGACAGCAGCCAAAACAGAAAAACGCTTCTACAGCCCGAGCGAAGCGAGGTCCTTCTCAGCGGTTGTAGGGCTGAGGCTGGCCCCTTGGGGCCGGCCTCAGTTTTCCCTCAGCAAAAGGAAACCCAGTGCTGCAGCGTCATCGCTGCAGTAACTTACAGGTCCTGGGGCGATGTCTCCCAGGAAATATCAACGATGGGGGCGCCTGGCTGGGGCATGGTTAACATCGAGAGCTCCAGGATGTCCTGGGCATGGGTGGCATCGGCAGGTGCTGCGTCGTCGTCCGTCAGGATGTAGTCGTGGCTCATGTGCTGGCCCCCCCGGGCTCTTAGTGGTTCGTGTTCCTTTTCCACTGTAGCCCGGCGTCCGGTCATTGCCCGCTTGTGGTGCTGCGCCCGCGGCAGCGTGATCGGCGGCCGGAGGAGCGCACGCGGGGGAGGCCGCCACCGCACCCAAGGGGCCGGACCTTTTTCCCGGTCCGGCCCCATTGCTTTAGCGGTGCCTCTTATAGGCGGTGGCTTGGTTCTTCGCGACGGGGGCGATTGTTCCCCGGCTTACCAGCTCTTCCAGCAGCCCGGCGAGTCGGCAGCCGGGGCTGACCTCGATCGCGAGGGTGAAGTGCTCGGCGGCCACGGATGACTGGCCCTTGAGATAGGACAGCCAGCCGATCAGGGTCAGAAGCGGTGCCCGGTAGCGCTCAGGCGTCGTTTCCATCAGGTCCCGTGCCAGCTGCTGGGCCCGGTCGACCCGGTCCCAATCCGGTGTGATGCCCTGGCCGATCAGCAGGTCTCCGCTGTCTTCGGCATCGGGCCGTTCCGGGTCGATGACGTTGCAGAACATCACGTCGCGCAGGTCCGGGCGCTGGAAGCAGGCCACCAGCTCGACCGCGGTCTCAGGGTCGGTCCATCCGTCCCGGGTCAGGGCGTCCGCCCAGAGTTCCCGCCCGGTGTGCAGCTCTCCGGCGAACACCCGGTAAACGGCCTCACGGATCCGGTCGGCGGTATCGGACGTTCCGCTGAAGGGCGGGTAGGTGGTGCCGGGACCCTTCTGGTAGCTGCTCCCACGGAACACCAGTTCCGCGTTCAACTGCCCGTCCGTGATAGATTCCAGCGGTTCGGGCAGGCAGCATCCTGCCTCGCTGTCGCACAGCAGGTTCCGCCAGTGCGACGGGGTGACCAACCAAGCATCCTGCAGCGGGGTACCGGCACTCTCCAGCGCCTCAATCACGGCCTCGACGTGGTCGTGGAAGGGGCGGGGCTGTCCGAGGGCGGGGGTGCTGGCTGTGTAGATGGCCAGCAGCACCGCCGTGGCCTGAGTGTCCAGTGCGAGGTAGTCCACCATGGAGCGGGCGAAACCTGCGGGTTCGGCGAACGCGGGAGCGTCGACGCGCAGTGTCGCGCCCAGCGTCTTGCCACGCATGGTCAGGAACACAAAGGATTCCCGCGGTACGAACCCGAGGGAGTGCGGGATGAAACCGAGGATGTCGGCCGGGCTGGAGATGCGGATTGCGTCGGTCATGTCGAAAGTCCTTTGCTGAGGATCAGGTGGGTGGGGCGGCTTAGGTGACCGGCCAGCGTCCCCTCTCCCCCTTGTTGTTTTGGCTGCTGGCGAAGCTTGCGGAGCTGTGGCCGACGGAGGCCTGTCTACCCTTGGGCAAGGGGCGGGAAATTCCCGGAGGAAATCAGCGACGAAGGAGCGCCGCAGGGAAATTCGTGCGCCGCAGGCCCCGACGAAGGAGGGGCTAGACGGGCCGGAGCGGACACGTACAATCCGTCAGGACAGCAGCCAAAACGTCGCAGACAAGGCAGGGCCAGGGGGTCCGGAGCTCTGCGACGGCGCCACCTG
>NZ_JBNHGJ010000056.1:0-10365 GCF_059091165.1 Arthrobacter sp. Hb9-2 | reverse complement strand
TCCGATCATCAACCAGCGCGCCGGCGGGGAGCAGGGCCAAACCCGAGGCCGCCGCCATCTCGATGACCGCCTCATTGCCCCGGACAGCGAACTCGGCCGTCACCGGTTCACCGGTGGGTCCGGCAACCACGGCGCTGCGGCGGGTGAAGCCCGAGCCGACGGCGGCGTCGAGGGTGCCCTCACCGCCGTCGGCTACGGGAATCCGGACCACGTCAAGATTGCCGCCCGCCCCGCGCTGCAGCCCCTTTTCCAAGTGAGTGCAGACCTCCGGGGCGGACAGGGATCCCTTGAACTTGTCCGGGGCAATGACGATGCGCATGTTTAGCCCTGCAATGCCAGGATGGCGGTGGGGGCGTCGGCAGCGGTCTCGGCCAGTTCCTCAAACTCGTTTACCGCGTTGATTTCCACACCCATGGAGATGTTGGTGATCTTTTCCAGGATCACTTCCACCACCACGGGCACCTGGAACTCGCCCATCAGTGCCTTGGCCTTGTCGAACGCGGCGGCCAGGTCCTTGGGGTCCTCCACACGGACGGCCTTGCAGCCCAGGCCCTCGGCCACCTTCAGGTGGTCCACGCCGTAGCCGTTTGTCTCGGGCGAGTTGATGTTGTCGAACGCCAGGGACACGTTCTGTTCCATGTTGAAGCCGCGCTGGGACTGGCGGATCAGGCCCAGGTAGGAGTTGTTCACCACCACGTGGATGTACGGGAGGTTGAACTGTGCGCCCACGGCCAGTTCCTCGATCATGAACTGGAAGTCGTAGTCACCGGAGAGGGCAACCACGGTCTCGTCCGGCTTGCCGCGAACGACGCCGAGCGCTGCCGGGGCGGTCCAGCCCAGGGGACCTGCCTGGCCGGCGTTGATCCACTTGCGCGGGCCGAACACGTGCAGCATCTGCGCGCCGGCGATTTGGGACAGGCCGATGGTGGACACGTAGATGGTGTCGCGGCCGAAAGCCTTGTTCATCTCCTCGTACACACGCTGCGGCTTGATGGGGATGTTCTCGAAGTGGGTCTTGCGGTGCAGGGAGGCCTTGCGCTCCTGGCATTCAGCCACCCAGGCGCTGTAGTCCGGCAGGGACCCTGCCGCCTTGCGCTCGCGGGCGAGCTCAACCAGCCCGGCCAGCGCCGCACCGGCGTCGGACGCGATGCCCAGGTCCGGGGAGAACACTCGGCCGATCTGCGTGGGCTCGATGTCGATGTGCACGAACTGCCGGCCTGCCGTGTAAGTCTCCAAGCCGCCGGTGTGGCGGTTGGCCCAGCGGTTGCCGATGCCGATCACGAAGTCGCTCTGCAGGTAGTTCTCGTTGCCGTAGCGGTGCGAGGTCTGCAGGCCCACCATGCCGGCCATGAGCTGGTGGTCGTCCGGGATGCTGCCCCAGCCCATCAGGGTGGGGATGACCGGAACGTTGAGGATCTCGGCCAGTTCCACCAGCTGCGCGGAGGCGCCGGCGTTGATGATGCCGCCGCCGGCCACGATCAGCGGGTGCTGGGCCGCGGTCAGCATGTCCAGGGCCTTTTCCAGCTGCTTGCGGGAGGCCTTGGGCTTTTCGACGGGCAGGGGCTCGTAGGTCTCGATATCGAATTCGATCTCGGCCAGCTGGACGTCAATGGGCAGGTCCAGCAGGACCGGGCCGGGGCGGCCGGAACGCATCAGCTGGAAGGCCTTCTGGAAGGCGCCGGGAACCTGGCCGGGCTCCAGGATGGTCATGGCCATTTTGGTGACGGGCTTGGCGATGGACTCGATGTCCACGGCCTGGAAGTCTTCCTTGTGCAGCTTGGCAACGGGTGCCTGGCCGGTGATGCAGAGCATCGGGATGGAGTCGGCCCAGGCGGCGTAGAGGCCGGTGATCATGTCCGTGCCGGCGGGGCCGGAGGTGCCGATGCAGATGCCGATGTTGCCGTCCTTGGCGCGGCTGAAGCCGTCGGCCATGTGGCTTGCGCCTTCAACGTGGCGGGCCAGGGTGTGGCGGATGCCGCCGTGGGCCCGCATTGCGGAATAAAAGGGGTTGATCGCGGCGCCTGGCAGGCCGAACGCCTCGATGGCGCCTTCCTTTTCCAGGATGGCCACCGCTGCATCAACGGTACGCATCTTGCTCATGGTGTGCTCCTACTTAAGTCTGTTTGGGGGAAGTCTGTTTTTGGGTGTGCTGAAGGGAGTTTTTGTCCAGATATGCAGACTTAGAGGTCGTGAAAGCCTGCTTATCTGGACAAAAACTTTGTGTGCTGGGCGGCTGGGGCCGGGGTTACTCGCGGCCGCTGAGCTGGAGGACCTGCTTGAAGAGTCCGGAGTGGTCCAGGCCGCCGTCGCCCTGGTTGACGGTGGCGGCGACGAGCTGTGCGACGACGGCGCCGAGGGGTACGGCGACGTTGGCTTCGCGGGCGGCGGAGGTGACGATGCCCAGGTCCTTGTGGTGGAGGGCGAGACGGAAGCCGGGGTCGAAGTTGCGGTCGAGCATCTTCTGGCCCTTCTGGTCCAGGACCTTGGAGCCGGCCAGGCCGCCGCCGAGGACCTTGAGGGCGGCATCGGTGTCCACGCCGTAGGCCTCAAGGAAGGCGATTGCCTCGCCGAGGACCTCGATGTTGACGGCGACAATCAGCTGGTTGGCTGCCTTGACCGTCTGTCCGGAGCCAGAGGGGCCGACGTGGACGATGGTTTTGCCGACGGCGTCCAGGACGTCCGAGGCGGCGTCGAAGTCTTCCTTGTCGCCGCCGACCATGATGGACAGGACGGCGTCGATGGCGCCTTGTTCGCCGCCGGAAACCGGGGCGTCGAGCGCACGGATGCCGGCTTCGCGGGCTTCGTCGGAGAGGCGTTTGGCGACGTCCGGGCGGATGCTGGAGGCATCGATCCACAGGGTGCCCTTCTTCGCGTTCGCGAATATGCCGTCCTTGCCGCTGACGACGCCCTCAACATCGGGGGAGTCCGGGACCATGGTGATAACGACGTCGGCATCCTTGACGGCGTCCGCGATGCTGGTGGCGCCCTTGCCGCCTTCGGAGACGAGCTTGTCGATTTTGTCCTGGCTGCGGTTGAAGCCGGTGACGGTGTGGCCGGCCTTGACCAGGTTGATGGCCATGGGCAGGCCCATGATTCCGAGTCCGATTACTGCAACGTTGCTCATGATGGTTCTCTTTCTGGAAGTCTGTGTGTGGTGCGGGCGGTTGAGCTTGGTGGAACTACGCGGTGGCCGGCTGGCGGATGGCCCAGCTGAAGGCGGTTTCCTGCGGTTCCTTGTACTCGAGGCCGATGTAGCCTTGGTAGCCGAGTTCGCGGCTGCGGGCGATCCATTCGCCGAGCGGGAGGGTGCCGGTGCCGGGTGCGCCGCGGCCGGGGTTGTCGGCGATCTGGATGTGGCCGAAGTCCTTGGCGTGGTTTTCGATGACGGATTCGACGTCGTCGCCGTTGACTGCGAGGTGGTAGAAGTCGGCGAGGAGCTTGATGTTGGTGGCGCCGGATTCCGCCTTGACGCGGGCGATGACCTTGAGTGCGTCTTCGGCCGTGAGGAGCGGGTACTTGGGTGCGCCGCTGACCGGTTCGAGGAGGACGGTTCCGCCGATCCGGGCGACGCCTTCTGCAGCTGCGGCGAGGTTTTTGACGGCCAGTTCGTCCTGCTCTTCGGGGGTGAATTCGTCCTGCCGGTTGCCGTAGAGGGCGTTGAAGGCCTTGCAGCCCAGGCGTTCGCCGATGCCGGCCACCACGTCGATGTTGTCCTTGAACTCGGAGCAGCGTCCCTTCCAGGAGACGAGGCCGCGGTCGCCGCCGGGCATGTTGCCGGCGTTGAAGTTCAGGCCGGTGAGCTGGACGCCGGCATCCTTGATGGCGTTCTCGAATTCGGCGACCTGCGCGTCAGAGGGAACGGAGCTTTCGAAGGGCCACCAGAACTCGACAGCGTCAAAGCCTGCTGCCTTGGCTGCCGCGGGGCGCTCGAGCAGGGGCAACTCCGTGAGGAGGATGGAGCAGTTCACTGTGTACGTCATCGTAGGTCCTTCCGAGGAGGGGCTTTGATCTATCTTCCCTTTGCTTGCCGGCCGCATCGCCGTTTCCGCTTTGTGGAATTTAGATTCTGCTTTATGAAAAGTGTAGGGAAAGCGGGGTGGGGGAGTCAAGGGGACTGGGACGAAAGGGGTGCACTGCCACTTCGCTGGGCTCTTTGTGGCACGCCGGCCCATTCCGCGAAGAGCTTGGGGGCCGTTAGGCCCGGAGCCTCACGGCATCCGCTGAGCCATTGACTTCAGGTGCCGCAGGGCTACGGTTGTAGATACGCCATCACCTCTGGTGAGCGGGTGTGTCGCCGGGGGTAAAGGCGCATGCAGCTACTTGGTCTCGCCATTCTTAACCGCTCGCCGGTATCCGAACAGATCGCCTGGCTCGCCGCCAGACGTCCACCTCCATCCATAGGCTGTGTCCGAATGACCGCAAATTTCATCAGAGCTTTGGCAGTGAAGTCGTTTGATGTTCCTGACAGGAAGCGCTGCCCCGACAAGGCGGAGTTCGACCTTGTGACCGTAGATGATTATTCGGTGGCGCGGCTGATCCTTGCGCCGGGCTGGCGCTGGTCGGAGTCCGCCAAGCCCACCGAACTGACAACCTACTGCGAGCACCACCACCTCGGCTATTGCATCTCAGGGCAACTGGAGATTGAAACGGCGGACGGCGGGCGGTCCATGATCCACGCGAACGACACGTATGCGCTTCCTCCCGGCCACGACGAATGGGTGGTGGGGGATGAGCCCTTTGTCGCCGTCGAATTCCTCGGCGCCGCCTCGTTCGGGCGGCCGAGAAGCCATGGGATGCACGCGCTGATCTGACTGCTTTTTGGTCAGGACGGCGGTTCGAACCGGTCAGGCGGAGGGTCCGGCCTGGCGCCTCCTCCGCAGTAGTCCAGGGCGCCCGTTCCGGCCACGGCAATCGCCAGCGCATCCATCACCTGCACGCCCCGGGCCAAGCCGCCAGAACCGCCGGTGCTACAGCGATTGGATTATCCGCGCCCAGTGACCTCCGTCTTCGGTGACTCCCGCTGCTCCGGCATTGTGAGCAGTGCCAGGGAAGCGGAGACGGAGTGATCAGGCTTCTTGGGCGGGCTGGTGTAGGCCCGAAGCACCAGCAGGGACTTTCCTACCAGTTCGACGGTCTCATTGGCGTGGAGGAGACCGGTGTCCGCGTGTTCACCGGCTGTGTCGATGAGTTGCTCCCAGCTGGGCGAGTATTCTGCGCTGGGCAGCGTGAAAACCACCGGATCGTCGCCGGAATTGCAGTACAGCAGGAAATTGTGGTCGCGGATCATGCGGCCGCGGTGGTCCTTGCCTACCGCCGCGCCGTTGTAGAACACACCCAGAGCCCTGGCGAGGGGGTTGTCCCAGTCGCCGGGAACCATGGCAGAAGCGTCCTTGTCGAGCCAGACGATGTCCGGCAGTGGCTGGCCGAGGCCACGCAGGACGGGGCGGCCTTGAAAGAACCTGTTGCGGCGGAAGGTGGGGTGCTCCCGGCGCAGCCTGGAGACGGCGGCAAGAAACTCCACCAGGGGCTGGTCCGCTTCCTCCCAGTTGATCCATGAGAGCGGCGAGTCCTGGCAGTAGGCGTTGTTGTTCCCCAGTTGGCTGCGCCCGAGTTCGTCGCCGTGCAGCACCATGGGAACGCCTTGGGAAAGGAGGAGTGTCGCCAGGAAGTTTCGCTGCTGGCGGGCCCGCAGCGCGAGGATGCCGCTGTCCGTGGTGGGTCCTTCCACCCCGCAGTTCCACGAGCGGTTGTGGGATTCTCCGTCGTTGTTGTTTTCGCCGTTGGCTTCGTTGTGCTTGGAGTTGTAGGAGACCAGGTCGCGCATAGTGAAGCCGTCGTGGGCCGTCACGAAGTTGATCGATGCCACAGGCCGGCGTCCTGAACTTTCGTAAAGGTCGGAGGAACCTGCCAGCCGGGAGGCGAACTCACCCAGCGTGGCCGGTGCGCCGCGCCAAAAGTCGCGGACGGCGTCACGGTACTTGCCGTTCCATTCCGTCCAAAGGGGCGGGAAGTTGCCTACCTGGTACCCGCCGGGGCCCACATCCCATGGCTCGGCGATGAGCTTCACCTGGGACACCACGGGATCCTGCTGGACCAGGTCAAAGAAACTCGACAGCCGGTCCACCTCGTAGAACTCGCGTGCCAGCGCAGAGGCGAGGTCGAAGCGAAACCCGTCCACATGCATTTCCAGCACCCAGTACCGCAGCGAATCCATCATCAACTGCAGGGCGTGCGGGTGCCGGACATTGATGGTGTTGCCCGTGCCCGTGTAGTCCAGGTAATGCTGCTTCTCATGGTCAACCAGCCGGTAATACGCCTGGTTGTCGATGCCCTTGAAGGACAGTGTGGGTCCCAGGTGGTTCCCTTCGGCGGTGTGGTTGTAAACGACGTCGAGGATCACCTCGATGCCGGCAGCGTGCAGGGAGCGGACCATCGCCTTGAATTCCTGCACCTGCTGCCCCGGCCTGGTGCTGGAACTGTAGCTCTCGTGCGGGGCGAAGAATCCGATGGTGTTGTAGCCCCAGTAGTTGCTGAGGCCTTTGTCCTTCAGTGTGCTGTCCTGGACGAACTGGTGAACCGGCATCAGTTCGATCGCCGTCACGCCAAGTTTCTGCAGGTGCTCGATGACGGCGGGGTGGGCGATACCGGCGTAGGTGCCGCGCTCCCGCTCCGGCACCTCCGGATGGCTCATCGTCAAGCCCTTCACGTGGGCTTCGTAGATCAGGCTGTCGCTGTAGGGGATACGCGGCGGGCGGTCGTGCTGCCAGTCGAAAAACGGGCTGATCACCACGGACCTCATCGTGTTGGGGGCGGAGTCTTCCGTGTTGAAGCTTGTGGGGTCGCCGAAGTTATAGGAGAACATCGGCTGGCCCCAAGTGATATCGCCGGTGGTTGCCTTGGCGTAGGGGTCGAGCAGGAGCTTGTGCGGGTTGAAGCGGAGGCCGCGGGCGGGATCATAGGCGCCCTCCATCCGGTAGCCGTACAGCTGGCCCGGCAGGACATGCGGGAGGTAGCAGTGCCAGACGAAGGCATCCACGGCCTCCAGGCTGATGCGATGCTCCGCGCCGTCGTCGTCGAAGAGGCACAGATGGACGGCGCTCGCCGCCTCGCTGAACACCGCGAAGTTCGTGCCGCTGCCGTCATAGGTGGCACCCGGCGGGTAGGGGCTCCCCGTCCACACTTCCATGCCCGCCTCCATCCCCGGTAAGAGAACTCCATCCAAGCACAGCGGTGTGACAGAGGCCGGGAGCGGGCATGGCGGCGGTGGGCAACGCAGGAAAGTTAGGGAGCCCTGGCATGCCAGTAAGGCGCGGATTACGACGGCGGCCGTGCGCCGCCGTCGTGATGCTAGCCGCGGATGATGGGGATCCGCCGCCGCTCGGCGGCACCCTGGTCAGGCAGCGGCACCCGGACCTCGAGAATGCCGTCCCGGTAGGTGGCCTTCACCTCTGTCTGGTCAGCAGCACCGGGGAGGGTGATGGAGCGGGAGAATGTGCCGTAGCGGAATTCCGAGCGGTACCCTTCCTTGCCTGTGTGCTCCGACTTCTCCTCGTGCCGGACCGTGATGCGCAACTGGTCTCCGGTTAAGGTGATGTCCACGTCCTTGTCCGGGTCGATGCCGGGAACTTCAGCCTTGATCACCAGAGTTCCATTTTCCTTGTACTCCTCAGTCCGGAGCCACGGATCAAGGTCCCCTTCGAAGAAGCGCCGGAGAGGTTCAGAGATGTCCGAACCCGTCCGCCGCAGAATGCTGTTGTTCATCCCCACAACTCCTTTCGCTTAATACTTCGTGGCCCGCGGACCCCGACCCTTGGTATTCAAAGGGTTCCGGTCCGCCGCGGCGGCCCCTCTTACGGGGCCGCTATCACCTGCTGCCCCCGTTGCGGCAGCAGGTGGTCTTAGCACCCGTGCGGGCGCAGGTCTTTGGGGAGAGATGGAGGATGCCGGCGTTCGCTTTCATGGAAGTGGCTCTCTTGGGCTGCCTGTTGGCCGACTGCTTTGCCACCAATAAATTACCCAAGCGGGGCGGCTGCATCACGCCTGTCAGCGAACTTTCTACGTCAAGGCGGCGGATTCCGGTTCTTGTCGTCCCCATGCTGCACACTGTCTCCATGACCTTTGCGAATGTGGGAAGTCTTGGAACCAAGCCGGGGCAGCGCGATGCCGTCGTGTCCATCCTGCTCCGGCCCATCGCCGGGCTGAAGGAGGCAGGCTGCCTGCTGTACGAGGTGGGCGTCAATGACGAGGTGCCGGACACGGTATTTGTGTCCGAATTGTGGGAATCACCGGAAGCGCACCGGGCCTCGCTTCAGCTGGACAGTGTGCGGGCAGCCATCGCCGAGGCGATGCCCTTGCTCTCCGGTGAGATGGGCGGCCACCAATTCTCCGTGCTGGGGTCGCCGCTGCGCTGAACCGCGCGCTTTGCGTGGCGCTGCTGCCGGGCACCCCTGTCCCTCGCGTGCGCCAGCGGCTAGGCTCTCGGGCATCGGCTGGACCTGGACAATCGACTGGACTTTGACGAACGGGGTAAGGGACTCACATGAAACCGCTGCCTGCACTTGAACTTGTTGCCCGGCTGGAAGATGCCGAGTGGCTCGATCCCGTGGCCAAGAAGGTCCGGAAAGTAGTAAAACGCACGATCCGTCCGCAGTGGGCCCGCGACATCCTGCACGGAGTGCCCATCGGCCACCCTGTACATCCACTCGCTGTTCAGGTTCCGCTGGGCTCTTGGATTTCAGCTGCAGTCCTTGATGCGCTGCCTGGCAACGAGCGGGCAGCAGCGGTGCTGATCGGCGTCGGAACTGCCGCTGCCGTGCCTTCCGCAGTGGCAGGTTTCATGGACTGGTCGCAGCTGCACAGCCAGCAGCAGCGGGTGGGCCTGGTCCATGCGGCAGCCAACATCACCGCCGTTAGTCTCTACAGTGCTTCGCTGGTGGCGCGGGCAAATGGGCAGCAGGGCGTAGGCAAGATGCTCGCCTACATGGGCTTGGGCGTGGTCAGTTTTGGCGGCTTCCTGGGCGGCCATCTCAGCTACCGCCAGGCGGCTGGTGTGAACCACAGCGAGGACATTCCCCACCGCTTCCCCAGCGGCTGGCAGGCCCTGGCCCCGTTGGAGGACCTGCCGGAGGGCAAGCTCCACAAGCGGGTGGTGGCCGGACTCCCGTTGCTTGTATTCAGGGAGGCAGAGAAAGTCAACGTGCTGTCCGACGTCTGCAGCCACCTCTCCGGCCCGCTTCACGAGGGCAAGCTAGAGGGCGGCAGCCTTAACGACGACGGCGACCCGTGCGTGGTCTGCCCGTGGCACGGCAGCACCTTCTCGCTGCGGTCCGGAGAAGTCCAGGCAGGGCCCGCCACCGCCAGGCAACCGCGGTTCGAAACCCGCGTCACCGGTGGGCTCGTGGAAGTGAGTCTTCCCGGCGCGGATTGAGTTTCTTGCTGCGGCTGAACCGGGTTGTTCGGGCGTGAAGCGGACGCGGCCGCCATAGGCACGGCGCCACCCGCGCGAGAGAGCACCTTAGCTAACTACGTATTCCACAAGAACCGCTTCAAAGTAGCTCTTTTCCGCCGGCAGGGACCCGGGAGGCCACACTGGTGGTTCCCAGTTCTGGTGTTCGCTTTTGTAGTGCCTGCCGGTGGGTGAGGTCCAGCCGGGTGGTTCGGTTGTGGTGGCTAGTGTTGGTTTCCAGCCGCTGGTGTGGCGGAGTTTGTGGTGTTTGGGGCAGGGTTGGCCGAGGTTGGATATTCCGGTGGTGCCGCCTTGGTGCCAGGCGAGGATGTGGTCGGCTTCGTTTTCCAGGGAGTTGTTGCTGCAGCCGGGGAACGGGCATTTGCCGTCCCGCAGCCGCAGCCAGTTCCGCATGGCTTTGGTCAGCCGGTAGCTGGTGCGGCCGATCTCCAACGGTGCCCCGTCCCGCGGATCGACCAGCACCCGGTAAAAGGAATGCGCCCCGTTGGCGACGAGGTTCCGGGCCATCGAGGCGGGGATCGGGCCGAACCCGTCCAGCATCGCCGGTTCATCGGTCAGGCCCAGCAACGAGAACACCGGCACGGTGACCAGCACCTGCGCCCGGGGTGCGGGGATCTGGGTGGTGGTGCCGCCCAGAAGCCAGCCCGCAGCCACATCGGCCCGGAGTTGGGTGAGGGTGCGGGTTTCGTCCGGTCCCTGCATTTCCCGGGAGATGGTGGTGAGCCGGTCCCAGATGGCGGACGCCTGGTCCGCGGGCAGGCAGGCTGCGATCCAGGCCGTCCCGTCGTTGTCCGGCCAGAATTCGACCCGCCGGTCCGCCACACTCTTGGCGTGCCGCTTCTCCAGGCTCTCCGGGTGATGGCGTTCCCGCCAGGCCCGGGCCTTGGCTTTGAACCGGT
>NZ_JBNHGJ010000055.1:0-13586 GCF_059091165.1 Arthrobacter sp. Hb9-2 | reverse complement strand
GCGCCGGAACCCTCGTCCCGACCGCCAATGTCGTAGCCGACGTAGACCTCGGCCTCGGCCTCGGCGGCACCAACGGCACCGGCACCACCATCCCCACCACCGACGTCGTAGCCGACGTAGACCTCGGCCTCGGCCTGGGCGGCACCAACGGCACCGGCACCACCATCCCCACCACCGGTGGAGTGGAAGTAGACGTTGATTTGGGTATCGGCGTTGGCATCGGAAACCCGGGAACCGGTACGGAGACTCCCGGAACTGGCACTCCCGGAACTGAGGTCCCCGGTGGCGAAACGGGCGGTACGGGAACTGTAGACCCGGGCACCGGCACGGGGACGGTCACCCCGGGTACCGGCACTGGCGGAGGCACGGGAACTGTTACCCCAGGCACCGGCTCTGGCACTGGCACCACTTCGGGCAATGGCACCTCCACGGCCACCAGCGCCAGCACGGGCCTGGCGAACGCCGGTTCCGCTTCGATCAGCACCGCTGGCGTCACGACGTCCGGCAGCGCTGTGGCTGCTGCTTCAACCGGCAAGGCCCAGACCCAGGGCGCAGGAGTCCTGGCCAAAACAGGTCTTGACGCTTCGCTGGTTCCGTTCGCTCTGCTCCTCCTCATCGCTGGCCTGCTGCTTCTGCGCAAGCGCCGCACAGCCTAACCAGCAGCCATAAAAGGGGGCATTAGGAATGCCCCGTTAATCAGCTCAAGAGATCTTGGGATCACGGTCCGGTGGCGAACGGCAGACGTTCGCCACCGGACCGCTGTCCGGAATAAGAAGGGAATAATGGATGACCGGTCGGGGCAGCGCGGTCGTTGTTGAGGCCGATGACGAGGTCAGGGCCTGTTTGTCAGATGTGCTCAAGCAATCGGGCTTCGTTGTTTATCAGGCTTCCTCCGGCAGCGAGGGCGTCGAAGCAGTCAGGGACTATGGTCCTGTCATTATCACTATGGACGCTGATCTGCCTGGCTTCGATGGTTTCGAAGCAGCACGCAGGATTCGTACTTTCAGCAACGCCTACCTAATTATGATTACGGGCTTGGTCGCCGAAGAGGACGTGCTGATGGGCCTGGCGTCCGGGGCCGACGATTACCTCGGCAAGCCGTTTCGACCCCACGAACTACGTGCCCGAATCAGAGCCATGCTGCGCCGGCCTCGCACTCAACTGGCCAAGACGCCTTCCATGGCCTGACGTGTCGACCGCTGACGGACGCGTCCGAAGCCACACGAGACAGCGCTGCTTTTCGCGTGAGGGGAGGGGCTTCTACCGCCTCTCCGAAGAACGCCCCATCGTCGGGTAGCACCATCCTGCCCGGTACAGTGAACGGGCATCCTTCCGGCCGACCGTGTTCTGGCCGGCTTTTTCCAGTCCGTCATCACCCGCACGGCAGGGTTCAACAGTATCGACATCGGCCAGATGCACCCCGTCTCCTGGCTGGGGATGGACATCCTCATGCTCATCGGCGGCGGCCCCGCAGGCACCGCCGGGGGCCTGAAGATCACCACGTTCGCCGTCCTGCTTTTCATCCTCAGCACAGAACTGCGCGGTGACACCGCGGTCAACATTTTCGGCAAACGCCTCTCCCGGGCAGTCCACCGCCAGGCCATCACCGTCGTCCTGCTGGCCCTCGCCCTCATCGTCGGTTCGACCATGTTTCTGATGCTCATCACCGACTTCGGGCAGGAAAGGATCCTGTTCGAAGTCATCTCAGCGTTCGCGACCGTCGGCTTGTCCACCGGCATTACCGCGGGCATGCCCCCTGCCGGGCAGGTCGTGCTGATCCTGCTGATGTTCATCGGGCGGCTCGGCCCGGTCACCCTCGGTGTGGCTCTCGCAGTCCGCACCCGCCCGGTGCTCTTCGAATACCCCAAGGAAAGGCCCCTCATTGGCTAGGAAAATCATTTTTTCACGCGCCCCCGAACGGATCGCCAAGGCAGACTCAGTCGCCGTCATCGGCCTAGGCCGTTTCGGCGGCTCACTGGCCCTTGAACTTGAAGCCCAGGGCACTGAAGTCCTCGGGATCGACGCGGACGAGAGCATCGTCCAGTCCTTTAACGGCCGCCTCACCCGCGTCGTTAGGGCCGATTCCACCCAGGAAGAAGTCCTGCGTCAGCTCTCGGTCCACGAGTTCGACCGTGCCGTCGTTGGCATCGGGACGGATATCGAGGCCAGCATCCTCACCACCTCCCGGCTCCTGAAATTTCAGGGCCCCCAGATCTGGGCCAAAGCTATCTCCGAACCCCACGCCGAAATCCTTGACCAGCTCGGCGTCAACCACGTCATCCGCCCCGAACACGACATGGGCAAACGCGTCGCGCACCTGGTCCGCGGCGGCATCCTTGACTACGTCGAGTTCGAAGACGACTTCGTCATGGTCCGCACCACTCCCCCGGCCGACGCGCAGGACCGGCCCCTGGGCATCCTCGGACTCAGAGACAAATACAGCATCACCATCGTCGCCTTCAAACGCCTAGGCGGAACCTGGGGCCACACCACAGCCCAAACCGTCCTCTACAACGATGACCAAATCATCGTCCAAGGCAGCAAAACCGACGCCGAAAAATTCAGCCCCCTCCCCTGAACAAGCCGCCCCACCCTGCTCCGTGTCGAGGCAAGAGTGTCGCAACAACCGAACAGCCCGGTCAAGGGTTCGCGCCACTATGTCTCCGTCCTATCAAGGATCCCTTGTCGGGACGGTTCCCCAAGGCCGTGGGCTCGTGACGCCCGGGATGTTGGCGCCAGTGAAGTGGGAGTTGTGGTCATGATTGAGTGTGAAGACACTCATTGTTACTGCTCACCCTAATTCCAATTCGCTGACTCATGACATCGCCCGTCGGCTCGAGCAGGCGTTGAAACCCGGGCCCGTGGAGTTTGCTGATTTGGCAGCAGAGGGTTCGATCCGAGGTTCACTCTCGCTGACCGGCACACGTACAGGGTTGGGGGCGATTTTGCCCACGATGTTGCCGCTGAGCAGCTAAGGATCGACGGGGCCGCGCATCTCGTGCTGGTGTTCCCCGTCTATGGGTGGTCGATGCCCGCGTTACTCAAGGTTGAATCGACCGCGTGTTCGTGAATGGTTGAGCGTTCGAGATAGCCGCCGAGAGTGGCATGAGACGCAAGCTCGGGGACGTGACAATACATTTGGTGCCCATCGCCGGTGATGATGCTGGCGTGTCATCGGTTAACCGCACGACTGTGTTAATTCGCCCGGGCGATCGCGGCCTCTGCGCGAGGGTCCCGGTTAGCATGGTTGCAGGCCCTAGGCGCAACCATATTTCCTTTTTTGCCACAGGTTATTAAGACCATTTTCCGACCAACAATTGCTCATGCCATAACTGATGCCATATCTCCTGTTGGACGGCCAGTCGAAAGGCTTGTGAGCAGAAAGGTTAGAGCTCCGGCCCTACGACCCATGACGGGCAACGCCTAAATGTAAGCCATCTATTCAATATATGACTCAATTAGCGACGACGCTTGACTTCCTAGACGACAGCAAGCAGGTACTCATGCAGGCAGGACTACCGGAAAACACACGAGCTAGCTAATAGGAAACCGCATTTGAAGCATGACACGGTATGCGGCATGAGGACCCATTCAGATACCAATGGGACTCCACGCTTGAAGCCGGGTAGGCGAACGGGCATGACTCCCCGCCATATCGGTAACGTGGCATACCGTTCGTGGCCCTGCTCTATGCACTGTTGTCCCTCTTATGCGTGTCACTACCAACATTCTCAAAGGAGTGCACATAGCGTTGACAGCAGGACAACATGCAACCCAGCAAGTAGGAGAGTCGCCGACCGATGGCACGATCACTGCAAACCCCCGTACCCCCGAAACCCCAAGCAACACGGGCCATTGACCGTGTCGTCTCTCTAGCGAACGGCAAGGGCGGAGTCGGCAAGACGACCACTGCAGCCAACGTTGGCGGGTACGTAGCGCTGGCCGGCTCCCGCGTACTGCTGATCGACCTTGACCCGCAGGGCGACCTGGCCCGCGACCTAGGATACGAGCGGCAGACGGGCAGGGAATTCTTCCAGGCCCTCATTGCCGGCACGACGCCGATGATCCTGCGCGACGTGCGGGAAAACCTTGACGTCATCCCCGGCGGCCAGGACCTCGAAGACATCCAGGGCCTCATGGTGTCCCGCTCCAGCCGCTCCGACGCCGGTGACTTCGGCGACATGCTCTACGCGGTCCTAGCCCCGCTGGCCGACGATTACGACTTGATCCTGATCGACACCCCGCCGGGGGAGCGGATCCTCGTAGAAGGCGCCTTCGCGATCTCCAGCGCCGTCGTCATTCCTACCCGCTCAGATGATGCGAGCATCGACGGTGTCGAACGCATTGCACGCCGCTTCATGGCGGTACGTGGCCGAAACCCGTCCCTGCAGTTGGCGGGCATCGTCCTGTTCGGTGTCGGACCGCGCTCTTTGCGCTTGGAACGCAGCGTCCGAGACACCTTGGAAGAGATGCTTGGCACCGTCGCCCCGGTCTTCGAAACCCGCATTAGGAACCTGGAGAGCGCAAGCGCCGACGCCCGCCGTAAGGGCCTGCTCTTCCACGAACTTGAAGGTGCCGTTACCGACGGTCAGAAAAACCGCCTGAAGGCGCTCCGGGCGGGGGAGAAGCCGGTGGACGGATTCTTCTCGCGCAATGCCGGGGGACTGGCTGAAGAGTACGAGCAGCTGACCGGTGAGATCCTCGCGCGACTGAACGAGATCGAAAGCGGGAACCACGCATGAGCGGCCGACAGAGCCTTGCCGGAGCGTTCGCGCCTGTAGCGCCTGCCCGCGGTGCAGCACTGCAAGGGTTGCTGGCTCCGAAGCGGGGGAGGGGTGCCCCTGCACCGGAACCCGAAACCGGGGAGTCCGTGGAGGCATCGGCCCGGGAACTTGTCCGGGTGCTGCCGGCAGCAGCACCCGGGCCCGCTGACACGCAGGCACCTACTGAGCAGCCGCAGGCAGATAAGCACCCCACTGAGCAAGCACCTGTTGAGGAGGCGCCTCTTGAGACGGCAGGGGAGCAGGAGGAGCCCACGCCTACATCCGTTAAGGCCCCAAAGGCCACTACGCGGCAGCAGCCTGCTTCCAAGAAGGCAGCTAACACGACCAAAGCCTCCGAGCTGGTTCCCGGGGCGCTGCGCAACGTTGGGGTATACCTGCCGCCGACGCTCCTGGCCCAGGTCAAGGATGCCGTCTATCAGGAGCGGACCACGTACGCGGACCTGTTGATTGACGCCTTCGAAGCCGTCGACGACAAGCAGATCACCAAGGAGTTCATTCCCGAGACCACGCTGACCAGCTCCGGCATGCCCCGCCGCGCACCGCGGAAACGGGGAGAGGCTGGCATTCAGATCCAGCTGCGCCTCGACGGGCTGCAGGTTGCCTGGCTGGATGAAAAGGTCACCGAGTTCGACGCGCCGTCACGCAGCGCGCTCGTCTCGGCAGTCTTCAAGCTTCACATCCAAGCGGGACAGACTGCGGGGGAGTGATGCTGGACCTCCTTGTGACAAGCATGGCATGCCTTCCCGTAGTGCTTATGGCATAACTTATGGCATGAGAACAGAGAGTACGAACATTACATTGGTGGGAGTGGACGCGGCGGCTGGCCGCATCCAGCCGTCAAGATGTACAAGCCGGGATAATGGGCTCACAACTGACAGGCCTTTGGCGCTGACCCTCATCCGGTTCTGTTGAAGGCCATGTCGGACAGTGACCATTCATCGGGTGGCCCCTCGAACATCTCCCAAGGATAATCTTCGTCGGGGGACAGCAGCTCCGGGACGGTATTGACGTTCCTGGCGAGCCATTCCCGCCAAATGATCCGATCGTTGCGGTAGCGCTGTAACTGGAGGGCAACCGCCTCAAGGACCCCGAATTGTTCGGCGAGCTGTCTCAGTGATGTCCCGGCCACGACTGACCAAGCCCGGCTGGGACTGCGGACAACTAGGTTCCAGGCGGCGAGGACTTCCAGGGCTTCGTGGACGGCGGAACGAGACAGCCGGGTGATCCGCACAATCTCGGCGGTCGGCATCCCGGGGGAGTGCTCCAGCGCTTCGTAGACGAACGCGGCCGGCAGCCCCAGTTCCCGGAAGACAGGTCGCAGTGCGTGAATTTTCCCTTTCTGCCAGGTAGCATCCTCAGCAACACTTTTCAGCTCTTCGGGGATCGCCAGCATATAGAGATCACCTTTGGTTCCCCTAGCTTCTTCAACGAGGGTGACCAGGGGGTCCTTCTCCGCACGCAGCTGCCTCAAGTGCAGGCCAACAGTGGTGTGATCGAGACCCGTGGCCACGGCAATGGACCGCACGCCGAATTCAATGAACCGAGACGCCGTCATGTGGGCTGCCTCCCCTAATGCCCTAAGAACCATCCGGCGCGCCATTCCAGTCCTAGATTGCTGGTAGTTCACCTCCCTAATGCGCAAGGCGTTTCGCCAGGTCCGAATAAACCGATGCTCTGCATCGGGATTTGAGATTGGGTGGATTCCCTTTACTTCTCCCGCCTGTGTATTTGGATGGCTTGTGGGGGATCTGCGGACATTGTCATTCCGGTCGGGTTGGGCCGTCTTTTTGCTCAAGTAGCTGAGGGCGCTCATCCAGTCGCGGCGCAGTGACGGGAAGCGGTGGCGGGCTGCATAGCGGGCGTAGAAGGAGGCCAGTCCAGGCCAGGTTCCTTGCAGCATCCGGCGCTCCACATCCACCAGCTCCAAGCCGGCGGCCGCGGCACTGAGGATGACTGCCTGGCGGGCCTCGGAGTCAGAGGCGTACCGGGTGGTGTCGTACATGCCGGTCTGGGCGAGCACCTGCATGGCCCGGGACATGCGCCCCACCGGCTGCTCAACCATGGGTACACAGGAGGTTGCCGGAGTGAAAGTCTCCTCCAGCCGTAGTGCCCTGACGGCCTTGATCTCGGCGGCCAGATCGTTGGTCATGGCTGCCCACACGGCGGCGTTATTGGGCCGGCGGGCGATGTCGTAGGCCATGGACAGGCTCATCGCCAGTTCCTGGTGGCCGCCGCGCTTGTGCGGTGACCCGGGAGTTCGCATGCAGCCGTGAAGCAGGTTCTGGTGCGGGGTCTTGTCCAGGCTCCGGTACCGGGTGCCAAGCGCCTCGACAAGATCACGCGCTTCAGAGAAGGTCACCCGTCGCGCCAGAGGGACGTAGACGTGGCGGCCGCCGTTCGGTGAGAAGTCCTCAATCCAGCGGGCCCCGACTGAGTGCAGCCAGGTCTGAACGGCGCGGACGTCCGCTTGGACCCAGTCCCTACCTGCTACGGAGGAGTCGAAGTCGAGAAAAATGGCTGCGCATGTACCGTCTTTACCGAAGATACGTACGGCAGCCGGTACGGGAGGAAGCGCTGCCGTAAGGTTCCGTTCGTGCTTCTGTGGGTACGTTTTTCCAGCATCACGCGATAGGCGTACGCGCGGCTGGCCGGCAAGCAGTGGTGCTAGGGCTGCCCAAACAGTGGCTGGGTCGTCTGGCTGCCTGGACACGCCCGTAGAGGGGTGTGCTGGAAGCACGGAGACGTGCTGATGTACGATGTGGGTAATCCTTTCGGGGATTGAGGTACGAAAAAGGGCCGATCCTGCCAGATCGGTTTCATAGCAACACAAAGGATGGCCTGGTTAGGCTCTCCACGACTTACAATCTGATCCGCCGGCAAGCAATCCAGAGGGTAAGTCTCAAGCTTCGAAGGCCCGCCTTAGTGCGGGCCTTCTTTTTGGTTATGAGGCGATGCGGATGGGCAGCTCCTGCTGGTAGTCATCCCGGTCTAGTGCGGCCAGGTCCTCTTTTAGTTGCGGCTCTACAACGGACAGAAGGTATTCAGTCACAGTTAGGCCCTTGTGGGCGGCCACCTTGGCGATGCCCTCAGCCGTAGGTTCCGGTGAGCGAAACCCAATGAACTTACGCAGGCCTTTACTGGGGCGCCCGCCGCCCCGATTTACTGCTACTGCCGTCATGTGCCGTGTCCTTTGAATTTTGTACCCGCCGGAGCGGTTACAGCTTCATTGTTGTATTGCGTGCCGCTCGGACTGAGTTACTCATCATCGCGACTGCTCTGAAGCTATCACCGAGCATTTGCACCTCCGGGGATTTGTTTTCAGAAAACGGGAGCGTGTCGTGTTTGTGACTTGGAAGGTGGGCTTCATCTTCCTGACAAGTCCTTACTGACGACCCCCCTGTACACCAAGGCCAGCGTGAAGGTAAGTCTCGACCATGTTGCCTCCCTCGTGACAAGCGCCCTTCGGCGATTGCTGATATATGTGGGTGCTCGTGAAGGCCCGAATGAGGCCGACCGGCTGAACGATAATAGTTTACTCACACATGCGTGAAACATGTGTGTTGAAGTGCTTTTCTGGAGATGTGATGCGAACTAGCTTTGATGGGGCTAAGTCCTCGGACGTCCCGCAAGAAGCTGTAGAACGGCTCGGGCTACCAGGCCGAGTATCGTTCGACGACCTTCTGAAGGTTGTAGAAGTAGCTCATGGCAAACCAATAATCGTGCGGCAGGTTCCGAAGAGCACGATTACAGGCTTGTCTGGCCTTTGGCTCGAGACCGAAGGGAAATCTCACATCCTTGTTCCTCAGAGTCACTCGCATCTGCATCGCATGCATGTTATCTGTCATGAGCTCGGCCACATCCTTCTACGCCACCGTGGCTGTGACGGACTTGCCGCATCCATGCCGTCGGTCTTCAACCACATCGGCCAGCAGAAAGGGATCAAACGAATGCTTGCTCGGTCGCCTCAATGGAACGACCTTGAGATCGCTGCTGAACAAGTGGCCTATCTGCTCTCCAGTTTTGTGCTTGACGGGAAAGCTGCTCCAGTCAGCGACTTCGAAAAGGTCTTTGCGTGAAATTGCTCCAGATATTGCCAGCTCTCATCCTTTGGGCTGTGGTGCTGGTTCGGGTCATTGGACTTCGATATGGGTGGAAGCCGGGCATCCTCGCAGCCATGGTTCTTGTTGCGATCGGCACTACTTTGAACATAGATCCGCTCTATGTCTTCGTTGATTCTTGGATCGGTAACAGGAACGTTTTGAACTTAGTTGTCCATATCGTCTTGGGCCTCGGAATGACGGAACTAAGCAGGCTCATAGTCGTTGCCACTGGAGCTTCCAGCGCCCGTTGGCGTTTCTTGGTCGCCACGGGCATAGCCCTGATGGTCGCCCAAGGGGTATTGCTGCTTACAACTGAAACGCCCCAGTCGGCCACTAACTTCACTGACGTCTTTGCCGGCATTCCCGCCATAGCTTGGTATCAGGGCTTGTTTTTCGCCTGGATAGGGCTAATTACCGCCTACACAGGGCTCGAATGCGCACGCCGAGATCGGACAGGCGAAAGACCATCTTTCCGCATCGGTTTCGACATCATAGCCGTGTCCTGCTTCACAGGAGTTGTTGCGGTGGTGACCAAGCTACTACTGGTGATCCAGGAAGCGACGGGTGCAGAAACTGATTCGGAGATCGCCTATGTAAGCTATAGAGCGCTGATTGCGCTGACACTGGTCGGATTCGCGATTGGTTTCGCTCTTCCTGCCTACCACCGTAGCCGCCAACAGATTGGCGACCTTGTACGGCGGCGCACCGCGCTAGCGAGGCTTCAACCGATAGTGGATAGGCTTCTCGCCACCGAAGCGGGGCAGCGGGCAGGTCAGGCCGCTGAGCTAACCCTGACGCAGCGTTCCTCTAGATCACAGCTCTACCGCTGGGTCATCTTTGTCGACGACATCCGCATGGAACATCCAGAACTTCTATCCCCGGGGGAAAGTAAATTACTTGATGATATTGAGGCATCACTTGCAGAACCAGGTTCGATTGGCCCCCCTGCCCGTACTGGCGGCTAGCTTCTCAAGGGCGTTTACACCGAGCGGCGTCCTTTTTCTTGTCATCATCCTTGCCGGTGCGAAGGCCGGACTAGGCGTCGTGGGCGTATCAATCCTTGCTATTGGCGTCGTTGTGATTCCTGGCCTCACATACAAGAAGTTTTCGCTTCTGGCTGGGACTCTTGGCCTGTCATCAAACCTGCGGACGCCGGTCGTAACGTTCCTTACTCTCACGGGAGTCATTGTCTGCTCCCTGCTCAATGTCACGTCTCCGGTTCCGGCAACAGTGGCAGGGCTTGTGGTGGGCAACGCTGTTCTGGCATTTGCGCGCAGATGGATGAACGCCTCGGCACACGTTTCGGTGCTTACGTTTGCAGTTCTTTGGGTGATCCAAGTTTTCGGCTCTGGTTTCTCCTGGCTATTGGTACTATCACCGATGATGCTGTTGAGTCGGACCGTCCTTCGAGAGCACACATGGGGCGAAGCTCTGGTCGGCGCATTTATCGGACTCGCCACCTACGGCTGTTTCGTCGGAGCTAATACTTGGAGCTGGATCACTTGAGCGATTTTGATCTTCCGCCGCAAAGGGCGGCTGGGATCCGGCGCGCAGAAACGCTGGCAAGGAAGATTAATCTCCTGCTGGACGTGATCGTCTCCGATACGGGTAAGCCCTTTGACTATCCGGCCATCCGGGATGGGGCACAGAAGGCCGGCTACTACCTTTCACGGACGAGATGGTCCTTGCTTAAGGCGGGCAAGGAACAAGTAGTTCCGGATGAAGCACTACGAGCCATAGCCGCGGTCTTCGACGTCGATCCTGACTATCTCCTTCAGGAGGGCGGCAAGCTTCCGGAGCGTGTCGAGGCAGAGCTTGAGCTCATTCGTAGCATGAGGCGAGCTGAGGTCCGAAACTTCGCAGCCAGGGCGCTAGGTCCCGTGGATCCTGAAGCGCTGAAGGCGATAGCCAAGATACTGGATGACGGCGTTTAGCTGCCGTTGCAGGCGACGCCCGAAAGTTGGACAAGATTGGTCTCACTGCTATCGTCTAAGCTGTACTCACACATGCGTGACACACGCCTGAGGATCAGCCAATGGACGGATAATGCAACTGCCAATGCAGAACAATGATTCCCATCGCGCAGACGTGTCAGTGGCGAGCGACGTCCGCCTGGCTTTGGGGGGCAGGCGGACGTCAGCTCCCGTGTGCTCGCAAATATGCAGCCACAAGGCCGAGGAGATAATCGGCCCTTTCCCGATCCAAGGTGTAGGTCAATGCGCGAGTGGAGCGCTCTTCGGGCGGCAGATTAACGGTTACGACCCCAGTCCCCTCGAGCTTATTGAGGCTCTGAACCAAGACCGCGTGCTTAACTCCCGTCGCCTGCTCCAACTGATAGCGCATTGACGGTCCGGCCACCCGCAGGTGCCTAATAATCTGCATACGAACAGGCGTTCCGAAGGCGGTCGCCGCAGCGTCCAAGTCGTCCGTCCAGGCGGGATCCACTGGTCGCACGGTCTTAGGCATGAAATCCATTGTGCCGAATCTTCCTTTTGTTTACGAATCTTTTGCGCTAGGTCAATATATTAAGTATCGAACTCGCTACTTTAATTACTAAGCTCTTCGAGCGGCAAACTTCTGGGCAGCGTGGAGACGGGGGGAGTGTCTAGGTGAAAAACCAGTTGCACGAGTTTCAGTCGAGCGGCAAGCTGTGAGACAGTCGGCGCTTCTTCCTGTAGCTGCGACGGTCACGGTTCCGGCCATCTTCCTCAGTCTGATCTTTTCCCTATTGCTCTTGCTGGCTCCCGCGAAGCCCGCTACGGCCGTCTGCGGCCCAGCCGTGTCTGTCGTCATCGGCTCCGACACAAAGGTCGAGGGCTACACCGAGGAGCAGTTGAAGAACGCCGCGGCGATCATGGGCGCCGGTAAGGCTCTGGACCTGTCCGTGAAGGGCCAGATGATCAGCGTCATGGTGTCCCTGGGGGAGTCGGGCCTGCGGGTATTGGATTACGGCGACGGACCGGGTCCTGACTCCCGCGGGCTGTTCCAGCAGCGCGACAATGGCGCGTGGGGCTCCTACACGGACCGGATGGACCCGACCATCAGCGCCACGAACTTCATCAAGGCCCTGCAGAAGGTCGAGGGCTGGGAGCTGCTAGAACCGACCCTTGCCGGGAACAAGGTCCAGCGCAACGCCGACCCGTACCACTACCAGAAGTACTGGCCCGAGGCCGTCAAGCTCGTCCAGGCACTCTCGGACGGGAAGTTCTCCCTGGAAGGCAGCGACTGCGCCATTCCGGGGAAGTCCGGTGCCGGGGATGACTACCCCTGGAAAGACTCTCCTACCTGGATGCAGGTCGGTGCCGGAGCTGCCGCCGCATCGCCGCTGGGCATGTTCTACCGCGAGTGTGTGGACTTCGCCCTGTGGCGGGTGAACCAGCAGATGGGGTCCACCGGTGAGCCGTTCAAGTTCCTCAACGGCACCTTCCGCCCGGACGGGCAGGGCCTTGGCTCGGCCCTGACGTGGAAGGCCGGCTGGGACGCCAAAGGCTGGTCCACCGGTTCCGTCCCACGGGTCGGCGCGGTCGTCTGGTACGCGCCCGGTGCCGGGGGAGCGGACCCGACCTACGGGCACGTCGCCGTGGTCAAGGAAGTCAAGGACGACGGGACCTACGTCGAAGAGGGCTACAACGGCAACCCGCCCCCGGATGACCACAACTACTACACCCGGACCGTCAGCAGCAATGTCCCTTCAGCGTTCCTGTACCTGCCCACCCAAGAGGAGAAGAAATGAAGAAGCACCTGGCCCTCATCGCAGTAGCCCTGCTCTGCGCCGCGTGTGCACCGGCAGCGAACACCACGCCTGCACCGGCAGAATCGACCGCCACGCCTTCCGCGCCCGTTTCATTGAGCGCCAGCAGCGGCCCGCAGGCTCCCGGGGGCACGGTCCCGGCCACGATCGGCATCACCTGGGATCAGGCCAGCAAGGACGCGGCCGTGGACGTCGCTGAAAAGGCCATGGCGGGCTTTGCCCGCCCCGGTGTGGAGGAAAAGCAGTGGGCCAATGATCTTGCCCGCTGGCTGACGCAACAGGCGACTGCCGATTACTCGGCGGTGGACCCGGCCAACATTCCCGCCAGCCGCGTCACCGGCCCGGCCACGTTGAGTGTCGATGAAGCCAACGGCTACGGAGTCATGGCAGCGGTACCGACCGATGCCGGGACCTACACGGTGCAGCTGCTCCGCACGGGCAAGGAAGCCCCGTGGAAGGTCAACCGCTTCACGCCCCCCTCGTCCTAAGCGCCGGAACTCTCCACTCACACACGTAAGGAAGAAGCCCATGAGCACCACATCAACCGAGGTCCTGGCCTTTCCCAACATCAGGGCAATCGTCCGTGACAACGGAACCGCTGAGGTCGTCGTCGCGGGAAACTCCCGCATCGTCCCTCCCGGGGAGTCCCTGCAGGATCTTCGCAACAACGCCCTGGCCCTCGTCGTGGGCGAGGCGCAGACGCTGAACCGTCCCGTCAGGGTCCAAATCGAGGACCCCGAAGGGCACGGTGAACTAATCGTGCACCCGGATAACAAGATCGAATCCGTCTCCTACGAGGCACGCCCCGCCCGCCGCCGGATAGAAGCACCGGGACCCACGCCCCGTACGCCAGCTCCCACCGTCATTGATACCGTCCCGGCCCCTTCGCCTGAGCCCGCTGCGGCGCCGGCAGAACCTACGGCTGCCGCCGTCGCCGCGGTGGACCGCCAG
>NZ_JBNHGJ010000054.1:0-16771 GCF_059091165.1 Arthrobacter sp. Hb9-2 | reverse complement strand
GCGGGACACGCGGGTGGCCGGCGCCGCCGGGGAGCAGACCGGTTCCAGCCGCCAGTGGGAGTTCGGGGACGCGGAGCCCTGGGACGTCACGCGCACCCTGACCAACGCGATCAGCCGTACCGCGGCCGACGGCGGGAACCCCGCCCGGGGGCTGCACCTTACCGCGGCAGACATCGAAATCAGCGAAACAGAGGCCCGCACCCAGGCCGCCGTCGTCCTGCTCGTTGATGTGTCGTTCTCGATGGCCGCCGAAGGGCGGTGGGTGCCGATGAAGCGGACCGCCCTGGCCCTGCACCACCTCGTCTCCACGCGGTTCCGCGGGGACCGGTTGGAGCTGATTACGTTCGGCCGCTACGCGCAGTCGATGGATATCGGCGAGCTGACGGCACTGCCGGTCCGCCGGGAGCAGGGCACCAACCTGCACCATGGCCTGCTGCTCGCCGGGCGGTTCTTCCGCCGGCACCCGTCCATGCAACCTGTCCTCCTTGTGGTGACCGACGGCGAACCCACCGCGCATCTGCTGCCGGAGGGCGAGCCCTGGTTCTGCTGGCCTTCGGACCCGGAAACCATCCGCGTCACGGTGGCAGAGCTCGACCGCCTGGGGCGTGCCGGCGCGCAGGCGACGTTTTTCCGGCTCGGCGATGACCCTAGCCTTGAGCGCTTCGTCCAGCGCATGGTTCGGCGGGTCGGCGGCAGGGTTGTCGCGCCTGACGTCGGGGGCCTCGGGGCCGCCGTCGTGGGGGAGTACCTGCGCGCGCACTTCCGGGGGCGTGCCTTCGGCGATTCAGACTGGGCGTCCTGAATATTCTGATTGGGGATGTTGTTCAGCCTCGGCTTTCAGGAAAGGGCCTGCCCCGGCAGCGTGAGGATTTCCGCACCGTCGTCGGTGATGGCGATCGTGTGCTCACTGTGGGCCGTCCGGCACCCGGTTGCGCTCCGGAGCGTCCAGCCGTCGGGGTCGGTGATGAGTTCAGCGGTGTCCGCCATGACCCAGGGCTCCAATGCCAGCAGCAGCCCGGGCCGCAGCGTGTATCCACGGCCGGGCCGTCCGGTATTTGGCACGTGCGGGTCCTGGTGCATTGTTGATCCGATCCCATGGCCGCCGAACTGGGTGTTGACCGGGTAGCCTGCCTCGCGAAGGACGGAGCCGATGGCGTGGGAGATGTCACCGATGCGGGCTCCGGGGCCTGCGGCGGCTATCCCTGCCTGCAGCGCGCGTTCGGTCGCGTCGATCATCGCGACGCTCTCCAGGGGCTTGGCGTCGCCCACAATGAAGCTGATGGCTGAGTCTGCAGCGACTCCGCCTTTGGAGACGGCGAGGTCGAGCGTCAGCAGGTCGCCGTCGGCCAGCGTGTAATCGTGCGGCAGTCCGTGGAGCACGGCGTCGTTGACGGCGGTGCAGATGTAGTGGCCGAATGGCCCGCGTCCGAAGGACGGCTCGTAGTCCACGTAGCAGGACTGCGCTCCAGCCTCGACGATCATGGCCTTTGCCCACTGGTCGATGTCCAAGAGGCTGGTGCCCACCGTGCTGCGGGCCTTCAGTGTCTGCAGTATGTGGGCGACCAGGGCGCCGGCCTCCTTTGCCCGGCCCAGCTCGGCGGAGTTCAGGATCTCAATCATGCGGCACCTTCCCAGAACCAATAACTATCCCGGCCATATTATCCCGGTATTACAATTGGAGCCATGGTCAGATTGCCGCTCAGTCCCGATGAGGTGGAGCGCGGGCAGCGCCTCGGCTCCCTCCTCCGGCGCGCCAGGGGAAAGCGCCCGATGCTCGCCACCGCGTTGGATGCCCAGGTCTCACCCGAGACCCTCCGGAAGATCGAGTCGGGCCGCGTCGCCACTCCTTCGTTCCCCACCATTGCGGCGATTGCCGATGTCCTCGGCCTCTCCCTCGATGCGCTGTGGGCCGAGATCAACCAGGCGGAGGGCGGTGCTGAGCCGGCCAGTGCGCGTCGCAATGCGGCTGAGCGGTTGGCCTAATAGGAGCACAATGATCCGCGGACTCTCAGGGGCGCGTCTCCTCGGCCGGTCCCTTATCCGGCTGCTCCGTTGATGCATTGGCTTCGTCCGCTGCCGCGCCCTGCCGCCGGCTGGCAACCAGGAACGGAACCGCAAGGCTTTGGAAGATCCCCGCCAGGGCCAACGACATGGGATAGCCGTACAGGTCGGCGCTCCTGCCGAGCACCGGCTGCACCACAACGCCGCCGCTGGATCCCATCAGCGAATCAAAGCTCAGCACGGTGGCCCGCTGCTTGGACGGAATCATGTCGTTCACATACGCCTGCCGTACCGGCATGGCGGCGGAATCGATCACTGCCCACAGCGTCAACAGAACCAGGGCAACCCAGAAAACGCGGGCAAACCCGAGCACCAGGAGAATCACAGCACTGATGCTGCCGCTCAGGATCAACACGGAGGTGCGTTTGCGGAACAGGCGCCGGACATAGGGCGCGAGCCAACCGCCCACCACCTCTGCGCCCGCCACAATGGCCGCTGCCAGCCCGGCAACAGAATAGGCGCGGGGGTCGCCAAAAAGCTCCAGCAGGTACGGCTGCAGGGCATAAAAGACATAGATTCCGACGCCGGCACTGAAGGGGGCGGCCAGCATCACATACCGTACGGGCGGGATTTTCAGGCCGTTTTCGATCGAGGCGGACAGCACTGCCCGCGTTGCGCGCAACGGGTGCGTCGAACGCTCCGGGGTGAACCCGACGTCGTGCATCAGTCCAAAGGCGACCGCGAACATAGCAAGCAGCACGCCCACCCGCACCAGGAAGGGCACACCGAGGTCCGTAGCCTGGGCGATCACGCCACCGGCCACCGAGCCGGCGAGCATCGCCACGCCCGAGACCATCTGCCCCCGCCCAAACACGGCCTCCAGCCCGCCTTCATAGCCGGAGTAGCGCAGCGCATCAACAAGCCAGGCCTCAACCGCACCGGAGAAGAAGGTGAAGCCCAGGCCAAGCAACACGGACACGACTGCCCACCAGGCGAACGGGGCGGAGAACTGCCACAACAGGTAGTAGAGGTACGTGGATCCGGCCAGGGTCACGGTGCCGAGCAGGAATGACGCCCGGCGGCCCCAGCTGTCGGCGACCACGCCGGTGGGAACCTCGAAAATTACCATTCCGACCGTGAAGAACGCGTTGGCGGCGAAGGCCTCGAAATTGCTGAGGCCCGCGTCCAGCAGGAACAGCGTGTTGACGCCCCAAATGAACGAAGCCGCAAGCGTATTGCCCAGCGTCAACGTCAGGTAGATGCGCTGGATCCTTCGGGCTGCGGCATTCATCGGTTCGCTGGCCCGGCCCCTCCGTCCAAGGAACACGAGGCCATTCTCACCCCGTTCAGGCTCCCGGTGCCAGAGCCCCGAACAAACCGATCCACGGCAGTGGACGGAGGGGCCTGGAACAGCTCAGAGAATCGACCCGCTTTGCTGCCGACCGTCGTCTCAGCATTCCGCACAGCCTGCTGGCGAATATCGGGCTCGGCGGCAAGATGTACAACTCCCCCGAGGAGCCCGTTCCGTGTCAGGATCAAGGTATGCCTGACCGCCTTATGCTGCTGGACACTGCCTCGCTGTACTTCCGCGCCTTTTACGGCCTGCCCGATTCCATCCGCCGCGCGGACGGCACGCCGGTCAATGCCGTCAGGGGACTCTTGGACATGATCGCCAGGCTGACCACGGACTACGGGGCCACCCACCTCATCGCGTGCTGGGATGACGACTGGCGGCCGCAGTGGCGTGTGGACCTCCTTCCCACTTACAAGTCGCACCGCGTCGCGGAGGCGATGACGGATGCCCCTGATGTGGAGGTCGTGCCGGACGCCCTCGAGGCGCAGCTTCCCATGATCCGCCGGGCGCTTGGCCTGGCCGGAATCGCCATTGTCGGTGCCGCTGACCACGAGGCCGACGACGTTGTGGGCACCTACGCCAGCCACGCCGACCTCCCTGTCGACGTCGTCACCGGGGACCGCGATCTCTTCCAGGTCTGCGATGACGCCCGCCAGGTCAGGGTGATCTACACCGCGCGAGGCATGAAAAACCTCGATGTCATGACCGAAGCGGCGGTGGTGGGCAAGTACCGGGTGCTGCCCCAGCAGTACGCGGATTACGCCACCCTTCGCGGTGACGCGTCGGACGGGCTACCGGGTGTTGCCGGGATCGGGGAAAAGACAGCAGCGTCCCTGCTCCTGAAGTACGGCACTCTGGAGAGCCTCCTCGAGGCAGCGGCGGACCCAAACAGTGGCCTGTCGTCACCTGTCCGGGCGAAGCTGGAAGCCGCCGCCGATTACCTGGTGGCCGCTCCCGCCGTCGTACGGCTTGTGCGGGACCTCGACCTGCCCTCCCTCGAGGAAGCCGGCGCCCGGCTGCGCCCCGTCACCGGCGGGGCGCGCGCCGAACTCGAAAGCGTTGCCACCGAATGGAACCTGGGCGGGTCGGTCAGGCGGCTCCTCGACGCGCTGGACCGTCCCCGGGCAGGCTGAGTGCTTCCGGGTACGGCCCCCTGGCCCGGAAGCAGCGGCGAAACTGCCTATTTCTTGAGCAAAAGTGACATGGTGGGCTGCCCTCCCTGCCGATATGGTGGCTGCAGTGGTTCAAGCAGCCGGACCTCTCAATTGGGGGATTGGAGTTGCTGATGGCCGATGGCCCGGATAAGCGCGGCAGAGCCAAAAGGGACCGGGAGAAAAGCGGTCCCGACGACGCAGGCGATGCAGAGGATGCCCAGCAACAGGCGGATGACCCGGCTGCTGCCCCCGATGTGGAACCCCGCCGCCCACGCCTCTACGGCTACGACCCAGACTATTGGCCGGAGCAGCGATAGTGCTGTCTTCCAGACGTAGGTTCCCGGCCGGCACGGGCAGCAGACAAGCAAACCAGGGCATGGCTAAGCTGGGTGTGTCCGGACGTTCAGCCTGCTGACGAAAGCGCGGTGAGTGCAATGCCGAAGACGGGAAAGAACGACCACGCCCGCAAGGACGAGCTTCCTTCGACCCTTCAGCGCTCCGACCAGAAAGCGCAGGACACGTTTGCCAAAACCTACGATTCCGCCATGGAGTCGTATGACAACGACGAAAGCCGCGCCGCCCGGGCCGCCTACGCCTCACTGAAGCACAGTTACGAAAAAGTGGGGGACCACTGGGAGCCGAAGGAGAAACGCGGGCCTTCAGACAAACGGGCCGAAAAGGGAGCCGGGGCAGCCGAACCCACCGCCGGCGGCGTGGACGCCAACGCCTCCAAGAAACACCTGCTGGAGCGCGCCCGCGAACTGGATATCCCCGGCCGCTCGACAATGGACAAGGACGAACTCGTCAAGGCGCTGCAGAAGGCTAACGAAGCCGCCACCCGCAAGGCACGCGAAAAGTAAAACAACCAGGCAAAGACGCCAGGAGGTTCGGATGTCGGTCAAAGGCACCAGGGACGCAGCAGGTCCTGCAGGGCGGGGCGGGCCGGAAGGGCGCCAGGGCAACGGCACTGCCGGCATCAGCCCCCGGGACCCCGCCATGGTTCGAAACGTGGCACTTGTTGGCCGGTCAGGTGCCGGCAAAACCACCCTTGTCGAGGCACTGCTTGAGGCCAACGGCATGATCACCAGGAAGGGCTCGGTGGTTGACGGGACCACCGTGAGCGACTCCGATCCCGCCGCCATCCACCAACAACGCTCGGTGGCCCTGTCAGTGGTCCCGCTGCCCGTGGCCGGAATGAAGATCAACCTCCTCGACACCCCCGGCTATCCGGACTTCATCGGCGAACTCCGCGCCGGCCTTCGCGCCGCGGACGCCGTCCTTTTCGCCGTCTCCGCTGTTGACGGGGTGGACGCAGGCACCACAGCAATCTGGCAGGAGTGCCAGTACCTGGGGATGCCGCGTGCCGTGGTCATCACGCGGCTCGACCATCCCCGGGCTGATTACGACGGCGTCCTCGCCGCCTGCCGCGCGGCGTTCGGCGACACGGTGCTTCCGCTGTATGTGCCTGTCCGCACCGACGGGGAGGCCACCGGGCTCCTCGGCCTGCTGTCCGGCACGGTCTTCGAATATTCGCCGGGGACGTCCGGTGGCACGGCGCGTGATGGTGAGCCCCGGGAAATCGAAGCAGCCGATGCTGCGCGGGCCGAGCTCATCGAGGGGATCATCGCCGAAAGCGAAGATGAAACGCTGATGGAGCGCTACCTTGGCGGCGAGGACATCAACGCCGACGTGCTCATCGCAGACCTGGAAACCGCGGTCGCCCGCGGAACGTTTTTCCCTGCGGTGCCCGCTTCGGCGCTCACCGGGCTGGGCACGGCGGAACTGCTGGAGCTCCTCACCAAGGCGTTTCCGTCCCCGCCGGAGCGCAGCCTGCCGCGGGCAACAGACCTTACTGGAACGCCGGTCCGGAGCCTTGCCTGCAACCCCGAGGGGCCGCTGGCGGCCGAAGTGGTGCGCACCACGGTGGATGCCTTCCTGGGCCGCGTCTGCCTGGTCCGGGTCTTCTCCGGAACCCTGCGCGGTGATACCCCGGTCCACGTCAGCGGACATGGGCTCGCGGACCGTGGACACCAGGACCACGATACCGACGAGCGACTCACCCACCTTTACTCGCCCCTCGGAGCCAACCTCCGGCCCGTGCCCTTTTGTATCGCCGGCGACATTGCCGCGGTAGCGAAACTGGGCAGCGCCGAGACCGGGGATACCATCTCGGCCAAGGACCGGCCGCTGCTGCTGGCCACCTGGGAGATGCCCGAGCCGCTCATGCCGGTCGCCATTGAGGCCGATTCCCATGGCGACGAGGATGCCCTGGCGCGCAGCTTGGGAAAGGTGGCAGCCGGCGACCCCACCCTTCGCGTGGAACGCAATGCCGAAACCCACCAGCTGATCCTCTGGTGCATGGGGGAGGCCCACGCCGAAGTGGTGCTGGACAGGCTGCGGGACCAGGGGGTGAAGCTGCACACCGTGGACGTCGTGACACCCCTGCGGGAAACCTTCTCCAGCCGTGCCGCAGGGCACGGCCGCCACGTCAAACAGTCCGGCGGGCACGGCCAGTATGCCGTCTGCGACATCGAGGTTGAGCCCATGCCCCGGGGCGCGGGATTTGAATTTCTCGACAAAACGGTGGGCGGCGTCATCCCCGGAACCTTCATCTCCTCCGTTGAGAAGGGCGTGCGTGCCCAGATGCAGAAAGGCGTTGCTTCCGGTTTTCCCGTGGTGGATGTTCGGGTCACCGTCGTGGGCGGCAAGGCGCACAGCGTCGATTCCTCGGACGCAGCCTTCCAGGCAGCCGGTGCCCTTGCCTTGCGGGAGGCGGCGGCAGCGGGCAAAATCCAGCTGCTGGAGCCTGTCTCGTCAGTGGTGATCAGCGTCCCGGACGAGCACGTGGGAACGGTAATGAGCGACCTCTCAGCCCGCCGCGGCCGGCTGACGGGCACCACGTCCTCCGGCGGGGACAGGACGGAGATTACGGCGGAGGTGCCGGACCAGGAACTCCTCAAATATGCGGTGGAGCTGCGTTCCCTGACCGCCGGCACCGGCACCTTCAGCCGCCAGTACCTCCGGCATGATCCCGTACCCGGCAACGTGGCGGCTGCCGGGGCCGGCAGGTGACGCTGGGGCTTCAGCGGGGTTAGGGCGCCTGCGGGGCGTGCTGCTCAGCCGGCCGGGGCGTGACAGTCAGGGATGCCACCTGTTCAAGCCGGGGGTGCAATTGGTCGCCGCCCTCTACCACGCCTTTCTGCCACCACAACTTCACTCCTTCGGGGACGACCTCCAGGCATGCCAAATTGTTGTCGAACCATGGCCCTTTGATGCCTGTCCACCGGAAGGGCGGGTCCGGAACCTTTGCGGAGCGCGCAGCCAAAGCACCCAGGGATGCCGAGAGCCCGTAGGACGAAAGGCCCGTGACGTATCGCATCAGCCGCGGCAGCGGGTTACGGATAGGAGAGCAAACAGTTTGGACAATCCGGCTTCCCGCTGCCCGCTGCACTTCCGAGACGTAGGAAAAATGGACGTCCCCGGACAGGAACATCACCGTTTCCGGAGCGCTCCCGCGTTGGCCGTCGGCCACTTCGGCGGCCATGGCGGCCACGCGCTGAAAGCTCTTCTGGAATGCTGCCCAGTGTTCCAGGTCCAAAGCCCGGCGCAATTTCTCTGCTGCCTTGGCGGGCAGGCTTCCCCATGCGCCCTCGGCAATGGCTTCGTTCCAGGACTCCAGATAATGCAATCCCATTGGCAGGAGGAACGGGAGCGACGTGGCTATGAGCAGGTGGCGAAAACCGCCTCGCATGCAGTGATCAAGCCAGGCCATTTCCGAGTCGTCCAGCAGCGCCCGCCGGTCGGGAGAGAGATTACGGGCCGCGCGTGAGTCCAGCACAATCAGCCTGGTGTCACCAAAGTCCCGGCAGAGGCTCCACCGGTAGGACTCCGGGTTGGCATCGGCGTGTTCCATAAGTTGGTCCAGTTCAGCACTGATGTCCAGTTCGCCGTTCCCGGTATGCTGGACGATCCGCTGCCACATGGCGTCCCGCGCGCGTTCCTGCGGGGAAAGGTTGCCCAGATGCTGGTACACCCAGTACGAAGCCAGCCCCGAAATTACCCGCTCCTGCCACCAAGGGGTTGACGCCATCTCCTGCTTCCACGTTTGGGAGGAGTTCCAGTCATCCCGGATGTCGTGGTCATCGAAGATCATGGTGCTGGGCAGGGTGGACAACAGCCAACGGTTCGTGGGATCGGACCATGCGAGATTGTAAAGGTGGGCGTACTCTTCGTAGTCCTTAAGTTCCTCCCCTGGCGGCTCGTCGATGTCCCGCCGGGAGCGGATGAACTCCTGCATCTGTTTGCTGGTTGAGTCCGCGTAAACCTGGTCTCCGAGGAAGGCCACCAGATCGGGCCAGGCCGTGCCGTCGTCGGATGCCATCCGCAGCGCATAGGCGCGCAGGGAGTCCACGCCGTGGCTGCGGTTGCCTGACGCATCGTGCGGAACGCTGGTGCGGCAGGAGCCGAAAGCCATACGTAGGGGCCTGCCGGGAGCCAGGGTTGCGATTCTCGACGGCGGCAGGTGGGATTCCGGCTTGGGCCACACCTCGGTCCCGTTGATCTCAAGAGAGTAGGGAGCGACGGTTCCCGGTTCCAGCGCTGTCACCTCCACCAGGGCGTAGTGGTGGCCGTGGACAGTGAAGGTCCGGGCGGTCCAGGTTTTTCCGGCGGCGTGGACCGTGACTTCTGCGGAGCCGCGCGTCTCCACCCAGATGCTCGCTGAGGTTTCATCCACGTACCGAATCATGGGGCCGAGCACCAGAGGCGATGTCATGACTAAGTTGTACCCGCTCCGGCCCGACGGCGCCATGGTCAGGAGCTGAGGGTGCCCCGGACGATGCTGACACTGGAATGGGCCGGATTTCCGTCGAGCGGTTCGTCAGAGATGTCAACGATGGGGTAGCTGGAGAGGTCGAGGCCCTCCGGAACGTCAAAGCGACCGGAGGAGGAGTTCATGATCCCCAGGCTGACAAGCCGGGAAAGGTCGGGGGCAATGAGCCACACTTCCTGGTAGCCCCGGGCCTCCGACTTGTCCAGCTGCACCTCAATGGTCCGCGAACCGTCGCCGGCCTCGGTCACGGTTGCCGATCCGGTGGCGGAGAACTGCTCCAGCGGTTCCAGGCGGGCCGAGGCGAGCGGAACCGGTGCGACCGTCTGGTTGACGGCGACCACAACGCCGGTGGTGATCACGGCGGCTGCCGCGGCGGCTGCCAGCCAGGTCACGGGCCGGCGAAGCCACGTGACATTGTTGCTTCCTTTTGCAGGCAGGGGTTCAGCAGGCTCCGCGTTTGCGGGGCCCAGCGGATCCGCCGCAACGGCGTCGGAAAGTCCCAGCTTCCGGTGGATTCCTTCCCACACGTTTGGGCCTGGGCTCTCCAGGGAACTGGCATCGGGCGTGGTCCGGACGGCATTGACGGCCCGGCGGAGCGCGGCGTACTCGGCTGCGCACTCAGGGCAGGAACGAAGGTGGCTGATGCTGCCCGCGTCCACAGGCTCGTTCAGGGCGAACAGGCTCAGGGCTTCGGGGTCAAGGTGCTGCATGATCCACCTCCAATCGGTGTCTCAGGTGGCTAAGGCTGCGGCGGATATGACTCTTGACCGTACCAAGGGGAAGGTTCAGTTGCCGTGAAATCTGGTCGTGGGTCAGGTCGTCATAAAACGCCAGGCGCATAATCGAGCCCTGGGGTTCGCCGAGGCGGTCAAGCTCCCCGTCCAGCAGCAGCCTGTCGGCGAGGATTTCAGCGGAAGATGAGGCGGCGGCGTCCTCCGCCCCGGGCTGAAGACCAGCAGCCGCCAGCACTTTGCGGTTTTCACGGGCAGACGCGCTCAGGGCATCGGTGACCGCATTGCGCGTGATCCCGACAATCCACGCCGGCAGTTCCGCCTTGTAGGGGTCGAAGGTGGACCGTGACTTCCAGACGCGGATGAAGACTTCCTGTGTGACGTCGTCGGCCGCGCTGCGGTTACGCAGCGCCCGGAGCGCCAACGTATACACCAGGGGAGAGAACTGGCGGTAGGCCTCGGCCAGGGCAGTTTCGTCGCCGGCGGCGAAGGAATAATCGAACTGCCGGTCCCATCTCCCGAAGCCGGAGGGCGGGGAAGCAGCGCTGCCTCCATGCTGCTCGTCGCCGGAAGGGGTCTGGCCAGAAGGTGCCACATCGGCCTCCTTCCCCACCTCGGCGTTGAGCGTCAGGGCTGCGGAGCGGCTCATTCCAGTTCCGCAGTGACAATGACATTGTCACTGTAGTCCTGTTTCTCGTCCAGCCAGCGGCCTCCGCAGGTGACAATCTTGAGCAGGTGTGGCCCGTCACGGCGGAAGAGGGAACCGCCGTCGAACTTGTCCTTGGCCATCAGCTCAACGGAGCGCACGCGGTAGTTCAGGGCCGGTGCGCCGTTTCGCTCGATGGTGACGCGGGTGCCGGGTGTAAGGCCGTTCAGTTGGGAGAGGGGAGCGAGGTCCGAGGTGGTGTCTACGTGGCCCGCCACAACGGCTGCCCCGGCCGCTGCTCCGGGGGCCGGGCCGTGCCGGTACCAGCCGGCCTGGTCGAAGGCTTCCGGAATCTCCATAGCCCCATCCGGAGAGACGCTCACTTCCACGATGCCCATGTTGATGGTGGTGCCCTCGACGGTCAGTGAGCGTGGTGTCGGGTCCTTGGGTGCAGCCGGCATCGGGGTGGCCTGGCGGATTGGAACATTGGGCAGCGCAGTGGGTGTGCTTGCAGGTGCAGGCGACGATGCGGGGGCGGTGGTGGCTGCTGTGGTGGGGGCGGGCGAGGCAGCTTCCGGTGGTGCCGGTGTGCCGCATCCGGACAGCAGCGCCATTACGGAAAGGACGATGGCGGCGGTCATGGTGCGTGCCTTCGTTGTGCTGCGCCCGGTGGCCGCCTGCGCAACGTCCGGGTGGCCCCGGAACCTTCGCTCCGTCGTCGTGCTTTCCATGGGTACAACCTCCTTTGTCAACGTTGCCCAAGTGTTAACGTTGCCCAAGTGCTTGAAGCTCCGCCTCCTGTCTGGGGGAGCGGAAGGGACGGGCCCGGCCGGCCGGCGAAAGATGCCGGCCGGCCGGGCCTTGGATGTCAGGGCGCCGGGCAGGTTACCGTGCCTCGCCTTGCAGCGACCCTAGTTCACCCTGCGCAGGGCAGCCGAGCGGGAAACGGCGACTGCGCCCAGCAGGAGTGCGATCCCTGCAGCCCCAAATCCGGCGACTGCCATGGCCTGTCCTGCGGCGCCCGCGTCAGCAGCACCCGAGCGTCCACCCGGGACTGCCCCCGGTGCTGAATGCAGGCCCTCAATGGTCTGCACTGCGAGCTGCAGGGTCTGGTCGGTCAGGCTGCCCCAGGCGTACACGATGGTGTGCGTACCTTCGGCGACCGTCACCTCAGCGGGGCCAATGACGGGCTGGGTGGTGCCCGCCGCTGCCACAGCTGCCGGGATGGTGCCCGGATCCAGCGTCAGTGTCTGTTCGTTCGGGTTGGCCAGATTGGAAATGACGGCGGAACCGGCGGCCAGGACGTCGACGGCGGGAGCGGCAGCGGTGTGCCTGACTGTCAGTTTGCCCTTGCCGGGTTCAATCGGCGAGACGTCGTTGGTAAAGAAGTTCGCCGTGGGCTTGCCGGCGGCATCCAGGTTGGCCACGGCTGTGTAGTTGCCGTTGGCGGCGAGGGTCACGTTGACCGGGCCGATCACGGCGGCTGATGCGTCTGCTGCATCCGCGGCAGTGATGGCGAGGGCGTAGTTTCCTGCCGGGAGAGCCAGCGGGCCGGCAAGGGTGCCGGGAGTAAAGTCGTCCAGGGTCCGCTCGCCATTGACCCAGACGTCGACCGTCAGGCCGGGCACTCCGTGCAGAACGGACAGCTGGGCGTCGCCTTCAGCCGCCTGGGCCGGGCCGGCGAAAGCCAGTGCTGCCGCGACTGCCACTGCTCCTGATGCAAAAATGCTGGTGCGCATGATTTCTCCTTCTTCGGCCCGCTGGGCGGGCGGTTTTTGCTTACACCCCTACTACCGGCACCAGTGCCCATCCGGATGCAGATGCATGAAAAAACTTTAAAAAAATTCCCGGCTGCCCACTGGAAGGCGGAGGTGGTATTTGACGCCGGGCTGCCCGGCTCCATTACGGACGATGTACCGGTATGACCCTCCGTGTCGGTGCGCGTCCGCACGTTGCAGAGCGGTTGAATCCTGTGAGCGGCTGATGGTTTGGTGAGGTAACGATCCAACGAGAGGGCCACGCCATGACAGTCACAGCAGATCTTGCTCCCCGCCGGCTTCGCGACATTTTTGGGACCTTCGCCACCGGTTTGACCGTGATCACCAGCGCAACGGAAGGTGGCCCGGCTGGATTTACCTGCCAGTCGTTCGCATCGTTGTCCCTCGAACCTGCGCTTGTGACCTTTAGCCCGGCGAGGACGTCCAGTACCTGGCCGGTACTGCGCCAGGCAGCATCGTTTGCCATCAACATCCTCCCCGCAACGCAGCAGCATCTCGCGGGGCAGTTTGCCAGGTCGGGAGCTGACAAGTTTGCCGGTGTGGGCTATTCAGCCTCGCCGTTGGGCAACCCCGTCCTCGACGATGCCCTTGCCTGGATCGACTGCGAACTCCATGCGGAGTACGACGGCGGTGACCACACTATTGTGGTGGCTGCCGTGAGGCACTTGAGCGCCCGGGAGGACGCCGAGCCACTGTTGTTCTTCAAGGGCCGGTACGCCGGGATTGCCCCCGCTGGCCGCCTGCTTGAGGCGGCCAGCTAGGCATAGGGTCTACGGCGGCGCTGCAGCGCCATGCCGCGTTCCGGCGGCTGCCAATCAATATGAGATGAACGCGACCAGTTCGCCCACCCGGTCCTCGGGGTAGTTGCGGGCGATGTCGGCCTGGCTTAGAACCCCCACCAGATCGTGGCCATCGATCACGGGCAACCTGCGCACCTGATGGTCCTGCATTGTTCGGATCGCTTCTTCGATCGAATCGTCAGCGCCGATGGTGACGGGTTTTCCTTCACCAAATTCTCCGGCTGTTGCCGTGCGTGGATCCCCGCCCGCTGCCAGGCATTTGATGACGATGTCCCGGTCCGTCAGCATGCCCTTGAGCCTGTTGTCCTCGCCGCAGATTGGGAGTGATCCCACACCGAGTTCCTTCATTTTCCGGGCTGCCGCCTCGAGCGTCTCTTTCTCGCCCACGCATTCTGCGCCCCCGGTCATGATTTCCCGTGCCGTCGTCATGATCTCCTCCATCCGTAATGCCGTGCCTGCCATGCCCTGCCGTGTCTGCGGCGGGATCGGGTGGCCCTACGGGGAGTCGGTCGTGGTCCACAGCTCCGAAGAGCCAGCCAATGGCAAAATGGTAAGCCTGCTGACTATTTGTGTCCAGAGCTATATCGGCCCGGGAGGCAGTTGATCCAGGCAGGCCCCGCCGGCCGGTGACGTGCAGGGGCTGGAGTTCTTGCGTCACCGCAATCAGGTAGTAAGCTTGCTGATCAATACTAGTAAGCTTGCTGATTAACTGAGGTTAGGAGTAGGGCCATGGGCACAGTTTTTTCTGCCGCCACGGCGCTGGCGGTTACCCTTGCCGGCGCAGCCGCGGCTCTGAGTGCCCCCTTTGGCGCTGCCGGGAACGGCGGCCAGTACCTGGCCGGCCACGTGCTGTTGGGGCTGGGCCTCGGTCACTCAATCGCCATCCTGCTGCGGATGGCAACCAGCCGCCTGATGGCCGGCCGATCCGCAGGCAAGGCGGCTGCCGGCACTGCACCGGAGCCGGCCCAGCTCGCCACGGTTACCGTCCTGCCCACCAGGCCCGCGGCCATGGCACCGCTGCGGGGCAGGCATGCCGCCTGAGACGCGGCCGCTGCGTGAAGGCACAGAAGGCACGCCACCCCGGAAGCGCCTCCGCGTCTGGCAGGCCGCCTCTGCACTACTGGCAGTGGCCGGCCTTGCCGCGGCGCTTTATGCGGCCTCACCGCTCGCGCGGCCGGCGGATTCCGATGAAGGTACACTCCGGGGGCTGCAAATCAGGGTGCTCACCATTAGCCAGGCTGCATCGGAAAACCGCATGGACGGTGCCCTTGCCGCGCTGGAGGCGCTGGAGAAAGACCTGAACGACGCCGCCGGCCAAGGCCTGATCTCGGTGTCGAGGTATCGCGGCATCGAGGCGGCCCTGGACTCTGTGCGTGCGGAGATTACCGGCCAGATTGCAGCGGTGTCGGCTGCCGCTGCTGAAGCCCCAACGGCGGGGACCGCAGACTCCTCCGCGGCTCCGGAACCCGCGCAGCAGCCCGCGCAGGTTGTACCGCAGGTTGTACCGCAGCCGCCCCTGATCGTTCAGGCACCTGCCCCTGAGGTGGCTCCCGTGCAAGAGGAACCGCAGTTGCCGGAGCCCGCAAAGGAAGCCAAAGGAAAGGGCAAGGGGCCAGGGAAACCCTGAGTGAACTTCCGGGCACAATGGACGGATGACTTCTCCAGCCGGGCAGCAGACTGCCGGCAAACCCTTCGACATTGCCGCCATCGGCGCCGGGCTGGCCTTCGCCAGCTCAGCCCGGGCGCTGACGGAAGCCCTCACCGGCGGCAACGGCCCGCGCTCCGCCGTCGTGCAGGCGCCGCCGGGAACCGGTAAAACTACCCTGGTCCCGCCACTGCTCGCGAATCTTTTGGCGCCGCGCGGCGGGCGCGTGGTTGTCACCCAGCCCCGCAGGGTCGCTGCCCGTGCCGCCGCGCGCCGGCTCTCGGTCCTGGACGGCACCCGGCTGGGCAGCCGGGTTGGCTATGCCGTGCGGGGGGAACGGCAGGCCGGATCCGAAACACTCATCGAGTTCGTGACACCCGGCATCCTGCTGCGCCGCCTGCTCTCCGACCCGGGGCTGGATGGTGTGGCCGCGGTGATATTGGACGAGGTCCACGAACGCGGACTTGAGACGGACCTGCTCGTCGGCATGCTCGTCGAGGTGCGGGAGCTGCGCGGGGACCTCACCGTCGTCGCCATGTCCGCGACCCTGGACGCACCGCGCTTTGCCGCCTTGCTCGGCAACAGTGACGACAGGGCACCCGCTCCCGTAGTGGACTGCCCCTCGGTGCTCCACCCCCTGGAAACAGAGTGGCGGCCTGCTTCGGGGCCACGCCTGGACGACAGGGGAGTAACGCATGCCTATCTCGATCATGTTGCCGCCACAGCTGCGGAGGAGCTCACGCAGGCGTTGAAGGGAGACGGCTCCACCGATGCCCTTGTTTTTGTTCCCGGCGCGCGGGAGGTCTCCCGGGTGGCGGCGGAGCTCCGCCGCAGGCTGGGACCGGACGCGGACGTCCTGGAGCTCCATGGCCAGGTGGCTGCAGCGGAACAGGACCGCGCAGTTTCAGGCCGCGCACCGGGCGGCAGCCCCAAAATCATTGTCTCCACTGATCTTGCTGAATCCTCCCTTACCGTGCCGGGTGTCCGGCTTGTCATCGATTCAGGGCTCACCCGGGAACCGAGGCGCGACGCCGGCAGGGGGATGAGCGGGCTGGTGACGGTTTCGTGCTCCCGGGCCTCCGCCGATCAGCGTGCGGGGCGGGCAGCCCGCCAGGGTCCCGGGCGGGTGGTCCGGTGCTATGACCAGCAGGCTTTTGGCGCCGCCCCGGCCCATGTGACGCCGGAAATCAAGGTGGCGGACCTGACCGGCGCCGCACTGCTCCTGGCAGCCTGGGGTTCCCCGCGCGGAGAGGGGCTCGCGCTGCCGGACCAGCCGCCACAGCAGGCCATGGACGATGCCATGCAGATCCTGCGGGAACTTGGCGCAGTGACAGACGAGGGCCAGGCCACCGGCATGGGAATGCTCCTGGCCACCATGCCGGCGGATCCCCGGCTGGCCCGGGCCCTGCTCGACGGGGCAGCAGCCGCGGGTCATTTGCCGGCAGCCGAAGCGGTGGCACTGGTCGCGGGTGATTACCGCGCTCCCGGCGCTGACCTGCCCCGCCTCCAGGCCCAGTTGCGGAACGAAACAGGACCGGAAGCACGGCGCTGGGCGGAGGATGCCCGCCGTCTGGCAGCCCTTGCGAAGCAGGGTGCGCTGACTGCTTCGCCGGCACAGCCCGCCCTGCCCGGGAAGGTCGCCGGTGCAGCGGTGGTGGGCGCCGTCGTCGCACTTGCCTTCCCTGACCGCGTGGCACGAAGGGTGGACGGTGACATTCCGAACCGCTATCTCCTTTCCTCGGGTACCCGCGCCGGGCTGCCTGCCGGGAGCTCGCTGTCCGGCCATGAATGGCTGGCGGTGGCGGAAGTGACCCGCGCCGGCGGGAGGGAC
>NZ_JBNHGJ010000053.1:0-19384 GCF_059091165.1 Arthrobacter sp. Hb9-2 | reverse complement strand
AGGGCAACGTTGCCCAGCAGCACCGCGCAGCCGCCCATGCTCGCGAGGAGCCCGTAATAGATGCCCGTCCGTCGGCCGCGGGCAAAGTCCAGGACCAGCGGCATGGCCACCGGCCCGATGCACATGTGCCCCAGGCACAGCCCCACCACGAGCAGCAGCGGCGGCAGGAGCTGCAGGGTGCCGGCGGCCGGAACCTGGGCGAGCAGGGCCATGGTGGCGAAGGCCAGGCCCTTGAGGAGGAAACCTGCCGTCAGGGCCCTGCCCGGTCCCATCCAAGTTGTCAACCGGGAGATGGGCCACTGCAGCGCAATGGTCAGGACCGAGGCGACGGCGAACAAGCCGGCCAGCGCCCCGGGGCCCGCACCGCTCCTGGTCAACTCGATAGGAAGGCCAAAGTACAGCTGGTTATAGGCCAGCAGGTTCACGCTGTAGAGGGCAGCAAAGGCCACAAAGCGCTTGTCCCGCAGCATCACCGTGATCCCCTCGCCCCGTGCAACGGAGGAAGGCGGCTCAGGGGAAGTCGGCGTGGAGGGAGACGCAGTGCCGCGCACAAGATTCGGGGCTTCGGCGGGCACACTGCGCCACAACACCCCCGTCATCACGGCAAAGACCACTGCTCCGGCCAGTGCTGCCCAGCTGAAGGAAATGCCTAGCAGCAGCGCGCCCACCAGCGGTCCGGCCACAGCCCCGATCTCTCCGCAGATGGCGAGGAGCGCAAACAGTGCGGGCGCCTTCCCACTGGTGTTCCGCCGTCGTCCTTCCGCCTGCCCAATTAGGGACTCCAGCGCAGGTGAGAACAGCGCGCCGCCCATCCCGGTGAGGACCGCGCCGAGGAGGAACAGCGGAAAGCTGCCGGCAAGCGCCAAGGTGAGGTAGCCGCAGACACGGACCAGGCAACCCACCAGCATGGCGCGCCGCGGCCCGAATCGGTCCGTGATGATCCCGCCCACCAGGAAAAGCCCCTGCTGGCTGAAGACGCGGGCGCCCAGAACCACGCCAACCGCTGTTGCCGTCATGCCGAAGTCCTGGGTCATGACCAGCGCGAGGAACGGCACCACGGCGTAGAAACCGATATTGAAAACGAGCTGGCTGGCGAGGAGGAGGCCCGGGGCCGGGCGCGGGTTCGTTGCTGTCCGCTCTGCGGCATTGAGGGCGGTCACAGGGCAACCGCCTGGAGTGGGGCTGGGAGCTGCAGGCCCCGCGACGCCTGCACTAGTGCGACGGCGGCCGGGCTGGCGGGGTTTACCAGCACCTGGCCCGTTGGCGCCTGTTCCACGATGCTGCCTCCGGAAAGCACGGCGGTGGTGCCGCACATCCTGGCAGCGGTAGCCAGGTCATGGGTCACGAGGAGCAGGCCCAGGCCTTCGTGCACCAGGCCGTCCAGGAGTTCGAGGACGGCATCGCGCAGGGGCAGGTCCAGGCCGCTGACGGGTTCATCAGCCAGCAGGTACGTCGGTTTCACTGCCAGGGCGCGGGCAATGGCCACCCTCTGGTTCTGGCCGCCGGACAACTCGCCCGGCCGGTGGTTCATCACCCAGGCAGGTAATTCCACGCGTTCCAGCGCCTGGGCCGCCAGATCCCGGTGGCTTCCTTGCACGCGGAGCTGCCGTAGCGGTTCCATCAGCAGCTGGGTAACGGTCATTCGCGGGTCCAGGCTCGCAGCCGGATTTTGCGGGACGTACTGCACCGAGCGGCGGTACCAGCGAAGGCTCCGGGCCGGTCCGGGCCTTACTGCACACCCGCCAAGCGTGACGGTGCCGTTGGACGGCTTTGCCAGGCCGAGCATGATCCGGACCAACGTGGATTTTCCTGAGCCGGAGCTTCCCACAAGCGCCATGCCGGCTCCAGGAGTGAGGCTCAGGGTGATGTTGCGGAGGATGTCCGCCGTAGGGCTGCTGCGGAGGTTGCGCTTGGGGTAGCTGAAGGAGATGCCATCCGCGCTCAGGGCCCCGGTCATGCTGCCACAGCCGTTCCTGCATGCGGGGGCGTTGCCGTAGCCGCCCGCACCAGCCGCTTGCTGTAAGGGTGCCGGGGGTTCAGTAGCAGCTCAGCCATCGGGGCATCCTCCACAATGTGCCCGCCTTCCATCACGAGCGCGCGGCTGCACAGGGCTGCCGCTGCTGCCAGATCGTGGGTGATGAAGATCAGGGTTCGGCCCTCGGACACCCAGCTGCGGAGGCTCGCAAGAACGGTGTGCCGGGTAACCGCATCGAGGGCTGTGGTGGGTTCATCTGCCACCAGGACCTCCGAGCGGCAGGCCAATGCCAGTGCAATGCACACCCTTTGCAGCTGCCCGCCCGACAGCTCGCCGGTGTAGCGCCGCAGGATCTCCGAAGGGTCCGCCAGCCCGGCCTGGGCGAGCAGGAGCGCCGCTTGGCGCCGGGCTTCAGTGCGGCTGAGCCCTGCCCGGCGGAGCGGGATCATCAGCTGCTTGCCCACCGGCTCCAGCGGATTGAGGGCGGTCTGGGGATCTTGGCTGATCAAGGCTGCGCCGGCATTGCCCTCCGCGCTTCCGCAGTCCCCTGGCCGGAAAGCAGCCCCAAACGAAATTTCCCCTCTCGCCGTGATTCCTTCCGGCACCGTCCCCGTGAGGGCGGAGGCGGTCAGCGACTTTCCGGATCCTGAGGCTCCCAGAAGCGCAACGCTTTCAGCCCACTGGATGGAGAACGTCAGGGGGTGCACCAACTGGTGCCCGGCGTGCGAGAGCACGAGGTTCTTCACGGACAGGGCGGGTGCAGGCATCGGAACGTCGTTTCGTGGCAGGACTTCGGGAACGAGTTCATCCTAACAAGAACCGTTCTCAATTACGCAACTATCGACAGTTGACTGTACCTCTGGTTGATCCCAAGGTGAGGGCGGGTTGCCTGATGTTCTGCAGGAGGTGATGGCGGGTTTTGGGATTCTGGCACAAAAAAGCCGGCGGGCGCTCAAGGCACCCGCCGGCATTCCGCATATTCTCAGGCGTAGGCGTTGACCAGGCGGACTGCGCCGCCGTCCACGCCCTTGGCGCCCTGCACGTAATCCGGGCCGGACTTCAGGATTGAATCCGAGTCCTTGGTGACGGTGCCCATGATCCAGGACGGCAGTCCACGGTCGTTCAGGCGGGAGACTGCTGCGTCAGCAACGTCAGCCGAGACGATGGCCACCATGCCCACGCCCAGGTTCAGGGTGCGCTCCAGGTCTGCCAGCGGCACGTTGCCTAGTTCGGACACCAGTTTGAAGATGGCCGGCAGCTCCCAGGTGGAGCGGTCGACGGTGGCCACCAGGCCCTGGGGGAGCACGCGGGCCAGGTTGGCGGCCAGGCCGCCACCGGTCACGTGGCTGAAGCCGTGGACCGCGGATTCACCGGTGACGGGGAAGGTGCGGGCAAGGTCCAGGCAGTCCGCCGCGTAGACGCGCGTGGGCTCCAGGAGTTCCTCGCCGAGGGTACGGCCAAGTTCGGAGACCTGGCGGTCCAGCGCCCAGCCGGCGTGGTTGATCACGCGGCGCACCAGGGAGTAGCCGTTGGAGTGCAGGCCCGAGGAGGTCATACCGATGACGATGTCGCCGGCGCGGACGCGGTCCGGGCCGAGGAGGTGGTCGGCCTCGATGACGCCGGTGGCTGCGCCGGCGACGTCGTACTCGTGCTCGCCCAGCAGGCCGGGGTGCTCGGCCGTCTCGCCGCCCACCAGCGCGGTGCCGGCCACGGAGCATGCTGCTGCGATGCCGCGGACAATGTCGGCGATGCGCTCGGGCACCACCTTGCCGCAAGCGATGTAGTCCGTCATGAAGAGGGGCTCTGCGCCTACCACGACGATGTCGTCCACCACCATGCCCACGAGGTCGAAGCCGATGGTGTCGTGGATGTCCATGGCCTGGGCAATGGCGACCTTGGTGCCTACGCCGTCGGTGGACGTTGCCAGCAGCGGCTTCTTGTAGGTGAGGAGCTTAGAGACGTCGTAGAGGCCGGCGAAGCCGCCCACCCCGCCGATCACCGAGGAGTTGTGGGTGGCCTTGATGGCACCCTTCATAAGCTCGACGGCGCGGTCGCCGGCTTCAACATCGACGCCCGCGGAGGCGTAGGTGATGCCGGCAGTGTTCCCGGCGGTGTTGCCGGAGGCGGGGGCAGCGGAAGTCATACGGACTCTTTCTTGTCAGCGTCGGGGGTGGTGACTGCGTGATGAATCTCTGGCACAAGGTCGGCTTCGGTCAGCAGGTTCTCAAACTCCGAGTCCGGTCCGGGATCGCAGCCCGTGGCGCCGGACTTTTCCGCCGGATCCACGGCAGGGTCGATTGCAGGGTCCACGGCAAGGGCGGCAGTCTGGCCCGGAAGGGCGGACGGCGAGGGCTTCAGGCCGCCAAGGTCCGTGCGTTCCAGCAGGTTCTTGCCCAGCTTGTCAGAGCCCGGCAGCTCAATGGGGTACTTGCCCGTGAAGCACGCGGTGCACAGGCGCTCCCGGGGCTGCCGGGTGGCGCCGATCATGCCGTCCTCGGAGATGTAGGCCAGCGAGTCTGCGCCGATGGCCTGCGAGATCTCCTCGATGGTTGCGCCGTTCGCAATGAGCTCGGCGCGGGAGGCGAAGTCGATGCCGTAGAAGCAGGGCCACTGCACCGGCGGGGAGGAGATCTTGACGTGGACTGCTGCGGCACCGGCTTCGCGGAGCATCCGGACGATGGCGCGCTGCGTGTTGCCGCGGACGATCGAGTCGTCCACCACCACCACGCGCTTGCCGCGGATCACGGACTCGAGGGCGTTGAGCTTGAGCCGGATACCCAGCTGGCGCAGTGTCTGCGAAGGCTGGATGAAGGTACGGCCAACGTAGGAATTCTTGACGAACCCGTGGGCGAACGGGATGCCGGATTCCTCGGCGTAGCCCACGGCGGCGGGGGTGCCGGATTCCGGAACGGGAATCACGATGTCCGCTACCTGTGTGTTTTCACGGGCCAGCTGGCGGCCCATCTCCACCCGGGACTCGTACACGGAGCGGCCTGCGATGGCGGCATCCGGACGGGCAAGGTAGACGTACTCGAAAACGCAACCGGCCGGCGTCGGCTCCGCAAAACGCTGGGAACGCACGCCCTGCTCGTCGATGGCGATGAACTCGCCGGGCTCGATCTCGCGGATGAAGCTGGCGCCAACTGTGGCAAGCGCGGACTGTTCGGACGCGACCACCCAGCCGCGTTCCAGCCGGCCCAGGACCAGCGGGCGGATGCCGAAGGTGTCGCGGGCCGCGTAGAGGGTGCCTTCGTCCATGAAGACAAAGCAGAAGCCGCCCTTGATCTTGGGCAGCAGTTCGATGGCGGTCTCTTCGAGGGACTTGCCCGGTTCACCCTCCAGGAGGGCGGTGACCAGGGCGGTATCGGAGGTGTTGCCCTGCTTCATCTCGCCGGTGAGCTGGCCGCCGTTGCGTTCCTGGATCATGGCGTTAAGCTCAGCCGTGTTGGTGAGGTTGCCATTGTGCGCCAGGGCCACGGTCCCGGTGCTGGTGGCGCCGAGGGTGGGCTGGGCGTTGGCCCAATGGCTGGCTCCGGTGGTGGAGTAGCGGCAGTGGCCCACTGCAAGGTGCCCGGTGAGGGTGTTCAGGGTGGTCTCGTCGAAGACCTGGGAAACGAGTCCCATGTCCTTGTAGACGTTGATCCGGTTGCCGTCGCTGGTGGCTATACCAGCGGACTCCTGACCGCGGTGCTGCAGTGCATACAGCCCGTAATAGGTTAGTTTTGCTACTTCTTCACCTGGTGCCCAGACTCCGAAAACGCCACAGGCGTCCTGCGGGCCTTTTTCGCCAGGGAGAAGATCATGGGAAAGTTTTCCATCGCCGCGTGCCACTGGTCGATTATCTCACGACATGGGGTAAGACTTTTCCGACCGCCCGTTTATGACCGGGGCTAGGGCTGCGGGTCCGTATCCGGCTCAGAGTCCGGGACGGACTCCACGACGGCCCGCTGCTGCCGCTTGACGCTGCGCCGATCCAGGATGAGCGCCACTATGGCGCCCAGGACCGCGCCGGCGGCGGCGAACAGCACCAGGAAGAATCCGAAGACGGAGCCGGCGTCGAAGCTGGGCGTTTCCGGCAGGCCGTAGGCAACCACTGCCGCAGCGGCGATACCCACCAGTGCGCCCAGAATCAGGAACGGGACGTACTTGGGCGCACGGCGGACGGTGATTTCGCGGCGCTCGGCGGAGGGTTGTTCAGAAGGCATGCATCAAGCCTACATTTCCGCCGTTGACCTATCGCTTACGGTTGCCAAAACCCCGGAATGGGGACCATAAGTGATAGGTCAACAGGGTGGGTTAGCTGCCGCGGTAGGTGGAGTATGCGAACGGGCTGAGCAGGAGGGGGACGTGGTAATGCTCGGGGCCTGTGACTTCGAACACCAGGTCAACCTCCGGGAAAAACGTGGCAGTCTGCAGGCCGGCGTAGTAGCTCCCGGTGGCGAAGTTGAGCTTGTAGTGTCCGGGTTCCAGCTGCTCCGGGCCCAGGTCCTTCGCACGGCCATCGGCGTCGGTAGTGGAGCCGGCCAGTTCCTGCCAGCTGCCGCCGTCGTTCCTGTACAGCACGACGGCGACCCCAGCCGCCGGGCGTCCGGCGCCTGTGTCGAGGATGTGGGTGGTGACGTGGGAGACGCTCATTCGGTCATCAGTCCTTCAAGCCGCAGTACGGCGATCTCGCGCAGCTGCTGGGCCACGATGGTGTCTTCTTCGGCCGGGGAGTTTTCCAGCCGCTCCTTCAGGGACTGCAGGATTTCCGGGGCCGTGCGGCCGGCGGCGCGGATCAGGAAGACGCGGCCGAACTTTTCCTCGTACTCCCTGTTTCCCTGGGCCAAAGCCTCTGCCAGCGCGCTGTCCGCCGGATCTACCCCTGCCTGCTCGGAACGGGACATGGACGCTTCGGTGGTGGCCGCCGTCGGCCGTTCGCCGATCCGCGGGTGATGCGCCATGGCGGACTCAACCTCTTCGGACGTGAAGGGGTTGGCGGCAACGGAAGCGAAAGCGAGCAGGGCTTCCTTGGTGGGGAAAGGCCGGGCGGCGGCAACAGCGTCCACCCAGCGCTGGACGTCGATGCAGGGCCTGAGGGTTTCCGCAGCCCTTGCTGGGTCCGCGGTATTGAATTCGGCAAGCTTCATGCTGGCTGGTTCCTCGGTGACAAATGCTGGCATCCATGGTGACGGCTATGCGGAGGCCGGACTTCGGCACCCAAGCATCGGCAACGCCAGCTTTAGGCTTCCGCATCATGGAACTGTTATTTCAGCATACGTAATATTGAAGTTGAGCGTCGTGGTGGTGTCAAGAGACTACCGCAGGCGTCCGGCCGGACGGGTATCATCGCGGAAGAGCTTTCGGCTCGACGATAATGCTGGGGGCTCAAGAAGAAATATGGACGCGACAGCTGTACAAATGCTGGCGGATCAGGATCAGCGGGACCTTGACCTGCGGGAGTATGGGCTGCTCCCTGACACTGCTGGACAGATTCCGGAACTGGTTGACGAACAGGCCCGTGGTGCCCTCAATAACCTGGTGCGCCTGGCCGCTTCGCTCTGCGGGGTGCCCTACAGCGTGGTCAACATCATCACGTCCGGCCACCAGCTGCAGATCGCCGCCGCCGGGACCGATGCCGGCATCTGCTCCCGCGAGGACTCCATGTGCGCCAGCGTATTCCTTGAACCAGGAACCACAGTGGTGCGGGATGCCTCGCAGGACCCCCGGTTTGCCGCAAACCCGTTTGTGACAGGGGAGATAGCCGACGTCCGCTTCTACGCTTCCGTGCCGCTAAGGACCGCCAGCGGGCTGGTGCTCGGCTCGCTGTGCGTGTTCTCGGAGGGCGCCGAACTTCCCAGGCGCGAGCAGATTGATGTGCTGGAGGTGCTGGCGCAGCAGGTGGTGGAGCTTCTCGAGCTGCAGCACCGCACCCTGCAGCTCAATGAGGCCCTGGCCGAGCTGGAGCGCAGCAATGCGATGCTGGCCGAGTTCGCAGGCCGCGTCAGCCACGACCTCCGTGCTCCGCTCACCACCATCCTTGGTTATGTGGAACTGGCCGAGGATGATCCCGAGATTCCCCAGGACCATCCGGTTAAGGAGTACCTGCAGCTCATCGGCAGCGGCGGGCAGCGAATGCTGGGCACCCTGCAGGATGTGCTGGACTACTCCCGGGCAAACGGGCGGCTGAATCGCGAACGGGTGTCACTTCTGGCTGTGACGGCAGAGGCGGCCCAAGACCTTGGCGTGAGCCTCGGCCTGGGCAGCGGCATCCTGTGCGAGGATGCCCAGCTGTATGCCGACCGGTCGCAGCTGCGCACGATGGTGCAGAACCTGCTCGCCAACTCCCTGAACTACCGGGACCCCCAGCGGGACCTTCGGGTGGCTGTTACCGCCACCAGTTGCCCCCGCGGACTCACTGTCCACGTCGCTGACAACGGCAAGGGCATCCACCCCGCCGACCGCCCCCGGGCGGTAGAGCCTTTGGTGCGGCTGAACCGTCCCGGTGACGGCCCCGGGACAGGGCTGGGACTGGCCACCTGCCGCCGGATCGCGCAGGCGCACGGTGGAGAGCTCACCATCAGTGACACTCCAGGCGGCGGGGCCACTGTCTCGGTGACATTCCCGAACTAGCGCCACCGCCCCACCCGACTCACAGGAGTTTTTGTGCAGATATGCAGGGTTTCGGGCGCCGGAGGCCTGCATATCTGGACAAAAACCCGCTGAGGTCCTAGTCCTGCTGCGAGGTCCGCGACAGGACCCAGGTGTTCGTACCGTCCTGCCGCTCGAAAGTGACCGTGGTGACCAGGGCCTGGATCAGCGCCAGCCCCCGGCCGGACTCGGCCTCCTCGCCCTGCCTCGCGGGTTCCATCGGGCCGAACGGGGGCTTGGCATGATAGGCGCTGACCCGCGCCTGCAGCAGCGTTGGCCGCACTTCGATGTCCACGCCCAACTCCACAGGCTCCGGCCCGGCCGGCTCCGCATGCTGGACGATGTTCGATGCCGACTCGATCACCGCCGTCGTAAACGTCATCTGGTCCATGTCCTGCACGAAGGGGACGTCAAGCCAAAGGCTGTCGAGATCGTTATGGACGGACTCGATCGCGTCCCCGGTGGCCAGCCCGCGGAAGCTGCGGGATGCCAGGACCTCAGTCATTGCTGAACGCCTCTTCGGCTGATCCGTAGGCCGTGAGGACCTTGTCCATGCTGGTGAGCTGCAGGACCATCTTCACCTGCGGCTGGACAGCCGCAATCCGCAGGTCACCACCGGCCTGCCGCGCCGCCTTCAGGCAGCCGATCAGCGCGCCCAAGCCGGAGGAGTCCATAAACGCCGTGTTCTCCAGGTTCACCACGACCCGGTTGGACCCGCCGGCGATTACGTCAGTAACGAACTCACGCAGCTTCGGCGCTGAGACCATGTTCAGCCGCCCGTCCGCCTTGACCTCCGCATACGAGTCCTTGACCTCAAAGCTAAACTCCATCAGGATTCCTCTCTGTATCTGTAACTGCCGGCTCGGAGGCCGGTTCAAAACCCTTATAAAGCACTGCACGCACCAGGATGCTCATGACCACCAGGTCGAAGATGACCCAGGCGACGTTCACCAGGGTGCCGAGTGGTTCAGCCAGACCGTTGGCCAGCCGAATGATTCCGACGACGGCAGCCACGGCCAGCAGCACGGACACCACGATCTGTGGCTGGATCAGGCTCCAGCTGGGTCCGCCGCTCTGGCGGGCCTTGGGGGTGACGGCAAACCCCAGGGGACGGCCGAACCAGACGTTCCGGGCCGCCGTCGAGCACGCCTTGATCCAGGTGGGGAACAGGGCGAGGCTGTACTGCTGGCCTCGCCAGGTGGGAATGCCCCGGCCGGCGACGGCAAACAACAGCTGGTTGACCACCATGAACGGGATGAACCGGATGAAGAAGTCCCAGCTCAGGCTCGTGACCGGCAGGATGCCCAGCAGCAGGTAGATGATGGGGGCGGCGAAGTAGATGACCGCCGCGTAGCCGCTAAGGTAGGTCCACATGGTGGCGAAGTACATCAGCCGCTGGCCCAGCTTCAGGCCCTTCTGGACGAGCGGATTTTCGCGGAGCAGCACCTGGATGGTGCCCTGCGCCCAGCGGAGGCGCTGGGTGAGCATCGTCTTGAGGTCTTCCGGCGCCAGGCCGTACGCCAGGACCTCGTGGTGGTAGACGCTCTCCCAGCCCATGGCGTGCATGCGCATGGCAGTGGCCATGTCCTCGGTGACGGAGATGGTGGCCAGCGGCATCACGGGCTGGGCTTCGTCGTTGCGTTCCACCGAGAGCGCGTCCAGGACGGCCTGCACGGATTCCAGGGCTCCGAGCGGTGACCAGTCGCGGGCGGACATCCGCTGCACGGCGTCGTCGGCCACCACGGGAACGCCGGACTCGCCCACATGGGCCAGTTCCATAGCGGCAATCTCTTCGAGGTCTGCCTGGAGGGCTTCGACGTCGGCCATCACGAGGGTCTGCACGGCTGCGTCCACGCGGCGGCGGACACGGTAGGTGATCTCGCTCAGCGGCTGGCCGGCGTCCAGTTCCTGCTGGGCCTCGCGGGTGGCTGCCTCCACCTCGTCGAGCACCTGGGCCACCAGGGGCGTCTCCATGTCCGCGGACTTCCGGGCCTGTTTGATCGCGGAGCGGGAGGCCGCCAGAGCTCGGCGGATGCTTTTCTCGGTTTCCTTCACGTAGCCCACAAGGCCCAGCTGCATCAAGGCCTCGCGGCGCAGGATGGCGTTGGAGCCGCAGAAGAAGGCGGCGTTCCAGCCGTCCTTGCCCTGCTGGATGGGGCCGTAGAAAAGGGGTGCCTGGCTGCCGAGGGGGTCATCGGCGGGCACGTTGCTGAAGTACTGCGGTGTCTGGACCAGTGCCACCCGGCGGTTGTTGAAGTACCCCAGCGTTTTTTCGAGGATGTCGGGCTCGGGGATCTGGTCCGCGTCCAGGATCAGGAGGAACTCGCCGTGCGTTTGCATCAGGGCGTTGTTCAGGTTGCCGGCCTTCGCGTGCCGGGGGACGTTCGAGGTCCAGTCCTCGCTGCGGGTGACATAGCCCAGGCCGTGCTGCTCGGCGAGGGCCTTCAGCTCGGGCCGTGCGCCGTCGTCGAGGATCCAGGTGCTGTGGGGATGCCGGATCTTCTGGGCGGCCAGTGCTGTGGTCATCACCATGTCCAGGTCTTCGTTGTAGGTGGTGATGAAGACGTCCACGGTGGCATCATGCGGGGGCGGTGGCGCGCCTTTGCGGATTTTCAGCTTCCAGACGGTCATGCCGAACAGCATGACGTCAATCAGGCTGTAGGTTTCGGCGACCACCAGCGGCACCGCGATCCACCAGGCATCCCAGTTGAGGGACGCCGCCCAGCGCCAGGCGATGTAGTTGATGCCGGTGATGACCGTCAGGACCACCACCAGGCGGGTCCAGAAGCGGGTCACGCGGTTACATCTTCCGGTAGCCGGCGGACCACAACCACCGTGACGTCATCCTCGGCTGTCTCGGCCGGGGCGAGTGCCAGGATCGCGGCGCTGGCTCCCTGCGCAGAATCCCCACTTTGGGCGGCGCGGCCGACGGCTTCGGTGAAGTCCTCCACGGAGCCGAAGACGTCCAGCACGCCGTCACTGACCACTACCAGCGAATCTCCCGGGGCGAGGTCCAGTGATGACTGCGGCCAGGAAGTCCCTTCCCAGGCGCCGACCGGCGGGCCGCCGGAAGGGAGCCGGTGGGCCGTGCCGCCGGACCGAACGTGCAGCGCAAGCCCGTGCCCGGCGTCGACATAGTTGACCGTTCCGGACGCTGCGTCCAGCCGCGCGTGGAACAAGGTGGCAAAGGAGTTGGAGGAGTCCAGGTCCGTGGCGATGGCCTTGCTGGCGGTGGCGAATGCCCCGTCCAGGTCCTGCCGGTGGCCGGTGGAGCGCATGACAGCGCGCACTGTTGCTGCGATGAGCGCGGCTCCCATGCCCTTGCCCATGGCGTCGGCGAAGGTCAGGTGGAGCCCGTCCTGCGTCTGGTACCAGTCATAGAAATCACCGCCCACGCTGCGGGACGGGCGGAACATGCCGGCCACGTCGTAGCCCTCCACGCGGATGTCCTCCTTGGGAAGGAGGCTTTGCTGGACCTCCGTGGCCCGCTCCAGGTCATTGCGGGCGGCGGAGTCCGCGGCTGCGGAAGGCCTGCGGCGGAAGAGCGCGTTGATCCTGGACTGCAGTTCCCGGGGGCTGAACGGCTTGCTGATGTATTCATCGGCTCCGTTGTCCAGGCCGGTCAACTTGTCCAGTTCGTCGGCGCGGGCCGTGAGCATCACAATGAAGGCATCCGAGAATTCGCGGAGCAACTTGCAGACTTCCAGGCCGTCGAGGTCCGGCAGGTTGAGGTCCAGGGTGATCAGATCGGGCTTGCGACGGCGGACTTCCTCCACGCCGGGCAGGCCGGCGTCGGCCTCGGTGACGTCGAAGCCCTGCTTAACCAGGACACGGACCAGCAGGCCGCGAATGTCCGGGTCGTCCTCAATAACAACGGCACGACGGGTTTCGGATGGAGAGACCATAACTCTACTTCTACCGCATTAACGGCTGCCGCCCGAGTCACAGCGCCCCGCAGGAATGGGATTCGCGGTTGTTTCCTCGCTCACGACGGCGGCGACGGCGGCGCGAAGCAGGCCGGCCGGGGAGATCTTGCGTCAATCTTGGGACCCGCTTGCCCGGACGTTGAGGAAGGCCCGGGACACTCGAAGGCAGGGAGCAGCTTCTTCGAGTACGAGGGTCAAGGACGATCCGTCCGGAGGCTGCACGGCGGGCAGGAAGGCGGAGCAGCCAGTGGGACACATCAACAAGAAAAACCAGGTGACGGCGGGTGGCGCCGCTGTTACAGAACCGGCCCGTGCAGTGCCGGCTGGTTCAGAACCGAACTCTCTGACAGCAGGAGGGGAATCGGTGCCCGGCGACCTGTTGCAGGCAGCTGTGGACAAGGGCAGGGCGCTGCTGCGTGTCTACTTCCACTCACGAAAAGTGCGTGCCGCCGCCAATGCCCTGGCCCAGGCGCTGGCCGAATCGCGGGAGGCATCCAGCTGGCCGGGCGACCGGCTCCCGGTCGGCGCGGAGATGTCCGTGCAGGTGGAGAAGCTGACGCGCCGCCTCAAGCTGGAAACCGAGGCTCACAACAGGCTGGAGGCACTTTTCAAGAGTGTGGATTTGGGGCGTTCCGCAGCGGCGGCTTAGGTGCCACACTTAGGAGCAATCGAGTGGCTGGGGGTTACCGGGTCAGGAGATTGTTATGGGTTGGTGGACAGGTTGGGCGTACCTCATTGCGGGACTCATGACAGTCGATGCCCTGCTTTTGGCATTGTGGGCCATCGACGAGGACTGGCCCGGCAAATGGTGGAAAAAACCCTGACACGCTTGATCCAGGATCATCAACCTCCTGCCAGGTCCAGGCGCATCAGCACCCGCGGGAAGCCGTTGAGGATTGATTCCGTGTCCGCGGCCTTCGTGAAGCCGGCGTCCTCGAAGAGCTTTCGGGTGCCCACGTAGGCCATAGTAAGGTCGACTTTCTGCCCGCCGTTATCCACTGGGTAGCCCTCCACGGCTGCTGCTCCATGGGCCCGCGCCAGCTCTACGGCACCCTTCAGCAGGTGGTGGGAAATGCCCTCACCCCGATGGCCCGGCCGTACCCGGATGCACCACACCGACCACACCTCCAGGTCGTCCACGTGCGGGATCTTGCGGTTGCCGGCGAAACTGGTGTCAGCACGGGGGTGGACCGCTGCCCACCCAACTACCTCGCCGCCGTCGTACGCCAAAACCCCCGGCGGGGGATCCTGGGCCACCAGCTCTTTCATCAGGTCCCCGCGCTCCGTCCCGCGCAAGGCCTGGTTCTGTTTGGATGGAATTCGGTAGCTCAGGCACCAGCAGACGTTGGCGTCGGGCCGCTTGGGCCCCACCATCGTCCTGACGTCCTCGAACTCGGTGGCCGGACGGACCTCGATCGCCATGCGGCCATCCTGTCACCGGACCCCGGAAGGGGGCAACGGGGGTGCTTAGTCCACGGCAACACGTCATACGCACCTGGACTCCTCCTGAAAGCAGTACCGGCTCAAGGAAGTGGATGTACCGGTCCTGCCTCGTCAACCCCACTGTCGGCTCCGACGAAGCCAAGGCCTTCGCGACAGCAGGGCTGCCCCTTACGCGCTTAGGTTCCGGTGAAGCAGCAGGAGGGGGGTTTCCACCCTGTCGGCCCCGGTTGGTCCTCATTACACTGGGACGCATGACCGAGCAGGAACGGGCCCGAGGCAGGGCTGCTGCGGCTTCCGACGGCGGGACGGGGCTTGGCGAGGACGTGGCCCTCGCCGCCACACCTGATGAGGACGGGGAAGCCCCGCACCTGGCGGACCCGGACGCCGTCGACACCTCCGTGCGCAGCCCGGCAGAAAGGTCGCGCACCTTCACCGGCATCCTGGTGAACACCGCCCTGGCCAACATCACCACCAGCTACCTATGGTTTGCTCTGACCTTCTGGGTGTACCTGGAAACGCGCAACGTGATCGCCACCGGGGTGGTGGGGGGCGCGTACATGCTGCTGATCGCCCTTTCCAGCATCAGCTTCGGCACCTTCGTGGACCGCTACCGCAAGCTGGCCGTGATGCGATTCGCCGCCGCCTTCACCCTGGTGATGTTTATGCTGTCCGGGGTGATGTTCCTCCTGACGCCCGCGTCGTCGCTGCTGGACCTGACCCAGCCGTGGTTCTGGGTGTTCACCCTGGTCATCCTGATCGGCGCGGTGGTGGAGAACCTGCGGAACATCGCACTGTCCACCACGGTCACCATCCTGATCGAGCCGGACCGGCGGGCCAATGCCAACGGCCTGGTGGGGATGGTGCAGGGGCTGATGTTCCTCATCACTTCCGTGCTGTCAGGGCTGTCGGTGGGGCTGCTGGGTATGGGGTGGACCATCGTGGTCGCCCTCATGCTCACAGCGCTCGCATTTGCACACCTGCTCATCCTCCGCATGCCCGAGGAACGGCAGGTCGCGGCCACCGATGCGCACGGCGGGTTCGACCTTCGCGGCTCCTACGCCGCTGTGCTGGCCATTTCCGGCCTGTTCGCACTGATCCTGTTCTCCACGTTCAACAACTTTATCGGCGGCGTCTACATGGCGCTGATGGACCCCTATGGCCTGGAGATGTTCCCAGTGGAACTCTGGGGCGTTTTTCTGGCTGTAGGCTCCAGCGGATTCCTGGTCGGCGGGGCGCTGATCAGCAAGTTCGGCCTCGGGGCCAACCCGTTGCGCACTCTGCTTATCGCGGTAGTGGCCATGGGGGTCCTCGGCGCGGTGTTCACCCTCCGGGAGTGGGCGTGGCTGTACGTCGTCGGGATCTGGCTTTACCTGACGCTGGTGCCCGTTGTGGAGGCCGCCGAGCAGACGGTGATCCAGCAGGTGGTTCCGCTGCCACGGCAGGGCCGGGTGTTCGGTTTCGCCATGGCGTTTGAGTCTGCGGCTGCGCCCATCACGTCCTTCCTTATTGCGCCGCTCGCCCAGTTCTGGATCATCCCCTACGCACGATCGACCGACGGCGCGGCCCAGCTGGCCCCGCTGCTGGGCGAGGGCACCTCCCGCGGTATTGCCCTGGTGTTCCTCATCGCAGGGATCATTATGGTCATCGCCGCGCTGCTGGCTTTCCTGACCCCCGTGTACCGTCGGGTGTCGGCCGAATATCAGCAGGCGGCCGCAGAGGGCAAGGCTACGGCGGACACGGACGCGTAGGGCGCCAAAGCAGCAGGATGACTTGCCGCCGCGATTGTGCCCTTAACGCCGGGACGCTCCCGCAGTAGGTGCCAGAGCGTCCCGGGAAAAGGCGCGTTAAGTGCGGGAGCGTCCCGGGAAAAGGCGCGTTAAGTGCGGGAGCGTCCCGGGAAAAGGCGCGTTAACTGCGAGAGCGTCCCGGGAAAAGGCGCGTTAATTGCGAGAGCGTCCGGTGGGTGGCTAGATTCCCAGGGCTTCCTTCAGGGCAGCAACGTGGCCGTCGGCCTTGACCTGGTACTGGGCCAGCGTGACTTTGCCTTCGGGATCCAGCACTACGGTGGAGCGGACAATGCCCTCTGTGATTTCGCCGTTGACCAGCTTCTCGCCCCAGGCGCCGTAGGCCAGGGCAACTGCGTGGTCCGGGTCGGACAGCAGGGGGAAGGTCAGGGAGAAGTCACCGGTGAAGCCGGCCAGGGCTTCCGGTGCATCGGGGGAGATGCCGATGACTTCGTAGCCTTTGCCTTGCAAAGAGGCCAGGCTGTCGCGGAAGTCGCAGGCCTCGGTGGTGCAGCCGGGGGTGGCGGCCTTGGGGTAGAAGTACACGATGACGTTCTTGCCACGGTAGTCGGCCAAGGCAGTCTCGCGGCCCTGGGCATCCTGAAGGGTGAAATCAGGGGCCTGGGTTCCGGGCTGAAGCTTGGTGGTCAGGGTCTGGCTCATGGCGTTCCTTTGGAAGACTTTGTCAGTTACTGGCAAAACATCAAGTGAAGCGGCTTCCCGCTCAGTCATACAACTCCGGCGTCATATGCAGTATTCCGCCGGGCCGCGGACGGTTACCCGCTGCCCCGGCACAAACCGGTAGCCTCCGCCGCGGACAGTGGCCACAGCATGGCGCGCATTTCCGAGTTTCCGGCGGATCCGGCCCACGTACACGTCGATGGACCGGGCCGAGGCGCCGGGGGTTTCAAACGAGTCCAGGAACTGCTGGAGTTCCTCCCTGCCCACAGTGCGCGACAGGTGGGTCACCAGGTACCGGAGCACCTTGAACTCGACGCCGGTCAGCTGCACAGTGCGGCCGTCCAGCAGCACGGTGTCGGCAGCCAGGTCCACGGCAACCCGGCTGACGGGACCGGCTGACGGCGGCAGCCGGGTGCCGCCGTCGTCATCGGTGCCGCCGGGGTTCTCCGCCGCGGAGGGAGGCTGAGAGGAGTCGTCTGCGGCTCCTTCCGCCGTGGCGGAGACCCCGGAGGTGGGAGCTCCGGTGGCGGGCCAATGGACTTCCGCCTCCGGAGCAGTTTCGAGGGCCCTGGCTAGGACCAGTTGGGCGGCGCGGGCGAGGAGTTCCGGGCTGGTGCCTTCCCCGGGAACCACCCACACGGCGAGTCCCCGGGCAGCCGCCGCCGGCGCGGCAGCACCCCTGACGGCTATCCGCGGCCGTGCCACCGTCCGCGGATGGTGGGCTTCCACTGCCATGGCGCGTCCCTAGACTCCGCCGCGGCGGATCAGCTTGCCCGTGGGGGTTTGGCCGTCCACTACAGCGCCGCGCAGGAACGTCTTGCGGACCACGCCGGAGAGGGCCTTGCCGTCGTAGGGGGTGATGGGGTTCTTGTGCTTGAGCTTGGACACGTCCACCACAAACGCCTCGTCCGGGGCGAACACGGCAAAGTCGGCGTCGTAGCCCAGCGCCAGTTGGCCCTTGTTGGAGAGCCGGGCCAGCGCTGCCGGCTTCTCACCCATCCAGGACACCACCTGCTCCAGCGGAATGCCGCGGTGCCGTGCCTCCGTCCAGATCAGGGACAGGCCCAGCTGCAGCGACGAGACGCCGCCCCAGGCCACGGCGAAGTCCCCGTTCTCCAGGTCCTTCAGATCCAGGGTGGAGGGGGAATGGTCCGAGACGATGCAGTCGATGGTGCCGTCCTGCAGGCCCTGCCACAGCAGCTCCCGGTTGGAGGCCTCGCGGATGGGCGGGCAGCACTTGTAGGCGGTGGCGCCGTCGGGGATTTCCTCAGCCATCAGCGTCAGGTAGTGCGGGCACGTCTCGACGGTCAGCTTCACGCCGTCTCGCTTGGCGGAGGCGATCATCGGCAGGGCGTCCGACGACGAAAGGTGCAGGATGTGCGCACGCGCACCGGTCCAGCGGGCCCGCTCGATGACCTCGGCGATGGCCTTGTTCTCGGCGCCGCGGGGGCGGGAGGCCAGGAAGGTTTGATAGTGGTCGCCGCCGGGGTGCGGCGCGCGGTCGATGGCATGGGAGTCCTCCGCGTGGACAATCATGAGGGAGTCGAAGGACTTCAGCTCGGCCATGTCCTCCTCCATCTCATCCGCGTCCAGGTGCGGGAACTCGTCCACGCCTGAGTGCAGCAGGAAGCACTTGAAACCGAAGACGCCTTCGTCGTGCAGGGCCCGCAGGTCACCCTTGTTGCCGGGGATGGCGCCGCCCCAGAACCCAACGTCGATGAACGCCTGGTCCTCGGCCACCTCGCGCTTCAGCTTGAGGTTTTCCACCGTGGTGGTGGGCGGGACCGAGTTCAGCGGCATGTCGATGATGGTGGTTACCCCGCCGGCAGCGGCTGCACGGGTGGCGGAGGCGAATCCCTCCCACTCGGTGCGGCCGGGCTCGTTGACATGGACGTGGGTGTCCACCAGCCCGGGGATCAGGGTTTCGTCGTCGGCCAGCTCAATGACCTCGGCGCCGGCCAGGCCGTTGCCCAGCGGTTCGAGGGCCACGATTTTTCCGCCGCGGACGCCCACTTCGCGGGGTGCCAGGCCGGCGGTGGTGAGGATGCGCTGGCCGCGGATGACCAGGTCAAAACGTTCTTCAGACATGGAGGTCCTCCTTGGTGGTTGCGGGACGGGACAGCGTGTTCGCCGCCAGCCTTCCGCTGATCTGGGTGCCCAGCTGCTCCAGAAGCTGCGCTGCCTCTGCTATGCACCTGTCTACATTGCTTTCAAGCTCGGTCAAAGCGTAAACGTCCTCGAATCCGGCAGCGGCTGCCTGGCCCGGTCCAAGCGTGGTGCGGCCGCACACTGCGATCACCGGGACACCCTGCGCTGCGGCTGCCCGGGCAACACCCATGGGCGTCTTGCCCAGCAGGCTCTGCTCGTCCAGGCTTCCTTCGCCGGTGATCACCAGGTCGGCGCCGGCCAGTCTCTGCTTCAATTCTGTGAATTCGAGGACGACGTCGATGCCCGGGCGGCGGGTTGCGGCCAGAACGGCGATGGCGGCATAGCCAACGCCTCCTGCCGCTCCGGCGCCCGGGGCTTCCGCTGCCTTGATGGCCCTGTTGTTGGGGCCGTCGGGACCGATTTCCCTGGCCAGGACTTCGACAAACCTGGCCAGGGCGGCGTCGAGCATGTCGACGTCCTGTTGCGTGGCGCCCTTTTGCGGGCCGAAAATCACCGCGGCGCCTTGGGCGCCGAGCAGGGGATTGTCGACGTCGGACGCCAGCACAAAGCGGGTGTCCTTCAGCCGGGGTTCAAACCGGCTGAAGTCGATCCGGTCCAGGCGGGCCAGGGCGGCACCACCGGGCGGAAGTTCGTTGCCCTCGATGTCGAGGAACCTGGCGCCGAGCCCCTGCAGGACGCCCGCACCGCCGTCGGTGTTGGCACTGCCGCCCACGCCCAAAATGATGCGGTTGCAGCCGGCGTCAAGGGCGGCGGAGATGAGCTGGCCGGTGCCCAGG
>NZ_JBNHGJ010000052.1:0-21272 GCF_059091165.1 Arthrobacter sp. Hb9-2 | reverse complement strand
GACGGCGGTGCGCAGCGCCGAACGCACGTGTGCCGGCTTCAGCGCGGAGCGCCAGTCCCGGCGCTGGCGCTTGGCTTTCGGGGCTTTGGCGGCGGGCACGCCCCCACCGGCCGGACCCGCAGCGGAAACTGAAGTGCCGCCGTCGGGCCCTTCCCTGGAGGGGCCGCCCAGGCGGACCAGTTGGACGCTTTCATTGCGTAAGCGCCTGCCGAACAAGGCCATCAGCGCGACGGCTGCCAGCCGGCCTATCCCCGCGAGCACCAGCGTGATGACCCCCAGCAGGAAGAGGACCAGGAACATCAGGAAAGCCATTCCCACAGTCCCCAAAAAGGTCAGGTTGAGAATGAGCGTATCTGGATTTTCCACGTCATCTCTCCTCTCTGCCGGCCGTGAAGCCCGCACCTGCGCCCCTCCGCCAGCAACAGCTCCTTCTCCACCATACGGATTTTTGCCGGACCTCGCCGACGCGTGCAGCGGTGCGTCCCCGGTTGTTTTAAAGCTGTTATGCCCGCTGGCAGGTTGCCGGGGCGCCTATAGTCGGACGGGGAACCACGGCATGCACTGCGCGGCCGAAAGCAGGAAACAGGAGCACTATGGCGGAGGACACACCCAACACGAACTGCATGTGCCTGTCCGGCGAGCCGTATGCGGTCTGCTGCGGACGGTTCCACTCCGGCACCGCAGAAGCAGCAACGGCAGAACAGCTCATGCGCTCCCGTTACAGCGCGTTTGTACTCCGGGACGGGCCCTACCTGCTGCGTACCTGGCACCCGGACAAGGCCCCGGCGAACCTGGACCTTGATCCGGACCTGCAGTGGCGGCGCCTGGACATTGTCTCCATGAACCGCGGCGGCCCGCTGGACGCCCAGGGGAGGGTGGAGTTCAAAGCATGGTTCCGGCACGGCAACGAGCGCGGTGTGCATCACGAGGTCAGCAGGTTCGTGCGGGAGAACGGCCGCTGGTTTTACCTGGACGGGGAAGTTCTGGCCTGACTACTCGTCGTTGTTGTCCTCGTCCGGAGTGAAGCCGGCGCGGTCCACCTTCCGGTGGAACCGCATGCCTGCCAGCCCGCCCAGCACCGCGCCTGCCAGTGCCACCAGGGCCACCACAACTGCAGCAATGATGCTGGTAGTGGTCAGCTGCCCTTCATTAATTGGAATGCGCGGGAAGCTGTTGAGGTTGGCCAGCACGTTGAACTGCTGCCCGAACACCAGGCCCAGGATGGATACGAGGACAGCCGCGATCAATGCCCAGATCCACACCATGAGGCCTTGCTTGGCACCGTTGAAGCGTGCCATGCGTCCCGCGACGTAACCGCCGCAGTAATAGGCGAGGAGCAGGATGACCAGCAGCACAATGATGCCTACCAGGCCAACGGTGCCCTGGTTCCGGGCCGCCTGGTTCACTGCCTCGTTGACGTCGGTATTGGTTGCAAGGCCCACGGCCGTCCCGGCTGCTGCCACGAGGGCGGTCAGCAGCACGGCCATGCCGGTGGCGGTCAGCCAGCCGAAGAACGCCGAGCCCACCTTGATGCCGCCGAACCGCTCCTTCTCCCTGGCGACGGCGGTCTGCCGATCGGTCAGGTTCGGATCAACAGCAGGTGCCGACGCCGCTGGGACGTAGTCGCGCTCTGCAGAGGCACCGGCTGAGCCGGTGTGGCCGGCCGGCACCCGATCGTAGGTGGAGGTCGGCGTGGTATCCGCTGCGGGCTGCTGGTCGTAGCTGCGGGTGGCATCATCAGCCGCGGCGGCACGGTAGCTTCCGCTCCGGTCAGCGTCCTCCCGGGCGCGTCGTGGGGGCAGGTTCTCTGGGTCCGTTGAGCTGCTCATGAGTCAACTCAATCATCGGGCCGCAGAGATAGCAAGGATGCTTACTATTTTGTGACCGGTGGCGTCAGCGGTAGTTACGGTGCAGGTTTTCCCTTTGCGAGGCCCCGGGGGAGGCATCTGCGATCCACGGGCCGGTGCCTTCCGACTGGTCCAGTACGCCTGCCTCCAGCCACCTGTGGTCACCGGCGAGGACCCTTCGGGTCAGGTGGTGGTCGGCGTCGTCCGTGTTCCGCCACAGCTGCTCGAAGTACTCGTCGACGCGCACGCGGGCCTGCTCGCAGTACGCCTCCGCGAGCTCATAGGCGCTCGCGGCTTTGTCGGGAGTGGTATGAAGCAGCATCTCCGCCCGTGAACAGCACGCCGTCATGGCGAACAGTTCCGCACCGATGTCCACCACACGTCCCAGGAATGCCTGCTTGCGTTCCAGCTTTGCCTGCCACCGGCCCATGCCATAGAACGTCTGCCGGGCCAAGCGCCGCGACGAACGCTCCACGAACCGCAGGTGCTTGGCCAAGCGGCCAAACTCGCCGTACGAGCGCGGGTCCATGCCGGCGCCGGCCACCAGCTTCGGCAGCCAGCGGGCGTAGAAGCCGGAGGCTCCGACGGCGGCCTTCGCCTTGTCGGCCAGGCTTGCGTCCATCGATGCAAGGTCACCAGCGGCGGCAAGGTGCGCATCCACGGCTTCCCGGGCGATCAGCAGGCGCATGATCTCCGAGGAACCCTCAAAGATCCTGTTGATCCGCAGGTCCCTCAGCTGCTGCTCGGCCGGTACCGCACGTTCACCGCGCGCCGCCAGCGACTCTGCCGTTTCGAACCCGCGGCCGCCGCGGATCTGTACCAGTTCGTCGGCTATCCGGCAGCTGATCTCCGTCGACCAGAGCTTCGCAAGGGCGGCCTCGATCCGCACGTCCTTCTGGCCGGCGTCGGCAAGTTCGGCGGAGAGCTCGAAGACGGCGTCCAGGGCGAAGGCGGACGCAGCGATGAAAGCGATCTTCTTGCCCACGGCCTCGTGCTCGCCCACCGGCCTGCCCCATTGCGTCCTGGCGGTGGACCATTCGCGGGCGATCTTGAGGCTCCAGCGGCCTGAGCCGACGCAAAGGCCCGGGATGGAAAGCCGGCCCGTATTCAGCGTAGTAAGTGCAATTTTCAGGCCCTGGCCCTCTTTGCCCAGCCTGTTGGCCACCGGGACGCGCACTTGATGGAACCGCGTCACCCCGTTCTCGAGGCCCCGCAGGCCCATAAACGAGTTCCGGTTTTCCACGGTGATGCCCGGAGAGTCCATCTCCACCACAAAGGCGCTGATGCCGCCCTTGTGCCTGGTGCCGTCCGCATCAGTGCGTGCCGGCACCACGGCCATGACCACCACCAGTTCGGCGATCACACCGTTCGTGGTCCACAGTTTGACGCCGTCCAGCAGGTAGGCCTCCCCATCCTCCGTGGGCGTTGCCGTGCTGCCCATCCGGGCTGGATCGCTGCCCACGTCGGGTTCCGTCAGGAGGAACGCGGTCACGGCGCCGGCGGCACAGCGCGGGAGGTACTCCCGCTTCTGCTCGGCAGTGCCAAAAACCTTCACGGGCTCAGGCACGCCGATGGACTGATGCGCCGAAAGAAGGGCGCCGAGGCTGGGATGCACGCTGCCCAGCAGGGCCAACGCCCGGCCGTAGTACACCAGCGACAAGCCCAGGCCGCCGTATTCCTCCGGAATCTTCATCCCGAAGACACCAAGGTCTGCCAGGCCCTGAAGGTATCCGTCAGGGATCTGCGCCTCGCGCTCGATAATCCGGCCGTCCATGGTCCGCGCGTATTCGGTGAGGCGGACCATAAACGCCTCACCCCGTTCCACGTCGGCCGGGTCAGGGGTGGGCCAGGGATGGACAAGGCTGAGGTCGAAGCTGCCCAGGTAGAGTCCCTTGGCGAAGCTCGGGCGGTCCCAGCCGGTTTCGCGTGCGGCCTCGGCGACGGCGCGGGCCTCGTCCGCGGTGACGCTCCTGCCGATCTTGCCCGCGGGAACAGGGGTCTCCTCCGCAGGAGCATCCGTTGCTGCGCTGTTGGTGGTGGAGCTGGCGGTCTTTGAGGGGCTGTCAGTGGCGGAGCTCATGGGTTATCTCCTTGGCCGGATAGCTTTCTTAGCCAGGTCCGCCGGGTTGGAGAACCCTTTAGCTGTCTCTCAATATTACCCGCGGGTAAGTTCCTGTGCTAGGGGAGGACTGCCCCGGAAAGTCTCCGGCGGCGTCGAATGCCGTGGCGTGGTGCACCAGCCGGTCCCAGCCCGCGTTGATGCCATGGACCACGGCCAGGAGCGACTTCGAAACGACTGTCCACCCGAGCTTTCCCGTTCCCAGCAGCACCAGCGCCACCAGTCCGGCCGTGAGGACGAAGGCGGCCAGGATAAAGGCGAACACCAGTGTGCCCACGAATACCAAGGTGGCGGTTTCCACTGCGCTTAGATCGAACTGCATGAGTCCCCCTGCTGAAACGTTGCTTTGGTCGAAATCAGTAGCATGAGCGTAGGGGTAGACGGCGTGCCCAGCCAGAGCCGCAGCAGGCTTAAAGAGCTCTTGATATGGGATCGAGATACTACGGCGAAGTAGGTCACGGAGCGGTCGCGGCCGCCTGCGTTAACCTTATTGTTGGCAGTTTTCCGTTTGGAGCCCCTGCCCCGCCCACCCAAACAGCCCAAGGAGAGTGTGTGCCCCGCTCCGCCAGGTCATCCGCTGACGCCATCAGCGCCCGGCTCCGGGACCTCGAACTCCTCACCAAAGGACCTGCCTGGGCCCTGACGCGCTCGGCGCCCTGGGTGATCGCGGTGCTGCAGGCTTCCTTTACCCGCACCCGCCCGCAACTGCCGCTCGAGGAGTTCCATGCCGACGTCGACTCCTTCCTGGAAGAGCTCCGCAGGCAGGAGCCCGGGCTGGGAGGCGGCGCCAACGGGAAGGCCTTTGGCGACGAATGGACGCGCCGGCAGTTCCTGACGCGGCGGAACCAGTCAGGCCAGATCGTCTACGAAGTCACCGAACCGGCCGCGCGTGTGCTGGCGTTCCTCGACAGCCTCTCCAGCGAGCGGTCCACCCTTAACGGTTCGCGCCTCGGCACGCTGCTGGGAGACGTCGAGAAGCTCGCCAACGAGACCAATCCGGACCAGAGTGCCCGCCTCGAGTCCTTGGAAGAGGAGATCGAAGAGCGCCAGCAGCTCATCCAGAACATCAGTTCCGGCGAGTTCGACGGCCTGCTGGATGACGACGAGGCAGTTGAAGCTGCCGGAAACGTCCTGGACCTCGCCGCGAGCCTGCCCGCCGACTACAAAAAGATGCGTGACCGGATCGAGGAACTGGTGGGCGGCCTGCGCAACCAGATCATCGAGGAGTCACTGACCAAGGGCGCCACGATGGCGCAGGTACTGGAGGCCGACAAACGCCTCCGCCAGAGCCCGGAGGGCAGGACGTTCCGTTCCTTCACGGCGTTTTTGGAGGATCCGCAGCAGCAGCTCAGGTTCCGGTCCGCAATCGGCGAGGTCCTGAGCCGGCAGTTCGCGGACGACCTCTCAGCCGAGGACCGGGAAACCTTGAAGAACCTGGTGGCCGAACTCCGCCAGCAGCACAGCCAGATCCAGCGGATTTACGGCAAGCTCAGCGAAAGCCTCAACACCTACGTCCAAAGCGATGACTTCCGCCAGTCAGTCCGGCTCCGGCAAGTGCTTCGCGAAGCTGAGCAGGCGATCCGTTCCCTTCCGTACGAACGGGAACGGCCGGGGCTGGTCCCCGGGCCCGTCCTCTTTAACGCCGGGTTCGAGTCGCTGTCCATGGTGAAGCTCTTCGACCCGGACGAGTTTGCCGCACCGCCAAAACTTGCCGACCCCATCGCCTTCAGCGACTCGGACCGCGTGCGCTCGCCGCGGACCGCCAAGGCCAAGCCGGAGGTCATCAGCTCTGCCATGGCCGGCGCTTCCACCCTTTCCGAGGCGTGGCAGCAGCTGCCGCCGGAAGAGCAGCACATCAACACCATCCGGGCGCTCCTCTCGCACGCCCTGCACGCCGGGGCAGGCTTCGATCGGGACGCAATGGATGCCTTGGACTTCGAACAGATTGACGGCACCACGCGCAGGGCCTACCTGCCGTTGGTCACCCTCCCGAAGGATTGACATGACTGAAGAGATGACGACGACGGCGGCCCCCGAAGCTGACCCCGGAAATAGCCATGTGGATGAGAACGGGGGTATGCCGCTGGAGAGTGAAACTGTGCCCGCGACGGGCGGCGATCGCCCATTCGCCGGCGCCGTAACCCCCCGCGACACCTTCGTCGACGGTGCCGCCCTCTTCCCCGGCGATACCGGCGTGCTGTCCATGAAGGTGCGGCAGGCGCTGGTGAAGCTCCTCAAGGGTCCCTACGTTGACGGCGGCCGGGACGAGAAGCTCTGGACGGTCCTGCTGGACAACTAGATCATCCTGCGGAGCCGCCTCTCCGAACTGTTCCTTACGATGCAGCTGGACCATGACCGGAAGATCGCCGTCCTGCGCCCGGTCCACCCGGACGCCATCGGCGGCAGCACGCGTGCCAGCATCCTGCGGCAGCAGCGAGCGCTCAGTCGGGTGGAAACCATCGTCCTGCTGAGGATGCGCCTGCTGCTGGACCGGCACGTCACCGCGCAGACAGACCCAACGATTACCCGCGAGGAAATCGCCGACCTGGTCACCCACTACCAGCCCGCAGGCCAACAGGACGCGTTGCGTGACTCGGACGTGGTCGCCAGGGCCATCACCAAGCTACTGGCCCGCCAACTCCTCCTGCCCACGGGCCTTGACGACGTCTACACCATCTCCAACGCCCTGCCCCTGGCACTCCCCTTCGAAAACATCGGCGACATCCCCGCCCATATAGAAGCCCTGGCAGCAGCCACCACGGACGCCGCCGGCACCGAAGCGCTCATCGAGCTTGACCGGGACACGGTGGTTGGGCCGGTTGAAACCGAGGACGCCACCGAAGCGGAGGATGCCGAGTGAGCATTGCAACCATGCTGCCTTTGGGCGAGCTGACGAACCCGGGGCAGATGCGCCTTGCCCTGGTGCAGGTGGTCAACTGGGGCACGTTCCACGGAGCCCACACGATGCACGTGGACCGGAACGGCACGCTCCTGACGGGTAACTCGGGCGTGGGAAAGTCGACGCTGTTTGACGCCATGCTCCGGGTTTTCGATGCGAGGCCCAGGTCCAACGAGGCCGCTGCGCAGCGCTCTGGCGGGGCCGTGGAGGACAAGCGGACAACGTTTACATACATGCGCGGCAAAGTGGGCGACAAGGCTGTGGGGGAGGGGTCCGCGAGTGCCTTCCAGCGGCCGGGCGCCACGTGGTCCGCCGTCGCGCTGACGTTCGACAATGCGGCCGGCACCCGGGTGACAGTGTCAGCACTGTTCGACCTGCCGAAGAACGGCACGGAGTCGAGCGTTGGACGGTTCTACCTCGTTGACCACCAGCCGCTGGACCTGGAGGCGCTCGAGGGCATCGCGGACAAGCGGTTTACCAAGGCTGCCCTGGAAACGATTTTTCCGGACGCCCAGGTCTTCGATGTGCACAAGGCGTTCGCAGAGCGCTTCCGCCGGCTGCTGGGGATCAACTCGGACCAGGCCCTTCCTCTCCTGCGCGTTATCCAGGCGGGCAAGGGCCTGGGCGGCAGCGTCAACACCTTCTTCCGGGACCAGGTCCTGGATGCTCCGGCTACTCTCGCGGCGGCGGATGACGTCGTCGAGGAGTTCAGCAACCTGATGTCCATCCGGCAGCGGCTGGAGGACGTCCGGCAACAGCGGGACCAGCTGGCCCCGGTGCCCGGACTGAACAGGGAGTACGCGCAGGCGCTGCTGGACGCGAACCGGTTGCGGGACCTCGCCGGGGAGGAATTCGAGGCCTACAAGCAGCAGCTCGCCGTGACGGTCCACCAAAAGATGCTGGCCCGCTTCAAGGAGCTGGCCCAGGCGAAGGCCAAGGAGCTCGGCGCCGAGCGCGCAGTCCGGGACGGCCTCGCCAAGGAGCTGCGCCAGCTGGAGACGGAGTACAACAACCAGGGCGGCAACGCCATCTCCGCCATTGAGCAGTCACTGGAAAACGCCCGGGTGGGCCTGAAGCTTCGCCAGCAGGTGGAGGAAGCGGCACGCCAGGCGTTGGCCGACGCCGGCCTCCAGCTGGAGTGGAGTGCCGGCGGCTGGGAGCAGGCGCACGAGCAGGCGGCGGCAAGGTCGGCCGAGCTCAAGGATGATTCCCAGGCCCTGCAGGAGCTCCGCTTTGAAGCCTTCGACGCCCACGCAACGAAGAAGCGGGAGCTGGCCGCGGCCGAGCAGGAGCTCGTCTCATTGAAGACGCGCAAGTCGCTGCTGCCGCCGTCGAGCATTGAAAACCGGGCGGCGATCGCCGGCGCCACCGGTATTCCCGAGGACCGGATGCCCTTCGCCGGTGAATTGATGGACCTAGCTGAGGGGGAGGAGAAGTGGCGCCCCGCCGCAGAGCGCGCGCTCCGCAACCTTGCCACCACGCTGCTGGTGCCGGGCGAGCACTTCGCCGCGGTGACGCGCTACCTCAACGGCCACAACGTGCGCGGCGCGCTGCGGGCGGTGGACGTTTCCAAGCCGCTTTCCGGGGGCGCGCTGGCGCTGGAGGACGTGCGCGACGGCGACCTGCTCACCAAGCTGGACATCCTGACCACGGGCGTGGCGAGCGAAGCGGGGTCCTGGATCCGCGAGCGAATCGCGCTGGACTTCGCCTACCCGTGTGTGGAGGACCCGGACGAGCTGGCGGTGCTGGACCGGGGCCTCAGCCTGGGCGGCGTGGTGAAGCGCAACCGGCACACTGTGGAAAAGGACGACCGGTTTACCAGCCGGCAGGATTACGTCCTCGGGTTCGATAACGCCGCCAAGCTGGAGCTGGTTGCCGGCCAGGTGGAGGACCTGCGGCAGGAGGTTGCCAAGGCGGCAGAGCTGGCGCAGACCCGCGAGGACTCGCATCAGGGGATGAGCCGGCAGCTCGACGCCCTGCGCCGCATTGCTGAGGATCACCGTCCTTGGGAACAGGTCTCGGCGGCAGTTGCGGCCGACGAGCTTGCCAGGATCGAACAGCGGCTGAAGGACGCCCTGGCAGCGCAGGCAGATCTCGAGCCTCTCCGCGCCACCATCGAGGAAGTGCGGCAGAAGCACCAGGCCAGCACCGAGGCCGCCGCTGTCCTGCAGAGCGAGTACAAGGCATTGGACCGGCAACTGACGGCTTCCGATTCCCTGCTGGAAGCTGCGCGGGACCGCCTGGCCCAGGCGCCGCCGTCGGACGCCACCGTCACCGCGCTGGAGCCGTACTTTGCCGATTTTGGTGATGTGACGGAGATGCATGAGCTGGACAACCTCGCCAACCGGGTGCGGACCGCCCTGCTGGCTGAACTGCATGCAGCGGAGTCGCGCGGGCAAACCACCGCCGAGCGCCTGACGAGGATTTTCGAGGGCTTCGTCCGCGAGTGGGGCAGCGCCATCTCGGCCGACCATGGCACCACCATCGGTGCTGCCGGCGATTTTGAAACCCGCTACCACGCGATTGTCAGCGACGGGCTGCCCGCCCAGGAAGCGGAGTTCAGGCAGTTCTTCAACCAGCGCACCCACGAATCCTTCAGCACACTGCTGCATCTGCTCGACGAGGAACGCCGCTCCATCACCAGCCGTATCCTCCCGCTGAACGGCATTCTTTCGCAGGTCAACTTCCACGAGGGCAGCTTCCTGGAGCTCGATATCAAGCAGACGCTCCCTCCCTCCGCGAAGCAGTTCAAGGACGCCATCCAGAACGCGCTCAAGGCCCGGCACGCGCGGCCGGCAAAGCCCGAAAGTGGCAGGCCCGACGGCACCAACGGGGAAAGGGACGACGACGCGGAACTCACCGCCCGCTACAAGTCCCTGGAGACCCTGGTGAAGCGCTTGGGCTCGCAGGCGCCGGAGGACCGGCGCTGGCGGGCGGAGGTGCTGGACGTGCGCGGGCACCTGTTCATCCAGTGCAAGGAGCACCGGGAAGTTGCCGGGCCGGCGTCGGGCAAGAAAGGCGGGGCAAAGAAGACCGAGGTCTTTATGCATGCGGACACGGGGTCCATGTCCGGCGGCGAGCGCCAGCGTTTCACGGCCTTCATCATGGCTGCTGCACTGAGTTACCAGCTGGGCATCGCGGAGCAGGGCTTCACCACATACGGCACCGTGATGATGGACGAGGCTTTTGTGCTGGCATCTGAGGAGTTCGCCGGGGCCGGAATCAAGGCGCTGCACGAATTCGGGTTCCAACTGCTGCTGGCGGCCCCTGAAAACGTCATCGACCTGTCCCGGCATCTTGGCTCTGTCACCGAGATCCTCCGCGACAAGCGCACCAACCGTTCAGGAGTGCTGACGGCACCGGTCATCCGGCCGCGGCCGGGCGAAGAAGGAGCCTGGCGCTCCGAAGCGAACCCGGTGGACATCGTTTTGCGCTAGCCCGTTATCAACGGGTCGGCTTCATAACAAATCGATGGATATATTGCCTGGGAGCTATTGAAAGGCGTATCCCGGTGCCATGCTGGTGCGCATCAAATACTTGCCGTCGTGCTCCCACAGGGCAGGTGCGGAACGCTGGGTCCTGCATCACGCCTGATGGGTTGACGGCCTTCCCTCGAAAGGCACCACAGATGCGCCCAGCACGCCGCGCCACCACCTTCATGGCGCTCACCGCCGTCGCAGCCCTCACTCTCGCGGGCTGTGCGGCCGGCGGCACTGCCGCGGACGGCGGTTTCTCCACCAGCCCTGCCGCCCGGGCGGTTCCGCAGAGTCCCTCTGCATCCATCGTTCCCGCCGCTACCTCTTCTCCGGTTCCCAAAGGGCCGGTGACCTTCACGTTCGCAGATGGCCGCCTGTCTTTTGCCCACCCGGAAGGCTGGCGCGTGGAGCATGAACAGGTTTCGGCGTCCCCCGCAGTGGAGACGGCGACCGTCTTGGATGCCAGCGGTAAGGAGCAGATCAACATCTATTACAGCCAGGTTGGTGACGCTACGGCCGGCAATGTCTCCAGGACCATAATTGAGACTGATCCGGTACGGGGGCTGATCGGCGCTTCTGTTCCCACGCCCAGTTCTTCGTTCTTCATTGATCGAGCCGATGGCGCTACTCATTACAGGATGGGACTGACGCCGGGATCGCCAGTCTCGCCGGACGGGCAGGTTCAATACGCCCCTGTCAGGATCGGCGACCGCATTTTGACTGCGGATGTGCTGTTTACTGAACCGCGGTTCACAGGTGATGAGGCAGCACAAGCCTGGTACTGGAGTGACGAAGGCCGGGCACTGAAGTCGGTGCTGATGAGTTTCTCCTACCGCTGACCCACAGTCGAGGGGCCCGCCTCCGCATCCGTGAGGGCGGGCTTCCTCTGCGTTAGTCTGGTTCGCGCCGGCTAACCGCCCCGCACCCGTCCCAGGAATTGGGCAGTCCGGTCCTGCAGGCCCCGGATCTGCCGGAGCACCACGGCTGCCGGGTCCGGGTTGATGTCGTTGGCCGGCGGCTCCTTCCGGACGTTGCCGCAGCAAAGGAAATCGGCGCAGATCAGCGTGCCGACGGTGTTGCCGTCGCGGCCGGACTGTCCGGCGCGCTTGGCGACCCAGAGGAGTACGTCCTCTTTGGAAAATACGTCCCGGCACAGCTCGCAAAGTACCGAGCGGTTTTTCCGGGCACCGCTTCCGGGTGCGCGCAGCATAATTCCGGTGAGGCCTTTGGGCCCCGGAACCACCAGGTAGCCGCGGAGCGGCATCTTGTCGTCCCGCCAGCCCAGGAAGTCAAGGTTCTCCCAGTCGAGGGATTCGAAGTCTTTAGGGAGGGTGAGCTTGGCAGCTTCGGAGCGGCTGGCATTGATGAACGATGAGCGGATGTGTTGAGGCGTGATGGATTGCATTGCTGAAACTTTCGAAAACTGGGCTAAACCCGCGGCAGGGACATCCTGCCAAAACCGCATCTTCCCTGTCCAGCGACCTGAAACCCGGACGAAGTGTGTCTTTTATCACGAAGGGGAATAAGAAACAGAAACGTTGCGTAATGCTCGCGAGGGTAGGCTAGCCTTACTTAAGTTCGCTTCATTCACTTAAGGAGTTCCGTGACTTCCCCCCTCTTCTCCGGGCCCAGCGCCACCCGCCGCACGCTGTTCAAGTCAGCCGGCAAGGCCACGGCCGTTCTGGCCGCCGCGGCGCTCACCCTCTCCGCCTGCGCCACAGGCCCCGCTTCCTCCACTACCGACGCCAGTGCGGCCAGCTCGAGCAGCTCGCAGTTCCCGGTGACCATCGAGCACGTTTACGGCAACACCACCATCGAAAAGCAGCCCACGCGCGTTGCCACCGTCTCGTGGGTCAACGACGACGTCGCCATCGCCCTGGGCGTTGTGCCGGTAGGCGTTCCCAAGAATGAATGGGGCGGCAACGACAAGGGCTCCACCCCCTGGAAGGATGCAGCGCTGGAAGGCCTCGGCGCCGGCTTCGGCTCCGACAAGGCTCCTGCCCAGTACTCCGAAGCTGACGGCATCAACTTCACCGAGATCGCCAAACTCACCCCGGACGTCATCCTGGCTGCTTACTCGGGCCTCACGGAAGAGGACTACAAGAAGCTCAGTGAGATCGCGCCCGTCGTGGCCCACCCTGAACTGGCTTACGGGACCTCCTGGCAGGACTCCACCTCCATCATTGGAAAGGCCCTCGGCAAGGACGCCGAAGCCACCAAGCTGATCTCGGACACCGAGGCCACCATCAAGGAGAAGGTTGCCAAATACCCGCAAATTGAGGGCAAGAGCTTTATCTACGGCAACCTCGAGCCTGCCAAGGGTGACGGCGTCAACGTCTATACCGCCAATGACAACCGCCCCCGCTTCCTCTCGGAAATCGGCATGAAACTCGCTCCGGTGGTTGACGACAACTCCAAGGGCTCCAAGGAATTCTTCATCCCGTGGTCCGCCGAAAAGGCCAACGAGCTTCAGTCAGACGTGTTCGTGACCTGGGTTCCGGATGCCTCCACTACCGACGCCATCAAGTCGGATCCGCTGCTCAGCCAGATCCCGGCCATCAAGAACGGCGCCCTGGTTGCCGACTCGGACAACACCCTGACGCTGTCCATCTCCGCGGCTTCCCCGCTGAGCCTGCCGTGGTCGCTGGACACGTTCCTGCCGCAGCTGGCCGCCGCAGCGGACACAGTGAAGTAAGCACCCTTCCATGACGCACAGTACGACGACGGCGGACCCCGGGCAGGGGGGTGCCGGCACCTCACTGCCGGCACAAGGACCTAACGGCCCGTCCCGCGGCCGCGCTTTCGGGGGGAAGCGCGCCGCCTGGCTGCTGGCCGCCGTCGTCGTACTTGCACTTTTGGCCGGCGCTTCCCTGGCCATCGGCGCCAGGGGACTGACCCTGGGCACTGTATGGCAGGCGCTGACCGCGTTTGATCCCGCCAACGGCGACCACGCTGTGGTGCATGCGCGCATCCCGCGGACCGTCCTTGGCATCCTGGCCGGGGGAGCCCTCGGCCTTGCAGGCGCAGCGATGCAGGGTGTGGCGCGCAATCCGCTGGCCGATCCCGGCATTATGGGCGTGAATGCCGGGGCTGCCCTGGCCGTGGTGACGGGTATCTACGTTTTTGGTGTTGCCACGTTCTCCGGCTACATCTGGTTCGCGTTCGTCGGGGCAGCAGTTGCGGCGGTCGTCGTCTATCTCATCGCTTCCCTGGGCAGGGACGGCGCCACCCCGGTGAAGCTGGCCCTGGCAGGCGCTGCGCTGAACGCGGGCCTGTTCTCGCTCATGAACGTCATCCTTGTCTCCAGCCAGGACACCCTGGACAGGTTCCGCTTCTGGCAGGTGGGCGGCGTGGCAGGAAGGGACTGGTCGGTAGTGCTGCCCGGCCTGCCGTTCCTCGCCGCCGGGGCGCTGATTGTGCTGGTGACCGGCCGTATCCTCAACAGCCTGGCGCTCGGCGACGACATTGCCCGCGGCCTCGGCCAGCGGGTAGGCCTGGTCCGCGGCATCACTGCCCTCGGAATCGTGCTGCTGTGCGGTTCGGCCACCGCCCTGGCCGGCCCCATCGGTTTTGTTGGCTTGGTCATCCCGCATGCTGTCCGTTTCCTCACGGGCCCGGATTACCGCTGGATCCTGCCGTTCTCGCTGGTGCTGGCACCGGTGCTGCTCCTCGGCGCGGACATCGTCGGCCGCGTGGTGCTCCTTCCGGGCGAAGTCCCGGCCGGCATCATGACAGCCCTCATCGGGGCGCCGGTCTTCGTCTGGCTTATCCGCCGGGGCAAGGGGGCGGGACTATGATTTCGAAAGCAGGGACTCTCGCCCAAGACAGGAAACCCGCAGAAACCCCCGTTGCGCTATCAGTTACGGCTGCCAAACCGGGGTCCAAGGGACCAAAAGTGATAGGGCAACGCCGGGGAAGGCTGCTGTTGAACCGGACCGCCATCCTGGCGGCCGCCGTCGTGATCCTGTTCGCTGTTTCCATCCTGCTGGGCAGCTACACGGTCACCGTCCCGGACTTCTTCAAGATCCTTCTCTTACACCTGACCGGCGGCGAGAAGATCCCCGGGGCAAGCTTCATCGTGATGGAGAACAAGCTGCCGCGGGCTGTCATCGGCACCATGATCGGCCTCGCGTTCGGCTTGGCCGGGGCCCTGTTCCAGACCATGCTCCGCAATCCACTGGCCAGCCCTGACATCATCGGCATCAGCTACGGTGCCAGCGCTGCAGCGGTCGTGTCCATCGTGGTGTTCGGTGCCACCGGAGCGGCGGTCTCTGGTGCTGCGCTCGGCGGCGCGCTCGGCGTGGCCGCCATCATCTACGCGATCTCCAGCGGCGGGGCGATGCGCGGAACCAACCGCGGCGATGCCGCCGGCAACCGGCTCATTTTGGCGGGCGTAGGCATCGCCGCTGCGCTGCATGCCGTGGTGAATTTCCTGATGACCCGTGCGGACATTCGCACCGCCGCGGACGTCCTCGTCTGGCTCAACGGATCCCTGAATTCCGCCAACTGGGAGAGGGCCGGCGTGCTTGCCCTCTCCCTCGCCGTCCTGATTCCGGCAGTTGTTGCCATCGCCGGGCCGTTGCGCATCCTGGAGCTCGGACCCGACGCCGCAGCGGGGCTGGGCATCCGGGTGGGTGCCACCCGCCTGGCGCTGGTGATCACTGCGGTGTCGCTGGCAGCAGTGGCGACGGCGGCGGCCGGCCCGGTCTCCTTCGTCGCCTTCCTGGCAGGGCCCATCGCCCGGCGCTTCACCGGCAAAGCCAGCCTCCCGGCGTCGGCATTGGTTGGCGCCCTGATTGTCCTCGCCGCAGATTACGTCGCCGCTAACCTCGCCCCCCTGCTGCTGGACGGCACGGCGCTGCCGGTGGGCGTCATCACCGGCGCGCTTGGCGCCCCGTTCCTGCTGTGGCTCCTGGTCACGGCCAACCGAAAGGATGCCTGACGTGGCAGTTCTCAACGCCAAGGACCTGACGCTCAAATACGATCAGCGCTGCGTGGTGGACGGGCTTACCGCCGAAATTCCCGAAGGCCGGGTGACCATGATCGTGGGAGCCAACGCTTGCGGTAAATCCACCCTCCTTCGCGGCCTGTCCCGGCTCCTGAAACCCGCGGCCGGCGCCGTGACCCTGGACGGCAAGGACATCCACTCACGCCCCGCGCGGGAACTGGCCCGCACCCTTGGCCTGCTTCCGCAGCATCCCACCGCCCCCGACGGCATCCTGGTCCGCGACCTGGTGGGCCGCGGCCGGTACCCGCACCAGGGTTTCTTCCGCAGCTGGAGCGAGGGGGACGACGCCGCCGTGCAGCGGGCGCTCGAAGCCACCGATACGCTGGCCCTCGCCGGGAGGAACGTGGACGAACTCTCGGGCGGGCAGCGGCAGCGGGTCTGGATCGCCATGGCCCTGGCCCAGGAAACCGAGGTCCTGCTGCTGGACGAGCCCACCACCTACCTCGACCTTGCCCACCAGGTGGAAGTCCTGGATCTTGTGACAGACCTGAACCGCCAGCGCGGCACCACCGTGGCCATCGTGCTGCACGACCTGAACCTCGCCGCCCGCTATGCAGACAACGTGATCGCCATGAAAGGCGGCGCCGTAGTGGCAGTGGGCGCGCCTCGGAACGTGGTCACCGAAGGGCTGGTCCGCGACGTCTTCGGCCTTGAGTCGCGCGTCATCCCGGACCCTGTCTCCGGAACCCCCATGATCATTCCGATCGGCCGACACCACGTCCCCGCCAACGAACTGGAGCTCGTTTCATGAAGACCCGCGATATTGCCGCCGCCTCCACCGAACCGATGACCCTGGCATTTGAAGTCACTGTTTCCTCAGTGCAGGAACTCAGCCCCAACTTCCGCCGGATCACGTTTGGCGGGTACTCGCTGCGGGACTTCGGCGTCAACGGGGACACCCTCGACCTCCGGATCAAACTCATGATCCCGTCCCTCGCCGCGGACGGCACAGAACTTCCCCTGCCGGCGTTCGAAATGGGCCGCGCCGGCTGGTACCGCGAATGGCTGGCCATGGACCCCACGGTGCGCGGCTCCATGCGCACCTACACCGCCCGCCATGCCCGTCTGGACACTGTTTACCCGGAGATCGACGTCGACTTCGTGATGCACTTCGACAGTCATGGTGACGGCGGGCCTGCCGCCAACTGGGCCCTCAATGCCAAGCCCGGTGATGCAATCACCCTTATTGGCCCGAACAACCGCGCCGCGCAGTGCCTGACGGCGGAGGCCTACGGCGGCATCGAGTGGCGCCCCGGACTGGCGCAGCGCATTCTGCTCGCCGGCGATGAAACGGCTGTCCCTGCCATTTCCGCCATCCTGGAAAGCCTGCCGGAATACATGACCGGACACGCCTTCCTGGAGGTCCCCGAGGCAGGCGACTTTCTCGAACTGTCCTCGCCCGCCGACATCGAGGTCACCTGGCTCGCGCGCGGTGCCGCGATTGGACGGTCCCGGCCGCACGGCGAGCTGCTCCAGCAAGCGGTGCGCAAGGCGGTTCCGGTGCCCGGGTGGGTGGCCATCAAAGCCGCTGACGGCGCCGCCGGACCGGAGCCGGAGGACGTCAACGTGGACGTGGACATCCTCTGGGAGACCCCCCAGCGGATGGAGACGGACGAAATCCAAGCCACCAAAAACCCGGACATGCCCGCTGGTGCCATGCCTTTCTACGCCTGGATCGCCGGGGAAGCTGCGGTTATCAAGGACATGCGGCGGTACCTTGTCCGCGACGTTGGAATCGACCGGAAGCAGGTTGCCTTTATGGGGTACTGGCGCCAGGGCAAGGCCGAGGGCTAATCTCCCTCGTCGCAGCCCCCGCCAACCCTCTCGCACTTAACGTGGGTTTTCCTCCATCCCTCTCGCACTTAACGTGGGTTTTCCTCCAACCCTCTCGCACTTAAAGCCGGTTATTCACGGACGCTTTCGCACTCAATGTTCATCCCGCCGTCGTCCTCGCTTTTCCTGACAGCGTTACGTTGGGCTGGTGCCTGAACCTTTGCTTCCTGATTCCGGGCGGCGGGTGTTTGTTGCTCTTGGAGACTCTTTCACTGAAGGGGTCGGGGACCGGGACGAGCGGTTGCCCAACGGGGTCCGGGGCTGGGCGGACCGGGTGGCAGAGAAACTGGCGAAGGCGCAGCCTGGATGGCGGTACGCGAACCTGGCGATCAGGAGCAAGCGGCTCCGGCACGTCATTGGCGAGCAGCTGGAGCCTGCGCTTACGATGCGGCCCACCTTGGTCACGCTCTACGCCGGCGGCAACGACATCCTGGACCTGAAGACGGACATGGCCGTGCTCATGGACGACTATGAGAAGCTCGTGGCGCAACTGGCGGATACGGGCGCCACCCTGGTGCTCTTTACGGGCTTCGATGTGAAAGTTTCCGCGCTCCTCGAGCCCTTGAAGAAGCGCAACAACTTCTACAACCAGCAAGTCCGGGCCCTCGCAGCCAAGTACGGAGCCGTGCTGGTGGACTACTGGTGCCTGGACGCCTTCCATGACCGCCGGATGTGGGATTCGGACCGGCTCCATATGTCCAAGGCCGGACACAAGTACCTGGCGGGCCAGGTGCTGGACCAGTTGGGAGTGCCGCACAAGATCCGGCTCAAGGACTGGGAACCGCCGGCAAAGCTCAGCCTCCGGGAGTGGGAGCAGCGCCAACGGCGCTGGATCCACGACTGGGTCCTGCCGCTGTTCGGCCGGAAACTGCGCGGCGTCACGCTAGGTGACCAGCTCACGCCGCGCTGGCCGGAACCGGTAAAGGTGCCGCCAAAGGGCGGCCTGAAAAAGCTCGCCGCCAAATCCCCGGCGGGTAGTAATTGGCGCTAACTGTCCAGCAGGTTCTCAAAGCCCGATGCCACCCTGGCGGCGTGGAACTCCACTACTTCGAAGTCGGCAACGCCATTCGAATAGAACGGGTCCTGTGCCAGGCTGGCGTCAAGCGTTCCGCGGTCGGCCCTCGAGAGCAACATACCGCCCGTCCGCGGGACCTTGCGCCCGGCGGCGATGAACACGCCGTCGTCGAAAGCCTTCTGCAGCCAGGCGATGTGCGCGTCGTTATGGAAGTCCACGATGTCCTGGGGGACCCGGTAGCTCAGTGAGACAACATACATGCGCCCAGCCTACCGGCCCGCTCCGCTGCTACTTGAAGGATCAACCGCTCTTTTCTCGTAGAATGGGCGCATGACCGAACCCCGCTGGCTTACCGCCGACGAACGCCGGGCCTGGCTGGCCCTGGTGAGCATCAATACGCTCCTGCCGGCGGCCCTCGACACCAAGCTCCACGCAGCGGGAAAGCTATCCCTTTTCGACTACACAGTCCTGGCCATGCTGTCCGAGGCGGAAGAGCGGTTCCTGCCGATGAGTGAGCTCGCTGCGCGCAGCAGCGCGTCGTTGTCGCGGCTTTCGCACGTGGTGACCAAGCTGCAGAAGCGGGGGTGGGTGGAGCGGCGTCCGCATCCGCACGACGCCCGCGTCACCACGGCCCATCTCACCGAAGAAGGCATGGCGACCATCGTGGGCCTGGCACCCGGCCACGTTGAGACGGTTCGGGACCTGTTCCTGGACGCCCTGACGGAGCAGGATGTGCTGGATCTGGCGCGAATCGGCGAGAAAGTGGTAGGCCGGTTGGACGCCGACCATTGGATTCTGCGGGAAAGCTAGGCCGCCATGGCACGGTTGGTTGCTCCCAGCAACTGATGGCAAACTAGCCGAATGGATTTCACTACCCGGTACGTGGCCCTTGGTGACTCCTTCACCGAAGGTGTGGGCGACGACGATCCCACCAGCCCCAACGGTGTCCGCGGCTGGGCGGACCGTGTGGCGGAGCAGTTGGGAGCCGCTGACCCTGGCTTCGGCTATGCCAACCTCGCTATCCGCGGAAAAAAGCTTCGCCAGATCCTGGCTGAGCAGGTGGATGCCGCCGTCGAACTTAAACCCACCCTGGTGAGCATTTACGCGGGTGCCAACGACATCCTGCGCCCGAGGATCGACATCGACAACCTCCTGGTGGAGTACGACGACGCAATCGCCAAACTGCGCGCCGCTGGTGCCGCCGTGGTCATGTTCACCGGCTTCGACGCCCGGGGTTCGAAGGTCTTCAGCACGACACGCGGACGGACGGCCATCTACAACGAACTGGTCCGCGGCATCGCCGGCGATCACGGCGCTTTGCTGGTGGACTACTGGCGCTTCAGTGAATACTACGACTGGGGTATGTGGGCGCAGGACCGGATGCATATGTCCGCCGCGGGTCATGCCAACATGGCCAAGCGCGTGCTGGACGTCCTGGAACATGACCACTCCATCGACGTCCCGCCCATGACCCCCGTCCCGGAGCTCGATGGCGTGGAGGCCCTCCGCGCAAACGCCCGCTGGTTCCGTGAGTACGCGGGCCCCTGGGTTGTCCGGCGGGTTACCGGGAAGTCCTCGGGTGACGGCTTGAAGCCAAAGTACCCCCAGCTCACCCGGCTCTAGCCGCCGGCCCTCCTTATACACCCTCCGGGGCCGGATTGGTCTTTAATTGCATGAACTCGTAGACTTGGTAGGCGCTAAGTGCGCGGAGCGTGCGCAATTGCTCCGGTTGTCCGGTAATTTCTCCAGGGCGGCCGGTAGTTAGGGGCTCAAGTTGCGTGACTAACCGTTGCCCTTCTTCATTTTTGGGTCGCCCTTAGCAGCATGGTCCAGCAACAGATATGCGGATCATTACTTTCAATTCTTGAGGAGAAGTCATGGCAGCACACTGCCAAGTGACCGGAGCCGAGCCGGGCTTTGGGCACAGCATTTCGCACTCGCACCGCCGCAACAAGCGTCGGTTCGATCCGAACATTCAGAAGAAGCGCTACTGGGTTCCGTCCCTGCGCCGTAATGTCACACTGCAGGTTTCTGCAAAGGGCATCAAGACCATCGACGTACGCGGCATCGACGTTGTCGTCGCCGACATTCTCGCTCGTGGGGTGAAGCTCTAGTGGCTAAGGACAAGGACGTACGTCCGATCATCAAGCTCAAGTCGACCGCCGGCACGGGTTACACCTACGTAACCCGCAAGAACCGTCGTAACGATCCGGACCGCATGGTCCTGAAGAAGTACGACCCCAAGATCCGCCAGCACGTCGAATTCCGAGAGGAGCGCTAAACCATGGCTAAGAAGTCCAAGATTGCTCGCAACGAGCAGCGCAAGGTCATCGTTGAGCGTTACGCTGCAAAGCGCCTCGAGCTGAAGAAGACCCTGGTTGACGAAAACGCAACCGACGAAGCACGCGAAGCAGCCCGCCTGGGCCTGCAGAAGCTGCCCCGCAACGCGTCCCCGATCCGTCTGCGTAACCGCGACATCATCGACGGCCGTCCCCGCGGTACCCTCCAGAAGTTCGGTATCTCCCGTGTCCGCTTCCGCGACATGGCCCACAAGGGCGAACTCCCGGGCATCACCAAGTCTTCCTGGTAATTCAGCCCCGCTGAAACCAGCTGCTTGAGAAAGGGCCGGCAACCTCACGGTTGCCGGCCCTTTCTGCTTTTAACCGTCCGTCACTGTGGTGCAGCACATACAAGGAAAGTCCGACGGCGGGTGGCGGGTTTGGGTGCCGACGACCGGTTTGTCCGCGGGATGACGGGGAACAGGAGGGCCCGGAAGAGGATTTGCGGAGCCGCCCGAGGAGGTGTATTGTTTTCTAAGTCGCCGCGAGGGAGACAGCGAAGAGCTGGTTACCCCGGGCGGCCAAAACCCCAAAATCAATACCAATTCTGGTAGGGCTTTCGAGCACCTCTGGAAGAGGTGGGGACGACTTCCCACCGACGAAAATCCTGGAACAAGGATTTGCGCCGGAACGGAGGATCGGGTAAGTTTGAAAAGTTGCTCCGGAGCGATCCTGAACCGTTTGGTTGGGTGGTGCCGGGTGTGTCTGTTGTTTGAGAACTCAATAGTGTGCCAAG
>NZ_JBNHGJ010000051.1:0-22149 GCF_059091165.1 Arthrobacter sp. Hb9-2 | reverse complement strand
CACCAGAGCCCGCTCCATCTCTCACCGCGGCTCGACTCCTGTTTGTCGACTGATGACTTCTCCACCCACAAATTTCACGGTCTCAACAATAGCCCCGACATGGGCCCGCCACGGTTGTGTACGTAGTAGCTCAAGTCGTCCCGTAATCGGTGGTCTGCCAGGCGCTTACGCGTTCGGTAAGGGATGGGTCAACGGACGCGAGCCATCAGTTTTGATGGCTCGGTCAGCTCGGTGAAAGCTCATAGAGGCCCTGGGCGTCCTGCCGGCCACGCTGCGGAGAACCTTGACGTGGGACCGTGGCTCCGAAATGGCCAAGCACGCCGAAGTCACCGCGGTGCTGGGGACGCTCTGTACTTCTGTGATCCGGCCAGCCCCTGGCAACGTGCATCGAATGAAAATGCCAACGGCCTGCTCCGCCAGTACTTTCGTAAGGGTGCAGACCTCAGCACGGTAGAACAAGCTGAAGTCCGCTTCGCCGCTGACGAGATCAACGGACGGCCCCGGGCCGTCCTCGACTGGGATAGCGCAGCAGAGCGCTTTGCTTCCCTCCAAACCGTTGCTGCACTTCAAACCAAGGCGGTTCCCGATGGCACCGTGAGAACCGCGCCGCTGCCCACAGCCGGGGACAATTCAATAGGGTTATCCACCGCTACGGCGACCAGGGAGCTACTCCACCGGCTCCCAATTCCAGCCGTGGATAACCCGACTTGACCCCAAACGTGGACATCGTTGCTATGCAGCATCGCGGGCGTCGTGTCGGGTAATCCCTGCGACCAATGTGCGCGTGACGCGGGCGATCAAGAGGGCGGAAGCGCCGACGGTGAAGGGGTCGACATCGACCATAATGAGGTCGGCGTCGTAACCCGCGCGAAGGCGACCGCGTCGCGCGCCGTCTCCGACTGATGCAGCAGCGTCACGGGTGCCGTGTCCATTGCGCTGTCCAGCGTGAGCGCATGCTGCGGGTGTACGGCTGGGAACCGGTCGTCTAGTGCCGATGCTCTAGTGGCCGCGATGTACATGTTGGGGAGGGGTTGATGTGGGGCCGTGGGCGCGTCGGTAGAGAACGCGAGAAGGGTTCCTGCGGCTTCGTACTCGGGCCAGGCAAAGGCTCGGGCAACTCGGTCGTCTCCGAGTTGCTCCGCCCAGTTAGCGAATATTGCACGATCCGCGTGCACTGGCTGCATGGACGCGGTGACGCCGAGTCTGGCCATGCGTTCGGCTGTGCCGGGTGCGGTGTACTCGAGGTGTTCGATGCGGTGGAGGCGCGGGCGTGGCCCGTTGGTCTCGATCGCGTGCTCTATCGCGTCGAGGGCGAGAGTGCTGGAGCGGTCGCCGATGGCATGTGCGGCGATTTGAAGGCCGGCCGCGTCCGCGGCGAGCACTACATGGTTGAGGAGGTCCGCAGGCCAGATCGGCTCCGCGTTCGTTCCGTCGGAGTACGGTGCGCTGAGAGCGGCGGTGCATGCGTCGATGACCCTGTCCAGGACGATCTTGATTCCCACGACTCGGAACCAGTCAGATTGGTTTGCACTGAACAATGTTTTGACGCGTTCAATCTGAGCCAGATTCTCCGCGCTGTCGCCGGTGTTGTTGACCAGCCAGTATGCGGTGATGCGGATCGGGAGCTGGCCGCCGTGACGGGCGAGAGCGCGCTGGATAGCGGCCAACCCGACCTCGTTGAGTCCCATATCGACTGCTGCGGTGACTCCGGACTCAAGGTACGCGTCAAGGACGCGTTCGAGAGCTTGGTCGCGGTCATCGTCGGTGGTGATGGAGTCGAGATAGGGCCAGGCGATCTGCTGCGCGGCCGTCTCAAACAACATGCCGTCCGGTTCGCCGGTGGCGTCTCTTCCGATTCGTCCGCCGGGCGGGTCCGGTGTCTCACGGGTGATTCCGAGCAGGGCTAGTGCAGCGGTGTTGACCCAGCACGAGTGGTAGTCGTTGGCGTCGAGGAAGACCGGGATGTCGGCGAGGGCGGCGTCCAGCATGGCGGCGGTCGGTTTCCCACCGGGAATCGAATCGAACAGCCAGCCCCGGCCCCGGAGGACAGGTTGGGGGCTGTCTCTTCGGGCGGTACGTAGCCGTTCCTGTATCTCCTCCAGGGTGCGGGCATCGGTGAGGGGTACCTGGTGCAGGGCTTCACCGGTCCAGAGGAGGTGCGTGTGCGCATCGATGAAGCCGGGGAGTACGAGCTTCCCGTCGAGGTCGACGATGGAGGCGTCTGGTCCCGCTTGCACCGAGGCAGTTGGGATGTCGCCGACGAAGGTGATGAGCTCGTCCTCAAGCACGATTGCTTCGGCCCATTGTCGCGACGGGTCGGCTGTGAAGATATGACCGCCGGTGTATAGGGTCCGGGTCATGCGTTAGCCTCCTGCATCGTGAGGGCGGCGGGTTCCTGACGTGCAGAGATCCGGGCGATGATGAACGAGGGGACAGTGAGGGCGAAGCTGGTGATCCCGAGGGTCAGCGTGAAGCCGGCGTAGCCAAGGACCTCGATCATGGCGGCGCCGATGACGGGCGTTAGTGCAGATCCCACTACGTAAGCGGACAGGAGCGGAGCGGACCAACGCCCGGTGGCGTCAAGGGCAGCCGAAGCCGCGACGAAATACATGAAGGCGATCGCGTACACGGTGTTCCAGGCGACGAAGAGGACAATAAACGCCACGTCGTTCGTGACGAGCCCAAGAGCGATCTTCAGGATTCCACCGATCACCAGAAGAACCACCAGCGGAACCGCCCGGCCGAACCTATTTCCTACGATCAGGAGGCCGATGGTGCCTAGCAGCCCGCCGGCCGTAGCACAGCTGAGCGCAACTCCCAGAGCTTCAGGAGTCAGACCAGCCTGGTCTCCGCCCACAACTCCGGCCATCGCATAGAGCGAGTCCTCGCTCACTGCCCACAGGATGAACACGGCGAGCAGGGTGAAGCCGGCGATGGTGACCGTTCTAGGGCTAGTCGGGCGTGTCGGGTGGGAGATAACGGTGTTGGCGCCGGTTTGCGGGATCTCCAACGGCACGGCTTCCCCGACTGCCGCGCCCGGGCCGCTGCTTCGCACCGGGGCAGCAGGCAGCATCCCGGTCAGGAGAAGGCCGAGCAGGCTGAACAGTGCGAGTGCGCCGAATACTTCAAGTGGGGCGAGGCCGATGAGCGGAACGACTGCCAGGACCACCGTGATCACGGCCCGGTTCGCCATTCCATTTGTCGCGGCGACTCGGTCGGGATTACGGAATGCGGCCAGCGCCGCCCCCGAGACGGCGACGGCGCCGCCTGCGCCCACTCCGCCGACCAGGAGGCCGGGAATGATGAGGGCAGGGAATAGAGCGGCGGATGAGAATCCGACGAATCCCAGGACGGTTCCGATGCGGGCGACGACGCGTCGGCGCGGGCCGGCGCACAGGGGTGCCACGGCAAGGCCAGTGACAGCGGTGAGCAGGAGTGAGGCGGTGACGAGCCAACTCGCGGTGAGGACGTCGGTGTCCAACGAGGAGAGCACCGCCTCGATCATGTAAGGCGACAAGTTGATCCCCAAGTAGCCCGCGATAGCAAGCGCAAAGGTGGCGGTGGCGGTGGGTACGCGAAGGGGGAGTCTGTCGTTCGTTGACTGCAGCATGGAAGTGTTCTTTCGACTGGTCGGGTGATGCAGTGGGTCAGCGGCGTGCGCGATTGTGGAGATAGTTGTCAATGATTTGATGCATGCGTTCACTGCCGAACGGGTCGCCGTGACCGGGGTAGACGATCGCCGGTGAAAGTTCTTTTAGAGCGCGCATGCTGGTGACGTAGGAGTCGATGTCCGACTCGATCAGCTCATCGAGGAGGAGATCGTCGTAGATCACGTCCCCGCTGAAGAGGACGCCGGTCGCGTCCTCATAGAGGCAGATACTTCCCGGGGTGTGGCCTGGGAGGTGCAGTACGCGCAATACACGATCGCCGAGGTCGATAGTGTCGCCGTGTTCAAGGGGTGTGGTCACGACGACGTCCGGCACCGTGTAGTCCTGCGGTCGGTAATCCTCATCCGGAAGGGCATCGACCAGCAGCTCCGGCAGCGGCGGCACGTCACCGTCCTCGTCGGCTGATTCGAAACCGAGCATTTTCATCAGTTCCTCGGAATAGAGGGATGCCTTGACCGCACCACGGCCGAGCTCGGAAATGTGCATTCTGCGGTCTTCGAACTCATACGCGGAGCCAGCGTGATCGAGGTGCGCGTGCGTCACAACGAGAATCGGATCGTTTGCGAAAAGGGCGGGCAGGTGCCGTCGGAGAGACGCGACTCCGAGGCCGGCATCGACCACGAGGTCCCTCTCGGATCCTTGGAGGTGCCAGATATTGGCCTGCAGAAACTCATGTACGTGGGGTTCATCAACGCGGCTGAGGTGGTCGTCTATCACCCGTGTGCGGTACCACTCTTGCGCGGTGGGAAGTGTTGTGGCGCTGGTCATCGTTGACATCGCGTCCTCTCGCTGTTGCTCTCTAGACCAATAAGGCCCGTTCAAGGAGATTACGACTAATTGTCCTTAAGGACAATAGCGATAAGAAAAATCTTTATGAGGGGAATCGAGCCGAACCGCGGATCCGTTCATGGTGTCAAGTCTCAAGGTCCCGAGAGAGCGAACCACCGCAGTGGAGGAGTGACACTGGCCTCTGGCTGGTTGCGCGTTAGCCCCCTGGGCACTACTTCAGGGGTACGCCGCCGCGCAGCTTCGCTTTTGTGAATCGTAGAGGCGGGCTCAACGCGGGGACTGGACACCGCCCCGGCAGGAGTGCGGGCAGTTGATGATGAAAGCGCGAAAGTCTATTGCGGTGCCAAGGTGCCGGAAGGCAGGCCCAGCTCACGTTCGGCTGTCCCGATGAGAAGCTCCTCAACGGCTGGATAATCCAGGCTGGAGTCGGCAAGTGCGCCACGGATGGCACAAGATGCAGCCTGGCCGTCGAGGAGGGCGAGGATACGCATCGCCACGGCTGACGCGGTGTCGCCGATCGTAAACTCACCTCGCGCCGAACCGGCCCGAATTATGGCCTCCATATGGGACAAGTCGAGTTCCATCTGCTGGATCACGGCATCGCGGAGTATTGCACGGCCTGCGGCCTGGCGCCACGCGTCAAGCCACAACAAGCCCATGGGGTCGCGAGTCGATGCCGTGTACGCCGCGATGGCGGTGCGCAGTTGGTCGGTCGCCGATGCCATGCTGCGGACGCGATCGGCGATCTGCCGTCGCTCACAACTTACAAGCTGAACGAATGCCGCAGTGATGAGCTCTTCGACGGCGGGAAAGTAATGGGTCACCAAACCGAACTGCACCCCGACGAGCCGCGCCACGCGTCGCGCTGTAATCCCGCTCAGCCCGTCGGAAATGGCCAGCGTGCATGCCGCATCAATGATTTCCTGACGACGGTCCTCTCGGCCCTTCCGTCGGCTGGCGCTCGTCGAAGTCTGCTGCGCACTCATGCGATTGAGTATAGGCACAGCCCGCGCAGCGGGCTTGTCCGGCCCTTCCGATACCAGCCGCAGTTTCGATGACCAACGGAACCGTTGATACCGTCAAATCGAACCTGTTGCGACGTTGGCGAGAAACCGCCCTGTCCTCATTGGGCATAACCCGTTCTTTTCGGGTTCGGCTGTCGCCCCTGCGGAGTACACTCATTAACTCGAACATATATTCGAATAAAGGTGTGTTGTGGGCGTTATTGTCGGTCCCCGTGTGATAGATGCGGGCATTTCGTTGTTGTCGGTTTTGGTCTCTCCGGTGCCGGTCGCGGCAGGATTCCCGTCGCCGGCGCAAGACTACTTCGATAGCCGGATCGACCTGAACGAGCACCTGATCAAGGACATCACCAGCACCTACGTGGTTCGGGTGTCCGGGGAGTCGATGGAGGGCGCCGGGATCAGCGACGGGGACGAGCTGATCGTGAACCGGGCGCTGGAACCGCACGACGGGTGTGTGGTCGTCGCCGTCCTGGACGGGGAGCTGACAATCAAGCGGCTGCGCATCACCACCACCGGCATGGTGCTGCAGGCGGAGAACCCTGCCTACCCCGTAGAGGTCCCTGCCCTGTCCGACCTGACGATCTGGGGCGTGGCGACCAGGTGCTTGCATCATGTCTAAGCCGGCGTTGATGCGGCACATGCCCCAGATCGCGCACGTGGACGTGAACTGCTTCTACGCCTCCGCGGAGCGGGCGTTCGACCCCTCCCTGGAAGGCAAGCCCGTGATCGTGCTGTCCAACAACGACGGGTGCGCGGTCACCCGCTCCCCCGAAGCCAAAGCCCTAGGCATCGCCATGGGCGATCCCTGGTTCAAGCTCGCCCCCAGGGCGAAGGAATGGGGTCTGGTCGCACTCTCCAGCAACTACGAACTCTACGGGGACATCAGCGCCCGGGTAATGGAGCTGCTGGGCCGGTACTCAGCCTGGCTGGAGGTCTACAGCATCGACGAAGCCTTCCTCGGCGTCAAAGGCACCCCGGCGGAGCTTTTGGCGATGGGCCAGTCCATGAAGGCCGCCGTCCGTCGGAACGTCGGCGTGCCGGTCTGTGTCGGGATCGCGCCGACGAAGACGCTGGCGAAGCTGGCCAACAAGTGGGCGAAGAACAACAAAGCCTTCGCCGGGGTGTGCCACTGGGACTCCGTCCCCGCGTCCGAGCGGGAGGCTCTGCTGAGCCGGCTGTCCGTAGAAGAAGTGTGGGGCATCGCCGGACGGCTGACCAGGCGGCTGAACGTGATGGGCATCTTCACCATCGCCGACCTGGTCCGGGCCGACCCGGTCGCGATCCGCGACAAGTTCTCCGTCGTGATGATGCGTACCGTCCTGGAACTGCAGGGCACCCCCTGCATCCCCATGGAAGAAGAACGCATAGGGCGGGACCAGCTGATCTTCTCCCGCTCCTTCGCCAAACCCATCACCACCACCGCGGGGATCCGGCAGGTCATGAGCGTCTACGGGCAGCAGGCCTCGGCCCGGCTGGCCAAACACGGGCTGCAGGCAAAGGTCCTAACTGCGTTCGCCGGCACCTCGCACTTCAACCCCAACGACACCTCCTACCCCTCCGTCTGCGTGCCGTTGCCAATGCCCACGGCCGACCCGGTGATCCTGACCAAAGCAGGCCACGCGCTCCTGCCCCGCATTGTCGAGGGCGTCCGCTACGCCCGGGCAGGGATCATGGTCACCGACCTGCGCCCCACCGGCAACCAGGCACCCCTGTCACTGTTCGAGAACCCGCACGAAGAACGCCACATCGGAACCCTGCTCGAAGACGTCACGCGCCGGTACGGGCGGGGCTCTATCGGCCTGGGCCACGGCGGGATCCGCGGCGGCCCGGACTGGACCATGAAACGCGACATGCTCTCCCCCAGATACACCACCCACTGGGACGAACTCCCCCTCGTCAAAGCCGCCTAACCACCACCCGCAGCACCACCAAGGAACGAACTTTCATGACCGTCACCACAGAATCCCCCACCCTCAACGCACCGGTGGACGTCCGCTTCACCACCGCAGGCACTCCCCTGGCCGTCCGCTACGACGGGCGCATCTGGGCCGTTGCCGAAGAACCTGTCCACTGGTTTACCAGGGACTCATGGTGGAAAACCCGCCGGAACGTGCCCGTAGGAGTCGGGAACGTCGTGGACATCGAACACTGGCGGGTCCAGGTCCGCCACACGTCGGACTCGCCCTTGCTGACCTTTGAACTGCGCCGCGATCCCCTCTCCGAGAGGTGGTTGCTGGAATCCATCACCGAAGGCTGACGCCCACACTCCCGAGCAGGGCAGCTGCGTAGCAGAGGTCGAATCTTAAATTCCGAAGGCCCCGATTGCTCGGGGCCTTTAACCAGCGGCCGAAGCCATCTGGGGGTGTGTGCACTATCCTATCAACAAGCAGCCCCAGCCCTTTGTAATCACTGGTACCCGCCGGGCCGGCTGTGCGTAGTCTGAGGCTATGGGACCGACAATCCACTCTGGGGCGGGGCTGCCGGCAGGCCTTGAACCTCCAGTACAAGTCGCACTCGCACGGGCATCACTAAAATGCCACACGGTGACGAAGCCCACGGAACTCTCCTGTTTGGACCCAAATGGGACGGGTAACTTCACTGCACTCTGTCAATCAGTGGCACGTCGGTCTGATGCCGATCCGTTAGCTGCTGCCACACTCCTTTAGACGAAGTGCCTGATGTGGTTGTGCAGCACCAAGCCCCGGTGCCGACCATCCCCCCAAGCGGTCCGGCGTTCTCTTTAAGAGAAGTGAATGTTGGGAAAGTGCCTCTACAAGGAACCTGGGGGCGCAAATACTCTGGATGACGGGAGCGGGGGACTCGCTCCTTTCACACATGCTCAAGGGAGAGTTTCTTGTTCCACGTAGTCGCCAAGTATGGCGCCAAGCAGGAGATGACCGAGGACGTTCTCGGTCTCCTGGCTCAAATGGCAGCCGCTACCCGCAGAGAACCCGGCAACGTTTCCTACGACTTTTATCGTGGTCTTGAGGATTCGACACAGAAAGTGATTCTGGAGTCATACCACGATGCACAAGACTTCGATCGGCACAGGGAGAGCCAGCATTTCCTGGACCTAGGAGTCCGTCAGATCATTCCCCGACTGGTTTCCCGCCATATCTCTACCTATACGTCAGTGGATGTGCCACATGAAGTTCCGTGACCGAGTCCGCGCCTTGGTAGGTGCAATGTTTGGTGCGTGGTGTGACGGCCTCGCAATGTCGATGCCTGTGACTTTCGCTGAGACGAGGTCTTGACGATGTATCAGGACAGTCGTGTGCGGGACTGGTCTGCTTTATCTGTCGGGGACAGGGTGGTCGTAACCGAACCCGGTCGTCCAGGCTGCCGGGCAACGGTTGATACCAAAACGGCCGACTCGACGGTCGTTTGGGTGGTTGACGATGGCGGGCAGCGGCGTGCTTTTGACCATCGGGAAGGCATTGACCTCATTACTCTCCCTGAGTTGGCCACCACGGGCTAGGCGGCATGCCCGTCTCTTCCGTCTGTAAACCAACTCGAGCCGGTCCCTGTCGTTGCCCGCAGTACGCGGGGCTTTGACCGCTCCGCCGTGCGGAGAACGTTGATCTTGGTGGTCGGCCTCTAGGCGGCAGCGGGCACTGTCTGCTCTGCGGTGTTGAGGTGGTCCTTGAGTTCGGTGATGAAGGCTTTGAGGTTCGCGGACCGGCAGTCCCGCCGCCACATCAGCCATGTTTCGGCTGTGCCGAGACTGCCTTCTATCTCATGTACCTGGACTCGGCTTGCTCCGGGCAGTGTCTCGAGGAGGGATTTGGGCATCATGCAGATCCCGCCGCCGGCCGCGACGCAGGCGAGCATGCTGTAGTACGAGGAGATCTCCACGATCCTGCCCGGGACAATCCCTTCGGAATCAAGCCAATCCTCAAAGCGCTGGCGGTAGGAGCAGATGGTGCCGAACATGAAGACGGTTGGGTGGGACGCCTTGAAGTCCTCATTGATCTCTGTGACCGTTTGCGGGGTGAGGATCACGAGGTCCTCGGAAAAGGCCTTTATTCCGGTGAGTGAAGGCACGGCCGGCTTTCCGTCAGAGAATGCTGCCGTCAGTTGCCCGTTCAGCAGGTGGTCAAACAGTACTCCCGAGGAGCCTGCTTCGAGTTCAACGTCGACCGCAGGGTAGCGGAGATGGAAGCTGGCCAGTATCGGCGGTATTCGAACTGCCGCAGTGCTTTCAAGGGCGCCGAGACGGAACTTGCCCCGGGGTTCGCCTTGGGCGGTGAAGGCTTTGGCGTCGTTGCACATGTCGATGATCTTTTGGGCATGATCGCGAAAGATCTCCCCATCGGCTGAGAGGGAGCTTTGCCGCTTGTCTCTGACCAGGAGCTTGACCCCAAGTTCTCGCTCCAGCTGCTGAATACGCGTCGAAACGTTCGAAGGGGCACGAAGAAGCTTGTTCGCCGCTTTGGTGATGCTGCCCGTATCCGCCACGGCAAGAAAGATTTCCAGCTGCGAGATCTCCATGGTCCTCGTTCTCTCTGACTGAAGTAACGCGATCGAAGCATCACGTACACAGAATCATGACAGCCTCAGGGCGCCATTTCAACTGCCATTAGCCCAGTTCCTGCTCCAACTCCTCCTTAGGGGGTTGTGTAGCGAAAGGGGGAAGCCCTGAGCCTTCTCTCTCAGCGACTGTTCTGTTTTTGAGAAGTGAAACTTCGGAAACTTCTTATTTATCAAAGTAACGGGGGCTTCTAGAGTCGTTGTTAGACCCATCACATACGAACTTGAAGGAACACCATTATGGGCACCATCGAAGTTGCCGTCGCGAAGTCGACGAACCCGGCTACAGGCGAAGAGGTAGCGGCCTACCCCTACCTGGATGAGAGGGGCGTGGCGGACGTTGTCAGGACCGCCGCTGAAGGTTATGCCACTTGGCGCGACACCACCCCTGCAGCACGGGCCGAGGTTTTCCGCCGGCTTGCGGAGCTGCTGCGCCGCGACACGGCCAAGGTTGCCAGCGTAATTACTGCTGAAATGGGCAAGCCCGTCACGCAGGCCCAGGCCGAGGTCACCAAGTGCGCGAACATGCTGGACTGGTACGCCGAGAACGGGCCGGCCATGTTGGAAGACACGGCGACGAGCATTGGTCCGGAAGCCTATGTCTCATACCTGCCCACCGGCACGGTGTTGGCGATTATGCCGTGGAACTTTCCGGTCTGGCAGATCTTCCGCGGTGCCGCTCCCATCATCCTCGGTGGCAACGGCTACCTTCTTAAGCCCGCTTCAAACGTGGTCGGTTGCGCCCTGGCCCTGGAGTCCCTGTGGGAGGAAGCAGGGCTTCCGAAAGGCACCTTCGCGGTCGTGAACTGCGACCGTGACCAAATTCCCGCCATCATCCACGACCCGCGCATCACGGGCGCCGCTGTGACCGGCGGAACCGTGGCCGGGCAGTCCGTTGCCGCGGAGGCCGGCCGTGCCCTGAAAAAGGTGATCCTGGAACTCGGCGGCTCGGACCCGTTCATCGTCCTCGCCGACGCCGACCTGGACAAAGCCGTGGACGCTGCGGCCACCGGGCGCATGGTGAACGCAGGCCAGGTATGCATCTCGGCCAAGCGCATCATCGTCGAACGCCCTGTCTATGCCGAATTCACCGCCAAGCTCGCCCGACGGGTCGAAAGCTTCAAAGTCGGGGACCCCACCGACCCGGAAACCTTCGTCGGCCCGATGGCCAAAGAGGAAGGCCTGCTGGACGTTGATGACCAGGTAAAGCGCTCCGTTGCCGAAGGAGCGGAGCTTCTGACCGGTGGCCACCGCATCCCCGGGCCCGGCTCCTTTTACGCCCCGACGGTCCTGGCCGGCGTCACCGAAGCCATGACGGCTTTCAAGGAGGAGATCTTCGGACCTGTCGCCACAGTCATCGTGGCAGAGGACGCCGAGGATGCCCTGACCAAGGCCAACAATTCCGAATTCGGGCTCAGCGCAGCGATCTGGACTGCCGACAGTGCGAAGGCCCGCGCCATGGCCCGGAAGATCGACGCCGGCGGAGTCTTCATCAACGGCCTCTCCGTCTCCGACCCCCGGATCCCGATCGGAGGGGTGAAGAAGAGCGGCTTCGGCCGGGAACTGTCCTACCTGGGCGTCCACGAATTCACCAACATCCAGGCGGTGTGGGACCAGACCCCGCTAAACGCGGCCAAGGAAGCAGCACAAGGAGTAACACAATGAGCACCAGCACCATCAACCAGGAACTGTTCGACAAGGGCCTTGCCACCCGCAGGGAAGTCCTCGGCGACGAGTACGTCCAGCGCAGCCTGGACAGCGCGGACGAGTTCTCCATGCCGATGCAGGAACTCGTCACCCAGTACTGCTGGGGCGACGTCTGGAACCGCCCAGGCCTGGAACGCGCCCAGCGCAGCCTGATCAACCTGGCCATGATCAGTGCCCTGAACCGGCCGCACGAACTGAAGGTCCACGTCCGTGGAGCGGTCCGCAACGGTGTCACTAAGGAGCAGATCAAGGAAGTCTTCCTCCAGGTCGCCATCTACTGCGGAGCCCCCGCCGCCTTGGAAAGCTTCCGCCTCGCCCGTGAGGTCTTCAAAGAGATGGAGGCCGAAGCATGAGCACCATCGGCTTCATCGGCCTGGGCAACATGGGCTTCCCCATGGCCTCGCGGCTCGCCGACGCGGGCCACACCCTCATCGTGGATGACCGCGACAAGGGCGCCGTGCAGCGGTTCCAGGACCAGCACCCCACATCCCGGACGGCTCCGGATGTCAAAGCCTGGCAGGACGCGGACATCATCATCACGATGCTGCCCAACTCCGACATCGTCGAAGCCGTACTCGCCGGGGGCGTGGCCGGTGCTGCCTCGCTGAACACCCTGTTCATCGACATGTCCTCCTCAGAGCCGATCCGCTCCCGGGACCTGGGCGCCCGGCTCGAACGGCAGGGCATGCGTTACCTTGACGCCCCCGTCTCCGGCGGGGTGCGCGGCGCCCAGTACGGGCAGCTCGCCATCATGGTCGGAGGCCGCTGGCACGATCTGGACCAGGCCAAGGACATTTTCGACGTGCTGGGCAAATCCGTCATCCACGTCGGTGACGCCGGCTCCGGACACGCGGCCAAGGCCCTGAACAACCTGGTCTCCGCAGCTTCGGTCGCTGCCACCGTCGAAGCCCTGCGCGTTGGTGAGCGCTTCGGCATCGACCCGGCAACCCTGACCCAGGTCCTGAACGCATCCTCCGGGCGGAGCAACACCTCGGAGAACAAGGTCGTCCAGTTCATGCTCTCCGGTACGTTCGGCTCCGGTTTCCCGATCGGGCTGATGACCAAGGACATCAAGATCGCCACGGCCCTGGCCGACTCCCTTGGCATTGATGCCCGCTTCAGCCACGACTGCGAAACCATCTGGCAGTCCGTCCTCGACGCCGGACACGGCGCCGAAGACCACACGAGGATGTATGAATACCTCGCCACCCCCACCCCTGCTTTCAACGATGAAAGGCAAATCCATGCGTGACTTCGCACAAGTGCTGCAGACCGCGACCAAGGACTTCGAGTTCAACCGCGAGATGCGCTACTACACCGGAAACCTGCACGTCGCCATCGGCGACAAGGCCTGGCTGGCCGCCTACGACGACGGCGAATTCCTCTCCATCGAACCCTCCGACACCGACCCCCAGGGCGCGGCGATCTGGATCAAGGGCACCGAGGAGCAGTGGAAGGACATGACCGCCGAGCACCCGCGGCCGTTCTTCCAGTCCCTGCAAAGCTCTTCTGCCAAGCACGGCGTGCTGCTGAGCAACACCCACCAGCTCTACGCCTACCTGCCGGCCCTGAACCGGCTCATGCAAATCTTCCGCCAGCTCAACCGCGAAGGAGCGTAAAGCCATGGCAAAGTTCGAACCCATCAAGGGTGGCTACGTCTACCTCACCGTCGAAGACATCGAATACCGGGTCTACTACGAAGAAGCCGGCCAGGGCATCCCCCTGATCGTCGGGCACACCGCAGGCTCCGACGGCCGCCAGTACCGGCACCTGCTCAACGACGAAGAGGTCACCTCCCGCTACCGCGTCATCGCCTTCGACCTGCCCTTCCACGGCAAGTCCCTGCCCCCGCACGGGGACAAATGGTGGACCCGCGAATACAACATGACCAAGTCCCGCATGATGGCCTTCCCCAACGCCCTCTCCGAAGCACTGGAACTGGACCGCCCCGTCTACATGGGCAGCTCCATGGGCGGGCACCTCGCCATCGACCTGGCCTCCAACTTCAACGACCGCTACCGCGCCACGATCTCCGTCGAAGGCGCCCTGCGCTCCGCGGCCGAGTACGTGGAGGTTGGCATGGACGGGATCCGCCGCGAATACGACAACCCCAACGTCTCCCGCACCTCAACCGGCGCAGCCATGATGCTGAACATCTCCCCGTACTCCCCGGAAGAGAACGTCCGGGAGATCCAGTGGGAGTACCAATGCGGCGGACCCGGTGTCTTCGCCGGCGACCTGTACTACTACTACTACGACCACAACGTCAGCCCCGAAGAAGCCGCGGCGATCGACACCAGCAAGTGCATGCTGTACTTCCTGACCGGCGAATACGACCCCAACACCTCACCGGCTGACACCAAGGAAGCCGCGAACCTGGTCAAGGGCTCCAAGTTCTGGGAAATGCCCAAGCTCGGCCACTTCCCGGTCACCGAAAACTACGACGAGTTCCGCAAGTTCCTCCTGCCGATCCTCGAAGAAATCGAAGGCAAGTCCGCCTAGGACCCCACCTTCCGGCGGGCCGGCACTGACCGGCCCGCCGGACACGGCGCCGACCATCCGGCGCGTCACCGCATCCCAGGGCCCCGCTGCCGCCAAGTCCTTAGGCAGTCACACCCAAAAACAGATGTAATCCCCATCACATTCGTCAGTACCCATCAATGGAGCTGGAACATGTCTTCAACAAACATCACGGCTTGGCGGCCGGCACACGTCACCAACCGGCAAATCAAATTCGCGACCATCCTTTGCTTCCTGGCCTGGGCGTTCGCCGTCTATGACTTCATCCTCTTCGGCACGCTCCTGCCCGAACTCGGCAAAGACCTCGGCCTGAACGAAGCCGAACAGGCCACAATGGTCACCTGGATGTCCGTCGGCGCCGTCGCCATGGGCCTCATCGCAGGACCCGTCGTGGACAAGTTCGGCCGTAAAGCCGGCCTTGCCTTCACCACCGCCGGAGCAGGCATCGCCTCTGCACTGACCGCCCTCGGCGGGATCGTTCCTGTCTCCGTCCTGATCGCCATCAGGTCCCTCAGCGGTTTGGGCCTGTCCGAACAGGGCGTCAACGGCGCCTACCTCAGCGAACTCTACGGCGCCTCCGATGACCCCCGCATCAAAAAGCGCCAAGGATTCATCTACTCCCTGGTTCAGGGTGGCTGGCCGATCGGTGCCATTCTCGCCGCGGCGCTGACCGCCGTCCTGCTCCCGGTCATCGGCTGGGCCGGCTGCTTCGTCTTCGCCGCCATCCCCTCCCTGATCGTCGCGGCACTGGCCCGCAAACTGCGCGAATCACCCCAGTTCGAATCCATCCAGAAAATCCGCCGCCTCCAAAAGGCCGGCCACAAGGCCGATGCAGAAAACCTTTCCGCCGCACTCGGGATCGAAGAGCACGAAACCCGCAGCACCCTCGCTGATGTCTTCCGCGGCCGGAGCCTGCGCACCACCCTGGCACTGGGGTTCGGCCATATCCTGAACTACTTTCCCGTCCAGGTCTTCAGCGTGCTCGGCACCACCGTCCTGGTCAGCGTCCACAACGTCTCCTTCACCAACTCCCTGGCCATCCTCCTGATGTCCAACGTAATCGCCTACCTGGGCTACCTCACACACGGCTTCCTCGGCGACAAGTTCGGCCGGCGCAACGTCATCGCCTTCGGCTGGATCACCGGCGGCATCGTCTTCACCGCCATGATCTTTGGCCCCAGCGACTTCTGGACCGTCGTCGCGCTCTACAGCCTCGGAACGTTCTTCCTCATCGGCCCCTACTCCTGCGTTCTCTTCTTCGTCGGAGAAAGCTACGACACCCGCATCCGCGGCCGCGGAGCAACCTTCGTCGCCGCCGTCGGCCCCATCGGCGCGATCGTCTCCAGCGCCCTGGCCGCCACCCTGCTCTCCAACGGCGGCAACTGGGCCACCGCAGCATTCTTCTTCGGAGCCATCCCGTGCGTCCTGTCCGGCATAGCGGTTCTGTTCTCCCGCAAGCACCAGCACGTCGCGGACCCCGTACACATCCCGGCTGTCGCCGGGGGAGCTCCGGCCGACGAGACAGCCCACTAAACAACCACGAGCAGGCAGTTGCCGGGGAGCCTAGGGCCCCCGGCAACTGCCGTCCATCGAAACGGACCCTCCATGCCTGAAATCGAGTACGGCCGCATCGCTGTCATGACCAGCCCCCGGGAACTCGATTACGCCGAGTACCCCCTCCCCGCCCCCGAACCCGGGGCCATCCTGATGAAAGTGACCCGAGCCAACGTCTGCGGCTCTGAACTGCACATCTGGAACGGCAAACACCCCGTCAAGAAAAGCGGCGGCCTCGGCCACGAAATGGTCGGCACCGTCGCCGCCATCGGCGAGGGACGCCCCACCGACAACGCCGGCCAACCGCTCAACACCGGCGACCGCATCGTCGCTACCTACTTCCAGACCTGCGACCGCTGCGCCCGGTGCCTGGGCGGCCAGCCCAACTTGTGCGACAACGCCTACGAATTCTTCGGTAAGCAGCCCACCGAAGCACCCCACTTCCACGCCGCCTTCGGCACCCACTACTACATCCACCCCCGCCAGCACGTCTACAAAGTCCCCGACGAAATCCCCGACTCCGTCGCTGCCAGCGCCAACTGTGCCCTCTCCCAAGTCACCTTCGGCATAGACCAGATCGCCCTGCAGTACGGCGAAACGGTGCTCATCCAGGGAGCCGGCGGACTGGGCCTGAACGCCGCCGCCGTCGCCAAGGAACGCGGCGCCACCGTCATCGTGATCGACCCCTCCCGCTCCCGGCTTGAACAAGCCCTGCACTTCGGTGCCGACCACACGATCAACATCGCAGACATCCCGGACCTGGAGGACAGGATCGTCGCCATCCAGCAGCTCACGGGGGGCCACGGTCCTGACGTCGCCATTGAACTGACCGGTGTGGCCGACGCCTTCGCCGAGGGACTGCGCCAGATCCGCCGGGGCGGCCGCTACCTGGTGATGGGCAACCTTTCTCCCGGCAGGACCGTCCCGTTTGATCCCGGCTACGTCACCCGCAAAGCCCTAACCATCAAGCACGTGGACCGATACGAAGGGCGCTACCTCTACAAGTCCCTGGCTTTCCTCGCCGAGCACCGGGAAAAATATCCCTTCGACGCCATGATTGACGCAACCTTTACCCTGGACGGTGTCGAAGAGGCCCTCGAAAAGTCCCTCGCCCGGGAAGTCACCCGCGCCGCGATCCTCATTGACCAGACAACGGCCTGAGCCACCCCAATTCGACGGGCAAGGCGGAAGCTGACTCCCCCACGCGGTTTTGAGACCGAAGCCAGCTCCCGGACGGATGTTCCCCCAACAATTAGTTCCAAAACCCGCCAACGCAAATCCTCCCGGCAGGCGCCAGCTCCCGTCAATGCAACAACCACGGCCCCCGTTCGGACTTATTCCCATATCCCTAGTCAGAGAACAGCACTATCTCGCAGCTTCAGGAAAATCTTGGACCCTAAGCTACTAACCGATGCTCCACTCGATGTCTAAAACGGATCACCATAGTGTCGGTGCTGGAAGCCCGCCGGTCCCCCACCGGTGGGCTTTCTTTGTGCTTGGGACTGTCTGTCCCATTTCGTTGGAATCGGGACTTTGAGCCAGACGCCGTTAGTCGGTCAGATTGCTGGGCAATCGGAGTGTTAATGTCCTGGTTCGAATGCGACTTTTATGCCGAATCCGATGAGGACGGTTCCCGTGATTCGGTCGATGATCCTGATGCTGCGGGCATTTTTGAGCCATCTGGCAGCCAACTGAGTTCCGAAGATGAGGACTGAGAACCAGGCCATGGTGAGGAGGCAGTGCACGCTTGCCAGCACTATCCCCATAAGAAGGGGCGAGGTTCCGGTTGGAATGAACTGGGGAATAGTTGCGATGTAGAAGACACCTACTTTGGGATTAAGTAGGTTGGTACCCGTTCCGGTGAGCCAGCCTTGAAAGAGTTTCCGGCCTGTCGCTCCGGGCGTGAATGAGGTCTCCTCCACAGCGCTGGGGGACCTGCCCGTTTTTATACTCTTCCAGATCAGCGAAGCGCCGAGCCAGACCATGTAAGCCGCTCCGGCAAACGTCAATATGCGATATGCCAGCTCGGAAGCTGCGAGAAGCGCCGAGACTCCAACGGCGGCCGCAACTCCCCAGACCATAGCGCCAGTACAGATTCCCAAGGCCGTCGCGAAAGCGAAACTGCGAGCCTTAGAAATAGACGAGCGGAGGACCAGCGCGGTGTCGATCCCGGGAACGAGGGTGAGGAGTCCGGCGACCACAGCGAACGAAAGCACGGCCTGAGTAATAGTCACCAATCAACAATAGAGGCCTGGGAATGGGGACCAGCCCTCGTGTCCCACTTCCTTGGAACCGGGACACCTTAGTGGGACACTCCCCACCTATCCGGGCTGGTTACAGTGGCGGCCGTAAGGTACTCCCCACAACAACCCTGTGCCTCGCAGCGATTGAGCAATCACTCCCTGGGCTAAGACCGGCGAGTTGTAAGGTGGTTAGCAACCGAGAAAGGCCGGGGGGCTCGAATGGATATAGGCAGAGTTTGCCTTGTCGTAGAAGATGATGATGACATCAGGTCACTAATCAGGATCGTCCTGACCCGCGCTGGGTTCGAAGTGCGTGCGGTTCCCACAGGAGCGGAAGGCATCGCCGCGGCCGCTGATCCTTCAGTTTCCTTGATTACTTTGGACATGGGTTTGCCAGACATGGACGGGCACGTAGTGGCCCGAGCCATTCGCGCTCTGAGCAACGCCCCACTCCTGTTCCTGACCGCCAGGGCCGAAAACGACGATGTTCTTGCAGGAATGGCCTCAGGCGCAGCTGCTTACCTCACGAAGCCCTTCCGCCCAAAGGAGCTGGCCGAAGCAGCCAGTAGGCTCCGCCCCGCCTCTAACGAACGCACCGTGGCCAAGGCACAGCACACGACATAGAGGAACGTGCCCGCCGGCTCCTGCAGAACCGGACATACCGCTACTCAGTTCGACCTGCGGCGGCTTTCTTCAACGCATCTCTCGTACCAGAAGATTGCACCCGGTTCCGGCGCACGAGTATCGAGGTTTCGAAAAAGAGCATCCAGCAGTCGGGCTAGTTCCTCATCCGATAGGCCGGCAGTGGCCAGGGCCGGCCCTCTGGAATCGCCCATGATCCTCATGAGGTGCCTCTCCGTCATCCGTGCGGAGATGGCAGCCGGCTGCCGACTCCTCATCGTTGGCGACGGCCTCGATCCAGCCCACAGCTCCGTAGGAAAGCCGGGCACCGGCCGCTGATTCCCCAGACCACGCAGAATCAGGCGTGCCGCCCGTAACCTCGGGGAAGTCGGACTAACAAGCGGCAGCGGATCGCTGTTGTTCTCGATAAGCCTGTTGCGGCTTCCCGCCTGGACCAGTGGCCACCACTTGGAGATACTCACTACTGCAGTGTGCCACCGAGGAAGTCGTTTAAATACAACTTCCACAAGGCGGGAGCTGACTCCCCCCACTCGGTCTTCAGACCGCAGCCAGCTCCCGGGCAGATGTTCCCCCAATCAAAGAATGTTCGAACACCCGCCACGCAAATCCTCCCGAAGTAACGAAGTCCCGTCAATGCAGGCACCGCGGCCGCATGGTGTGGCCACCAACGATCTGACCTGCGGTTATATGGTGTACGAGCTCAAGGAACGCGGTGTGGGTGTCCGGACGCTTGCTGATCCCCTGCCCAACGACACGTCCAACCCGGACAGCTCGATGGCGCAGCTGGCGGTTGTCATGCTTGCTCTCTTCGCGGAGATGGAACGTACCTACGCCGCCGAGCGGACCTCGCATGCCCGGGCGGTGGCGTCCGCCAACGGGCGCCGCGCGGAACGGCCTTCAGTGATCGACGCCGGTAAAATCGAACACGCCGCCCTGCTGCGGGACAAGGGCTTCTCTATGAAGGAGAATACTGCCAAGACCGGGCTCAAACGCACCACGCTGTACCGGCATCTGCCACCCCGCTCCCCCACCCCGGACCAGGTGACTACTGATGCTCTTTGACACGGACACGCTGAGTTTTACCCTCACCTATGGCGGAACGTTGATCGTGGCGTTGCTCATGTTTCTCGGGCATATGGCCGCGGCTGGAATCCTTCTAATTTGTGCCGGGATTATCTGGTTGACCGCGTACCCCGTGCAGGCTATCGCACGGTCATTCAAGTGAAACGACAGCGCATGAAGTGGGGCATGGCCTGTCAGTGCGCTTGAGGGATCAGGTAGCCCCTTCCGATGACAGCGGAAGCAGGAGCCGGTTTAATCCCGCGTAGTAGGGGGCTCATTTGTAATCTCCACCCCGAAAAGAGCGGCAGCAGCCGGGCCGGCGGCGGAAACGGGGGCCCTTCGTGAACAGGGTCAATCCCCCGTCGTAGGCCCTTATCACCTCAGAGGGGCCACGTATTCCCGTAGGTACTGCTCCGGGTGGCCGTCAGGAATTCACCTGTCCCGGCAGTTCGAGCCCCACTTCCAAAAGGCGAAAACGGTTCGTTCACAAATTGTTCTCGGGAGAAGTTGGACATAATCAAGGGATTAGTTTTATTCTGAGACCGTTGTCTACGCAGACATTACCGGGGGGTGGTGCACATGACTGGAGCTCGTTCTGGCTGGCGCGCCCTCCGACCCGTCCTCCTGGCAGGCGCCGCCACCCTCACGTGGCTGACCTTTTCCTCTCCAGCCGCCAGTGCAGACACTCTTTCGGATTCTTCCTCGCTGCTGGGCAGCGCTACATCCTCGGCGTCCTCACTGATGGGGACGTTGACCGAAACCCTGCCTGCCCTGCCGCCGCAATTTGAACACAAGCCCGTTCCTGCAGCGCCTCACAACGGTCTGCTGCAGCCGGTAGGGGTGCCCTTGTCCGGGGCCGTAGATGACTTCATTACTTCAATACCCCTCGTGAACCATGTGGTGCCAGCCGGTGCCGTTTCTGCTATTGCGGTGCCGGTTACAGCGGTTGCCGATGATGTGGTCTCGGGAGCAGTGGGCACTGTCGTTCCGCCCTTGGTGGATGCTGTTCCTGTCCTGGAGCCCGTCGTTGAACCCGTCACTGACCTGGTGACAGGAGACGCTCAGCTGCCAGATGCGCTCCCGCAGCTTCCAATCGCACCTGCAGACGAAACAGCTGGAGAAGCCAGCACTGCCAGTGCCGATGACCTAACTTCAGCCGCGAGCGAGGACGCCTCACCGAAGACCGAATCTGCTGACAGCGCCAGTGATTCCGCAACGGAAACAGACAAGTTCGTGGTCAGCCCGGTTTCTCCCACGTCCGGGGCAAATAAGTTTTCGCTTTCTGCCGTTGCGGGCACTGGTTTGCAAGCGATGAGCAGTGATCTTTCCCTGCCTTCGGACTGGCTCCCCTATACGACCCAGGCTCCTGCGCCCCCTGCCTCAGGCAGTGGCGGCAGCTCAGCATCCGCGGCAGGGTCAGGCCCGGCGGCCTGGGTGGATCCCTTTAATCTTCAGCTTCCCCTGACGGGCACCATCCCGCTGGGTGATTACTCCGAGCACGCTCCTTCACCGGTGTCTTACGACCCCGGTTCCTCTCCTGACTAGTTGAGTGCTTTCTGCCCGTCTTTGGCAGAACACGGCCACCTGGGGCTGCTGATCCAGCGCCCTAAACTCAACTTTTCAGGAGACACCACCATGAGTTCCAACCTTCGCAGGGGGTTGCTCGGCACCCTCTTTGCCGGCGGGCTTCTTGCCCTTAGCTGCACTGCGGCCAACGCCGCAGATACCACCAGCGCCCCGGAAACCACGCACACCGGCCTCGCAGTCGCCGCAGACGTAAACCTCAGCCTGGGCCACCTCACCGAAACTGGCAGCAGCAACGGCACCATCGCTGACGCTGCTGTAGCAGCCGACGTAGCCCTGAATTTCGGCCTCGGGAACCTCGCAAGCACAGCTAGCCCTGCCACCGGGGCTGACTCCGCCATCTCGGCAGACGCGGTCCTGGCTCTCAGCAACGTCACGGGCACCCATGGTGCCCTCGCTGACGCTGCGGTTGCCGCAGACGCAGCACTTGTTCTCGGCAACGAAACGGCTACCGGGACTTCCGGTAATCTCCTCGACGCGGCCGCCGCGGCTGACATCAATCTTGGCCTGGGAAACGTGACGGGCACCGATGGTGCCCTCGCTGACGCTGCGGTTGCCGCAGACGCAGCACTTGTACTCGGCAACGAATCGGGTACGGACGGCGCCGGAACCCTCGTCCCGACCGCCAATGTCGTAGCCGATGTAGACCTCGGCCTCGGCCTGGGCGGCACCAACGGCACCGGCACCACCATCCCCACCACCGACGTCGTAGCCGACGTAGACCTCGGCCTCGGCGGCACCAACGGCACCGGCACCACCATCCCCACCACCGACGTCGTAGCCGACGTAGACCTCGGCCTCGCCCTCGGCGGCACCAACGGCACC